>CACZBZ010000005.1:0-4742 GCA_902779505.1 uncultured Lachnospiraceae bacterium
TTATGCTATTCCTCTCCAAACAGCCGGACAACCTGATAATCATGTCCTGTCGCCGGTATAAATCTGTCAACTATATCCGATGTCTTTATCTTAAGGCTGGATGTACATACGCAGGGGTGGCAGCCGATATATTCACCCGTAAGCACATCCTCATCTATCAACAGTTTAACAGCCTTTTCCTTGTCATTCATCAGCCCCATGATGCTCACAGCACCGGGCTCGATATCAAGATATTTAAGCATATCCTCCGGATCGGCAAAAGAGAGTCTGGAAGAATTGATCTGTGCCGAAAGCTCTTTGGTCTTGAACTTCTTATCTCCCGGCATCATAAGCAGATAGAAGTCAGTCTTCTGTCTGTTACATAAAAAAAGATTCTTACAGATAGTCACATTCAGGATCGCGTCTATTTCGTTGCAGGCTTCCATGTTGTCAGCCCGCTCATGGTCCGTTCTCTTATATTCGATCCGTGAATATAGCTAAGATGCTCCTTATATTTCTTTTTGTATTATATCTGCTCGCAAAGTTTAAGTCTACAAAAGCTTAGTTATTCCATCCACAAGCTTATCTATCCAATCCCCGGAATTGCCTATTCCATCTCCAAGCTTATCTGCTCCGTCCCCTGCTCGCTTTTTTGAGATATTACGGAACTCCCCTCAGGGAATTGTGAAATAGTTCCGTAATTTGAAGCGTATGGAAGCGAAGGGAGATCCTTTGCACGCGAGATATTACGGAACTTTTCAAGGGAATTGCAAGATAGTTCCGTAAAATAAAGAGCATGGAAGCGATTGAATAGCCTTTGCACGCGAGATATTACGGAACTTTCCAAGGGAATTGCAAATAGTTCCGTAAAATAAAGAGCATGGAAGCGATTGAATAGCCTTTGCACGCGGGATATTACGGAACTTTCCAAGGGAATTGCAAGATAGTTCCGTAAAATAAAGAGCATGGAAGCGATTGAATAGCCTTCGCACGCGAGATATTACGGAACTTTCCGGGGAATTGTAAAATAGTTCCGTAAAACCCGTCAAATGCAGTTCCGTAATACCAGCCAAATAAAGTCCCCCCCCCACACTTCACAACATAAAAAAACCCGTAAACCTATTGTTTACGGGGTTTCTTATAGCAGCTCGTAGCGGAATCGAACCGCTGATTCTGCCGTGAGAGGGCAGCGTCTTAACCGCTTGACCAACGAGCCATATCAAACACGCTCATTGCGCGTGCTTGATTATATTATCAAGTCTTGAACAAAATTGCAAGTACTTTTTTGAATATTCCTTCATTTTTTTCAAGGACAGCTGTGCAGCCTATCTGCTAAGCAGTCTTATGATGTCATTATAGGTGACAAATATCATAAGAAGGATAAGCAGAACAAAGCCTACCAGATGAACAAGGCCTTCCTTCTCGGGAGGGATCTTCCTGCCCGTAACCGCTTCTATTATCAGGAATAAGAGCCTTCCTCCGTCAATCGCCGGAAGGGGCAAAAGATTGACGATACCAAGATTGACACTGAGCAGCATGGCAAGATTCATCATATTGAGAGCAACGATCCAGCCGCCGTAGGGACTTGCCGCTTCCTTCACATCATCAATGGCCGTAGCCATTGCCACAGGTCCGCCGATATCATCCTTGCTGCCATTACCCGTAAGCATCATAAGCAGGCCCTTCACGGTTCCCACAACACCGTAGCGAACCTCATAGGCCGCATATTTGAATACTCCGGCGTTGTTGCCGTATACATATTCACCATAGCCGTTGAAGCCCACCAAATAACGGTCCACCTCATCATCGTATCTTGGAGTAACCGTCACACTGTGCTTCTCGCCGTCTCTTGTAAAATCAATGGTCATCTCTTTGCCGCCATTGATATATGTATTGATATATATCTCATTGGCCAGGTATACACGACTTCCGTTCATTCGTGTTATCAGGTCACCCTCCTGCATTCCCGCTTCCTTAGCAGGATAACCTTCCATCAGTCCTGTGATGACAGGCCTTGATGAGCCGGTGAACCATACAACCACAAGGGCCAGAATATACGCAAGGATAAAGTTGAAAACAGGTCCCGCAAGCACTGTAGCTATCCTTGACCATACCGGAGCCTTGGCAAATGCAACTCCGCTCTTGTCATTGATAAAGCCTGCATCGGCCTCTTCGCTTTCCTCTACCTTTTCCTTTGCTTCTCTTTCAAGACCAAAAGGAAGACCGTCCTCGTCCAGCTCGTATATACACGCCCCTCCGAAAGGCAGAAGCCTGAAGCAAAACTCGGTTCCGTTCTTCTTGAATCCGAAGAGTTTCGGACCCACGCCCACAGTGAATTCGCTTACTCTGATTCCGTTGATCCTGGCCACTATAAAGTGTCCGAATTCGTGGGATATCACTATGACGCAAAATATCAATATAAATAACAATATAGTTCCTAACATGTCTTAATTACCCCGGCTATTTTTTTATAACCCCGTCGATGTAGTCGTAGGCCTCTTTTTCAGCCGCCAATATCTCATCTACATCCGGATCTTTAACTGCCTTGTGCGCAGCCATAGCCCCCTCAATAAGATCGTATATCTCAAGGAACCTAATCTTCTCGTCAAGGAAAAGTGCAACCGCCTTCTCATTGGCCGCATTGAATACAGTGGGCATGCTGCCACCCACACTCGCTGCCTTCTTCGCAAGATTAAGTCCCAAGAATGTATCCGTATCAGGCTCTTCAAAAGTAATCTGTGCAAGAGCCGCAAAATCTATCCTGTTGCCCGTCATAGGCTTTCTGTCAGGGTAAAAGAGCGCATACTGAATCGGCAGTTTCATATCAGGTACGCCTAATTGGGCGATCACCGCGCCGTCAATAAACTGCACTCCCGAATGAATGATACTCTGTGGCTGGAGAAGCACATGTATTCTCTCCATAGGCACATTGAAAAGCCATCTGGCCTCTATCATTTCAAGTCCCTTGTTGACAAGTGTTGACGAATCTATTGTGATCTTGCGTCCCATTGACCAGTTGGGGTGCTTAAGAGCATCCGCCACCGTCATATCCGCAAGTTCTTCTCTCTTTTTACCTCTGAAAGGTCCGCCTGATGCGGTGAGAAGAATCTGATCTATGCGATCCTTTCTCTGTCCCTGCAGAGACTGGAATATTGCACTGTGCTCACTGTCCACGGGCAATATCTGCACTTTATTCTTCTCTGCAAGAGGCATTATGATGTGTCCTGCCGTAACAAGGGTCTCCTTGTTGGCAAGGGCTATGTCCTTACCCGCTTCAATGGCTGCTATGGTAGGTCTGATGCCTATCATACCTACGATTGCGGTAACCACTATATCAGTCTCATTAAGACTTGATATCTTAATAAGACCGTCCATTCCGGACAGAACTTCCGTGTCCGTATCCGCAACAAGAACTTTCAATTCCTCCGCCGCTTTCTCATCATACATACAGGCAAAAGCAGGTCTGAATTCTCTGATCTGCTCCTCCATAAGCTTCACCTGTCTGTTGGCGGATATTGCCACAACTTTCAGTTCTTCTTTATGATCTCTTGCTATCTCCAGTGTCTGGGTTCCGATGGATCCCGTAGAACCCAGTATCGTTATATTTTTCATTGTTTACGACTCTTTCTTCCAATCTATTTTATAAAGAAATATGCCAGATAATATATTAATGGAGCTGTGACTATGACGCTATCGAATCTGTCCATGATACCGCCGTGTCCGGGAATCAGCTTACCGTAATCCTTAATACCTGTCTGTCTCTTGATGGCCGAAGCGCCAAGGTCTCCAAGCTGTGAAATAATACTTCCCAGACCTCCGATGATTGCAAACACCCATATGTATTCCGCAGGACACAAGCCGAGTCTTTCAAGAAGCAAGGCATAGAGAGCTCCGATTCCCGCAGCACATACTATACCACCGATGCTTCCCTCCACAGACTTCTTGGGGCTGAGCACCGGAGCCAGTTTATGCTTTCCGCAAGCACTTCCCACAAAATACGCTCCCGTATCGCTTATCCATGATGCTATGAATACCATTACAACAATATATGCACCGTGCTCAAAGTCTTCTCTGATCAAATAGATAAAACTCAGCATAACGGGCGCATATATGAGACTGAAGAGGTTGGCAACCATCTGCTTCCAGTCATATTTGGGAAAAGTGAATACATATAAGGCCATGTTCAGAAGCAGAAATACAACCAGTATCATCTGGTACCATATGTATTCTTTTCCTGAAAGAAGAATCATTACAGCATAGTAAACTGTTATGGTTATATAGGACAAAAGTTCCAGAATATTCGGTGACTTAGCACCCGTGTGAAGCCCGAGAGCTCTTTCCATCTCAAAATATCCTATAAGGGATATTCCCCACATAAGCACCCCGATAACAGGACCACCCAATATGATTGCTGCAACAAGTATTACCGTCATTACGGCTCCGCTTATAACTCTAGTTCGCATATCATCTACTCCGTATTATTACTTAAGACCGCCAAATTTCCTGTTACGATTGTTGTAGGCTTCCACCGCCTTCTCAAGTTCCTTCTTGTTAAAATCGGGCCATGCACAATCGCAGAAATAAAATTCTGTGTATGCACACTGCCATAAAAGGAAGTTGGATATTCTCTGTTCTCCACAGGTACGGATCAGAAGGTCGGGATCCGGAAGATCCTTTGTATCAAGATATTTGCCAAGGGTATCTGCTGCAATTTCATCAGCTTTCAACTTACCTGCTTCAATATCTTTGTACATATCCTTAGT
>CACZBZ010000005.1:4772-96065 GCA_902779505.1 uncultured Lachnospiraceae bacterium
CGCTTCTTGGCATTAACCATGTAATTACGAAGAAGCTTCATAAGTGCTTCCACTTCCTCGTTAGGTCTTGTCCAGTTCTCTGTAGAGAAAGCATATACGGTCAGATACTCGATCCCCATATCCCAGGTGATCTCGCACATATCCTCTACCGTCTTGGCTCCCTGTACATGTCCCGCATTACGGGGAAGGCCTTTGGCCTTTGCCCATCTTCCGTTACCGTCAAGTATTATTGCTACGTGCCTTGGCACGTTTATCTTATTGTCCATCTTACTGTCCCCTCGGCTTCGCAAAAATAAAGGGGTCTGCTATAAACAGACCCCTCATTATTCGATTAAACCGTCATTATTTCCTTTGACTTGGCATCAACTGCTCCGTCAATTTCCTTGATAAACTGGTCTGTAAGTTTCTGAAGTTTATCTTCAAGGTCCTTTATCTCATCCTCTGAGATTTCTTCCTTGCCCAGTTTTTTAAGAGCATCGTTACCGTCTCTACGTACGTTACGTACTGCAACCTTGGCATCCTCACCCTTCTTCTTAACCTCTTTTGAGAGTTCCTTACGTCTTTCCTCGGTAAGTTCGGGGAAGATAAGTCTTATTACCGAACCGTCGTTGGTAGGTGTGATACCGATATCGGAAGCAAGGATTGCTTTCTCAATCTCTTTAACCAGAGATTTCTCCCATGGAGCTATCTGTATCATTCTGGGTTCGGGAACGGATACGTTGCCAACCTGCTGAAGAGGTGTTGGTGTTCCGTAATAATCTACCTTTATCTTATCAAGTACATGCGGATTGGCTCTTCCGGCTCTGATTGTCTGGAATTCAGCCTCAAGATAATCCACTGTCTTTCTCATTTTTTCATTGAATGTCTCTAATCTTGCGTCCATAGTGTTCTCCTTTTTTCCCTATTCAACAGTAACAAGAGTTCCGTGGAACTTGTCTGACAATGCATTGACAATACTGTCTTTCTCATTCAGTCCGAATACTCTCATAGGCATCTTATTGTCTCTTGCAAGAATTGATGCCGTCATATCTACGACCTGCAGATTCTTCTCGATAACCTCGTTAATATTAACCCTGTCGTATTTCTTGGCATTGGGGTTAAGTCTCGGATCATCATCGTATACGGCATCTACAGCCTTTGCCAGAAGTATCTCATCAGCTTCCACTTCTATGGCTCTGAGTACAACACCCGTATCTGTCGAAAAATAAGGATGACCTGTTCCGCCTGCGAAGAATACCACCTGTCCGCGGGAGAAATATTTGTTGGCTCTGTCCTTAGAAAAGAGCTTGGTAAAAGAGCCCACCTCAAAAGGAGTGAGGATATTGGTCATCATTCCTTCTGCTCTGAACATCTCGGATACGTATATACAGTTCATAACCGTAGCTAACATTCCGATCTGGTCGGATTTGCATCTGTCAACATTCTCGTTGCTTCTGCCTCTCCAGAAGTTGCCTCCTCCGATAACAATACCAACCTGGATACCGTCATCCACAAGCTTCTTAACCTGTCTTGCAACATCGGTTATCACTTCATCGTCAAATCCTTTTTTGCTTTCACCGGCAAGTGCCTCACCGCTGAGTTTGAGTAAGATTCTCTTCATACAATCGTCCTCATTATTCCTTTAATCTCTGAAGAAATTAGAAGGGCTGACATCAGCATAGCACTGTGAACACATACCTTCTACTGCTGCACCGTTGTTGATCTGTACTGCCTTGGACTTGATGTTACCCATTACGATGGCTGTTGCATCAAGGATAACAGGTCCGTGTACATCTATATCACCCTTAACGGCACCTGCGATAACTGCGCTTGTTGCGTAGATGTTACCACGGATAACCGTATTGGATCCGACTTTAACGCTTCCTGTACTTGTAACATCACCGGCGATCTGAGCATCCTGAGCGTATACCTCAGCAGCCTCCGAATTACCGACTATGGTTCCTGTTACATTAAGCTTGCCAAGAATATGGATGTTACCGTTAACGGCACCGATAAGATCAAGTGAACCGTTGGATACAACATCACCGTTTACTGTCATCATTCTTGTGATTGTAGCTACTTCGTCGCTTATCTGGCTGCTTGGTTCTGTTACTGCTTCAGGAATAGGAGGTGCCTGCTTAAGTGAAGATGACTTAGCCTCCTCTGCCTTTGAAACTGCGAAATCCTGTAATGCCTGATCCATCTCCTCAGATGCGGCGATCATATCTGTAACATCAGTTGACGTATGCTCGATACCGAGTGACTCTTCGGCTGCCGCAAATATTGACTCTTCATCAAGAGCTGCTGTCTCTTCTGTCTTTGCGGAAGCTACTGTTTCCTCTTCCGGTACCAGCTCGTTAACTGCCTGCGATAAATCTTCTTTCAGTTCCTGAAAAAATCCCATTTTAATCTTCCTCCGATGTGTTTACTTTTTTGTGCTGGACGGGTTCGGTCTCTTCCGTGATAGGAAGTATTACCGTATTGTCCATCGCTTGGATTCTCTCTATAATTGTGGGAAGTGCCTGTACCGTAGAATACTTGTCTCCTGCGTCATGAAACAGCACCACCGCCGTATCATGTTTCCCAACATTATCAGTTACATTTGCAATTATCCTGTCCTTGGAAGGCATTGGATCGGTAGCATCACCGCTTGATACATTCCAATCGAAATATACCATATCCTGATCGGTTACATATTCACACAGGATGTTAATATCTGTGCTGCTTACCGTATTGCTGCTTCCTCCGGGGAATCTGTAATATTTCGGGTCGACTCCCGTGGTCTCCTTAACATATGACCGAAGCTTAGTAAAATCTCTTATAAAATTAGCTTTGCTCTTATATATGTCACTGTACACATGGGAATAAGTATGCATCCCAAGTGTATGTCCTCTTTCAACAATCTCCCGGTACCATTCCGGATGTTCTTCGGCCTGAGCTCCCGTAACGAAGAATGTGGCCTTTACACCGTAAGTATCCAAAATATCAAGGATCTGCTCTGTATATATGCTGGGACCGTCATCAAATGTCAGATACACTTTCCTTGGCTCATCCGCTTTTAATGTTGCCTCGTCAAGTATCTCATCTTCAGCATCTCCATCAGTGCCGGTCGCATCCTTAGCGGACTTTTCATCCCTGCCGTTTGACTTTTCATCATCCAGCAGGTTCTGCATATCATCGGTTATCTGAAGCTGAGCCTCATACTGAGCTGTCATTTCCATCAGCTCATTGGACATTGTATGTAGTCGACAGACAAGCAATATGCATAGAGCTGTCGGAATAGTCAATAAAAGGAAGAAGGAGGCGACAATCATACGCTTGAGCCGTTTAACTCTTTTCTTGCGTCTGTCAGCATGTGAAATATCACTCATTATCCTGTTTCCTTACCTAAAGGCTGTCATTTCTATACACAACAACCCAATGTTGATTATACATTTTTGAATGTCTAATTGCAACTATTCCACGGGACTATCATCCTCATATTTTTCAAAGATAACGGCATCTGCTTTCTTCCATGCCTGCATCTGTTCTTTTTCTCCTCTGGCCGTCCATGCGACGATGAGAGGATGGTAGATCTTTTTGCACAGAACAAAGCCCAGTTTCCTCATATCGCTGTGTCTGTAAGCAATAAAATCAGGTCTGCCCACAAAGTTTATAAGCAGATGTGTCATGGCTATCCTGACAGGAAGAAGAAGACTCATCTCATTCTTCATGCCACATGAGAGCTGGCCTCTTATGATCTCGGGATGATTGTCCCTGAACCATCTGACCAGATAAGGACTGAATGATTCTATGCAATAATCTCCCTTATAATCCTTCAGCAGATTATAGGTATCCTCACAGAGTCTGTCATTGAAGTTACCGTTGTGAGTCTTAATCTCACATACAAGAGGGACGTCCTCAAGTGTCTTAAGTACTTCTTCAAAAAGAGGGATTTTCTGGTCTGTGTCCTTCAGTCTGAATTTCGACAGCTCCTCGTAATCATAATCCGCAACTTTGGCATCCACTCCACACATTCTCTTAAGGTTGGCGTCGTGGAACACCACAAGCTTCTTATCTTTTGTGTATTGAACATCCAGTTCCACACCATACCCCGCTTCTCTTGCCCTTTTAAAGGCTTCAAGAGAATTCTCCGGAACACAGTGCATGTTATTATCTTCTCTTGCCGGTTCATGAAGACCTCTGTGGGCGTACATCAGTCCGGCAAAACGTGAATAATCTCTGTTTTCTCCCGGCATGATCACATACAAAAAAACTGCGATCAGGATAATTAAAAACAGAACTGCAATAAAGACCAACTTAATCATCTACATCAAACATCTCCAATTTACTCTTAGGTACACTGGGCTTATTATCTCCGTGTTTAACCTGAAGCATTGTTATGAATGACAGGAATACGAAGAACGCTCCGTAAGGGAACAGGGTCCAGTATCCTACATACTGTAATAAAATGCCGGACAGGATGGGAGTCACTATCTGTGCCGCCATTGAGCATGTGTAATAATAGCCCGTATATCTTCCGATATCCGAGTCCTTACACATCTCCACTACCATAGGCAGTGAATTGACATTAATGGAAGCCCAAGCTATTCCGATAAAAGCGAATACCACCAACAATATTGGTGAATATCCGTTGAGTGCATAAGTAAGTATATATCCCGCAGTGAAACAAGCTGTCAGAAGAAGCACACCGAAGATAATGGTCAGCTTTCTTCCGATTCTTGAAGCCACCTCACCGATTGGGATATACGAGATAATGGCAACACCCATACCCAGTGTAAGACAGAGATTGGCTTTTCCCAGTGTCATGCCCCACTCTATGGTTGCGTATTTTGAGAAGGCTGTGGTAATGGCATTGTAGCCCGTGAACCATAAAGCAATGGAAGCGAGTATGAAGCCCAAGCTCTTCTTAACCTCAGTGGGAAGGTAGTGCTTTCCCGTTGTTTCGTCCACCTTCTCAAGCTGTTCCTCGGGATGCTCTGCTTCGTATTTCTGAACTTCCGCAACGCATTCCGGTTCTTTGATGAATATAAACAGAGCGATTACGGATATGACCATTATCGCGCCTATAATCACAAATATCATCTGATAATCCGTGTGCTCTTCAGTCTTGTTGAACATCACTTAAAGGCTTGGGAGTTATATCGGGCATGAGAGCCACTGCAGGTGACCTATAGAGCGCCATTGATATGAGCAACAAGCCAAGGACAACTATAAAGCCCACAAACATCCATGCGGAATGGGTCTCATAATAACCGTTGTCAAGCATGGGTACCAGAGCCATGAATACAACCGCAAGAGCAGTTCCCACCAATACATAAGGAATCCTTCTTCCTATCTTGGTATTAGTTCTGTCAGATATGGCTCCCAGCAAGGGAAGCAGGAAAAGAGCTATGACATTGTCAAGCGCCATAATGACACCCGATACCGAGTCGGATATGCCAAAGGTATTCCTTAACATCAAGGGGATAATGCTGTCATATAACTGCCAAAAGGCACATATCGACATAAATGCAAGTCCCGTGATGAAAGTTCTCTTGTAGTTTAATTTCATTCTCTGAATTCCTTTCCCTTCTTTCTTATTTTCCCTTAATAAATACCTTTTTGTTAAGTGGTGTTACATTGCGTACTTCAAGAGCCGAGATACTTCTGATGTACTGCTCGAATTTTGAAAAACCGTATTCCTTGGTGTTGAAGTTGGGATATTTGTTACGGATATCCGAACTGAGGGATCCCAGATTGACACCCTTGTCTCCGTATCCCTTGACCATCTCAACAATCTCGGATTCCACGCTGATGTCTTCCGCAGGAATATTGAGCATGACATTGATTGAAGTTCCCACATGATCCATTGTAAGGAAATCAAACGTCTTCAGGAAAATGGAGAATTTTGAATAACCGTAGTTACGGGTATCAAAAGCAGGGAAACGTTTCTGAAGTCTGCTGCCCAGTTCTCCCATGTCTATGCCGTTGGTCTCGTTGCCGTTCTCAAGAATGATATCTCTGAGAGAAGCGGCGATCGTCTCAATGGGTGTGATTGAATCCTCTCCTTCATCCTTGTCTTCTTCTTTGTCTTTCTTGGATCCGGATGAAGCTTTTGCAGTATTGCTCTTGGAACCCTTCTTGGATGTCTTGGCTGATTTTTCATCATCGTCGTCATCCGTAATACGGTCTAAGAATTTGAACTCGTTACATGCCGCACAAAAAGGAGCGGGGGTCTTGGATTCTCCCAGTCCGATTACTATCTTGCCGGCTTCTCTGAGTCTTACCGCAAGTCTTGTAAAATCACTGTCTGACGAACAGAGAGCGAATCCGTCCACCTCTCCGTCGTAAAGTATGTCCATTGCATCAATGATCATGGCTGAATCTGTGGAATTCTTGCCATATGTGTAACTGTACTGCTGAACGGGTGTCAGGCTGTTGTTTAACAGTACTTTCTTCCAGGATGATGCAATATTGCCGGTCCAGTCACAATATATTCTCTTATATGTGATAGTTCCTTTGTTGGATATTTCGTTTAATATGCTCTTAATATACTTTGGCGCAATATTATCTGCGTCAATCAGTATTGCGAACCTCTTTTCCTCTGCCATCTTTTGATGTTCCTAACCTTTCTTTTTCTTCCAGTACCTGCTTTTCTTTTGCGGCAAGTGCCTCAGGAAGTCCCTTTAAAGCGGCGAAAGGCATGAACTGCTTTGCTCTTTCCGATGTGTCCATAGGTTTTTTACTGCTGTGTGCCACTTCTGTGTCCTCCGATCTGTGTATTTCTCTCTCTGGTGGTAGCATGCTCCTCCAGATTCATTCCTTTAAGTATCGCGTTTTTGCCGTATCTCTGCTTGATGTCCAGAACCGCTTCCTGAACCTTTCGGTTCTTAACAAGTTCAGTGGAATCCGTAAACAGGCTGTATTGTTGATACTCCTCATGCTTCACGTTATTGCATGTTATGTTAACTCTTCTGATGGGGATTTTTTTATCAACTATCCTGTTATAGAGATCTTCGATTGCAGGTATCAGTACTATATCCGCATTGGTTTCGTCGCCGATATTCACTGTTCCGTGTGCGGATTCCGCATCCATTCTGCTTGCGTATCCCACATGGAGTGTCACCGAACCGGTTACCAGGCCTTTTTCAACCAGATCCAGACACAGGAGATCCATCATCTCCTTGACTATCAGCCTTCCGTCCTCGAAATTGTAATCACTGGCCAGCACCTGACCGCTGGACAGGCAATTACTGTCGGAACGGTAATTCTTGATATCCTTCATTGTCACAGGCTCTCTGCCCCAGGCGTGGTCAATGATAAGCTCCGCATCTATACCAAACAGTTTGTACAGAAGGTCTTCATTGGCCTCCGCTATATCTCTCATGGTGAATATTCCGTAGGATGCAAGTCTGCTTGCTATTCCCGGGCCTATTCTCCAGAAATCTGTCAGAGGTCTGTGATCCCAAAGGGTCTTTCGATAAGATTCTTCGTCAAGTTCTCCTATGAAATCAGCGGCATGCTTTGCACTGATATCAAGGGCCACTTTTGTGAGGTAAAGGTTAGTGCCGATACCGCAGGTGGCTCTTATTCCCAGCTTGTCATATATCTCTTTGATGATGGTCTGCCCCAGTTCTTTGGCTGTCATCTTATACAGGTGTAGATAGTCGCTTACATCCATAAAGGCCTCATCTATGGAATAGACGTGGATGTCTTCGGCCGCAATGTATTTGAGATATATGCCATATATCTCGGCTGCATAGTCAATATAAAGCTGCATTCTGGGAACTGCAGCAATGTAATCGACATTCTTCGGAATCTCGAATACCCTGCATCTGTTCTTGATACCAAGAGCTTTCATTGACGGCGTTATGGCCAGACATATGGTTTTTTCGGTTCTTGACATATCCGCAACAACCAGATTGGTAGTCATGGGGTCCAGGCCCCTCTCCACGCACTCCACAGATGCGTAAAATGACTTCAGATCAATGCAGATATACATCTTATCACTCATTATTACAGTATATCATAATTCCCCGACCTCGCCATCCTTGGCTCGGTATTTCCGGGGAATTATTTTGCAACTTCCATGTTGCCACATAAATCCTCGTCCTCGCCATCCACATTATAGTAAAAAGGAACCACAGTAAGATAAGAATCCTGCTGTGGTTCCAATATTATTCCCCTGAATTAAGACTTAGTCTTCCAGTCCTTCTTTCAGATGCCATATGTCTCTGTCATACTCGCTTATTGTTCTGTCAGATGAGAAGAATCCTGCCTTGGCAATATTCACAAGCATCATCTTCTGCCACTTTTCTCTGTTCTCGTAGTCGGCAAACATCTGATCCTTCACCTTGATGTATTCCTCAAGGTCAAGCAGAGTCATGAACCAGTCTTTGTTAAGAAGCTCATTGTAAAGTCTCTCGAGATTCTCCTTATGTCCAACCTTAAGAACTTCCTTGCTGATGATAAAATCAACCGCCTTTTTGATTACGGGACTCTTGTCGTAGTAATCCTTAGACACATAATCAGCCTTTGCGTAATGAGCAATAACAGTGTCTGAATCCTTACCGAAGATGTAGATGTTATCATCACCTACCAGGTCGTGGATCTCTACGTTAGCTCCGTCTGAAGTACCGATAGTTACGGCACCGTTAAGCATAAGCTTCATGTTACCTGTTCCGGAAGCTTCCTTACTTGCAAGAGATATCTGCTCTGAAATATCTGCAGCGGGAACAAGCTTCTCTGCATAACTTACATTGTAATTCTCTACCATTACAACCTTCATGTAAGGACTTACATCGGGATCCTTAGCCACTATCTCCTGAAGGCATAAGAGCAGATGGATGATATCCTGGGCGATTACATAAGCGGGTGCAGCCTTTGCTCCGAAGATAAAAGTGATGGGAGTAGAAGGTTTCTTACCGCCCTTGATCTCAAGATATTTGTGAATGATATAGAGCGCGTTCATCTGCTGACGCTTATATTCATGGAGTCTCTTGATCTGAATATCGAAGATGGAAGTAGGATCTACGTCCACACCCTCTTTCTCCTTGATATAGAGAGCAAGCTCCTGCTTTCTCTTGTTCTTGATATCCTGAATTTTGTTAAGAACTTCCTTGTCATCCTTGAATTCCAGAAGTTTTTCAAGTTCAAAGGCATCCTTCTTATAGCCGTTACCTATCTTGTCGCTGATAAGATCTGCCAGCTCTCTGTTACATGAAAGCAGCCATCTTCTGAAGGTAATACCGTTGGTCTTGTTGTTGAACTTCTCGGGATAGATCTTGTAGAAGTTGTTAAGCTCGGTCTCTTTAAGGATGTCTGTATGGATTGCGGCAACACCGTTAACCGAATATCCGTAGTGGATATCGATATGAGCCATATGTACTCTCTCATCCTTATCGATGATATATACAGACTCATCTTTGAACTTAGCACGTACTCTCTTGTCCAGCTCCTTGATATAAGGAATAAGCTGAGGAACAACCTTCTCAAGGTATTCCAGAGGCCACTTCTCAAGAGCCTCCGCAAGAATTGTATGGTTGGTATATGCACATGTCTTTGATACGACTTCGATGGCTTCATCCATTGTAAAGGCCTTGTCCTCAACAAGGATTCTTACAAGCTCGGGAATAACCATTGAAGGATGAGTATCATTGATCTGGATCGCAGCATGATCATAGAGCTTACGAAGATCGTAGTGGCGCTCCTTCATCTCCCATAAGATAAGCTGTACCGCATTGCTTACCATGAAATATTCCTGGTAGATACGAAGAAGATTGCCTGCCTCGTCCGAATCATCCGGATAAAGGAAAAGAGTAAGGTTCTTCTTGATATCCGTCTTATCAAAATCAATGCCCTTCTTTACGATCGACTCATCTACAGATTCGATATCAAAAAGGTGAAGCTTGTTAATACCGTTGTTGTATCCCACAACATCAATATCGTAGAGTCTGGATCTTACGGATCCGTTACCGAAATTAACCTTGAAACTTAAGTCTGTCTTGCTGAGCCAACTGTGTCTCTCGATCCACTCGTTCTTCTCCGCACACTGTAAACGATCATTGAATACCTGCTTGAAAAGACCAAGATGATAATTAAGACCGATTCCGTCGCCGGGAAGCCCCAGAGTCGCAATGGAGTCAAGGAAACAAGCAGCAAGTCTTCCAAGACCACCGTTACCGAGGGAGGGTTCCGGTTCTGCTTCTTCTATCTTATTGATGTCTTTGCCGTATTTTGCGAGCACATCCTTCACCTTATCATACATACCGAGGTTGATAAGGTTGTTGCTCAGCAGTCTTCCGATGAGGAACTCCGCTGAAATATAATATATCTTTTTTGAACCTGCGATCTGAGTTGTAGCCTGTGTAAGACCCTTGACAAGTTCAAGGACACAGTAGTACATCTCACTGTCGCTAAGTTCCTTAATATCCTTCTTAAATAATTCCTTGGCAAGTGATATAAGCTCGTCTTCCATATGATCTTCAATCACATTGCGCTGTAAGGTTGCCTGTAATGCCATAGTATTCTCCTTTTTCTCTGATGAGGAACTGTTTCTAACTGTTACTATATACCAGGGAAAAATAAATGTAAATAGCTTTTTTGATATTTTTTATCATTTTACGAAACTTTACTAAACTTCTATAATGATTAAAAAGCCCCCGGATTGCTCCGGAGGCCTGATTTTAAGCTTTTTTACTCTTAGTCAAAGAGTTCCTTCATAACGATGTGTCTGGGAAGACCATCTACGAATACAGGTGTAAGCTCGCCCATGATAAGAGGACGTGCATAGTTGATGTATTCCTGTGTAAGACCCTTCTTGTCAGCTGTGATCCACTCTAACGGAACTTTCTTCTCAACATTAGCTATCTCATGGATATCATATGTTGCTGTACCGCACTCATAAGGATTCTGGCTGTCACGCTTGAAGATAACCATCTCTCCTGTATGTCCGTCGTAAGCAGCCTGCATAGCATCTGCACCTGACTGGAAAGCTTCGTTGATATCTGTAAGAGAAGCAAGATGTGTAGCTGCTCTCTGAAGTGTTGAAAGCTCGATTGCTCTTGTCTTAAGGCCTGTCTCTGCAGCAACTGCCTGTGCAAGGAATGCTGCTGTACCGCTCATCTGCTTGTGACCGAAAGCATCTACTGCTACGTTCTCGTTAGCAAGCTCACATACATACTTGCCGTCTGCAAGATGAACACCTTCTGATACTGCAATAACAACTGAAGACTTTCTCACTGAAAGATCCTTAACTGTTGCCATGAACTCATCCATGTTGAAATCAACTTCGGGAAGGTAGATAGCGTCACAGCCTGAGCAGTCATCACCCTTAGCAAGTGCTGCTGCAGCTGTTAACCAGCCTGCGTTACGTCCCATGATCTCGATGATACATACTGTAGGCTTCTTAGCACCGAATGACTCGTTGTCACGGATTACTTCCTTGATAGATGTTGCGATGTATTTTGCTGCTGAACCATAGCCGGGACAGTGATCTGTTATAGGAAGATCGTTGTCGATAGTCTTGGGTACACCCATGAATCTCTGCTTCTTGCCATGAGCTGCGGCATAATCTGAAAGCATCTTAACTGTATCCATTGAATCGTTACCGCCGGCATAGAAAAGGATGTCGATGTTGTGCTTCTCCATGATCTCGAATACCTTGTCGTATACATCCTCATGTCCTTCGATCTTAGGCATCTTAAAACGGCAAGAACCAAGGAAAGCTGAAGGTGTTCTCTTAAGAAGCTCGATGTTGATAGGATCTGAGAAATATGAATCCATATCACACAGCTTGTCCTCAAGGAATCCCTCGATACCGTGTACCATACCGTATACATGCTCAACGCCAAGCTTCTTAGCCTGTGCGTATACGCCTGCGATTGATGAATTAATTACGGCTGTAGGGCCGCCTGACTGTCCAACTACAATGTTCATGTTGAATCTCCTTCTTTAATAGAAAAAATTATTTTAAAATGAACCGACCATTCTTCCCCTTCGGAAGATACGTCCATGGGACGAATTCGGTCATTTCGCGTTCGTTACGCATTATAGCAGATTGTCCCCTTTATTACAACTCTTCATTAGCAGGAATCATAGTAAGTCTGTTCCTATTTTGCTGCTTCGAATTCCTTATATACAGATTCGTCGGGCTCTTTGCTGATGAGGCTGACAACTACTGTAAAGATAAGAGATACGATGAATGCGGGGAGAAGTTCGTAGATTGAGAATACTCCGCCCAAAGGCTTAACAAGGAACTTCCATATGAATACCATGGCACCACCGGATACCATACCTGCGATTGCTCCCGCCTTGGTTGTTCTCTTCCAGAAAAGAGCACACAGCATAAGAGCTCCGAAGGCTCCGCCGAATCCTGCCCATGCAAAGGATACGATTCTGAATACGGAAGAATTGGGATTAAGCGCAAACATGACACCCATGATACCGATCACAACGATGGCAGCTCTTGCTATAAGAAGCTTCTTCTCATCGTTCATCTTCTTGCCTAAAAATTCAACGATTATGTTCTCTGATACAGATGAAGCTGCTGCAAGCATCTGTGAATCTGCTGTTGACATTGTTGCCGCAAGAACTCCGGCCAGTATAACACCTGCAAGAAGTGCAGGGAAGATACCGTGTTCAGCTATGACTCCGGCTATCTTGATCATTACTGTCTCTGCATTCGATGCTGTTGTAAGCTGTTCAAGTGCTCCCACTTTTGACATGCCGAGTCCCACTATACCGATGACGATAGCGGCACCCATTGCTATAAATACCCATACAGATGCAACACGTCTTGAAAGTTTAAGCTTATTCTCATCTTCGATTGCCATGAATCTTAAGAGGATATGAGGCATACCGAAATATCCGAGTCCCCATGCAAGAGTCGATACTATTGATATCACTCCGCCGTAGCTTGCTGCGGTTCCCGCCTCGGCATCATAATACATCGAAAGACTGAGATGTCCGGGAAGAGCCTTTGCATTCTCAATAACATTGCTCCAACCGCCGGCAACGGTAATACCGTAACCAAGTACAACACAAAGTGCAACCGTCATTACACAGCTCTGGATAAAGTCTGTTGTAGATACGGCTCTGAAGCCTCCGAGCATTGTATAAGAGATGATTATGATGGCTGACATTGTCATGGCAACAGTATAATCAACTCCGAAAAGACTGTTGAAAAGCTTACCGCATGCAGCGAATCCCGATGCTGTATAAGGTACGAAGAATACTATGATAACAAGAGCAGCAATGGCGCTTAGTACGTTCTTGTCATCATGGAATCTTTTTGAAAAGAACTGAGGTACAGTGAACGCACCGATATTGCTTGAATATCTTCTGAGTCTTCTTGCAACAAGCAGCCAGTTGAGATATGTTCCCACGCCAAGACCTATAGCCGTCCATACAGGCTCACATATGCCCGAGAGGTAAGCAAGTCCGGGAAGTCCCAAAAGCAACCATGAAGACATGTCCGATGCCTCCGCTGACATGGCTGTTACAAAAGGTCCCATCTTACGACCGCCAAGGTAAAAATCCGTTGAATCACTGTTATCTTTGCTGGAGATGAATCCGATTGCAAGCATAACAAGCAGATAGATTACTATGGCTGCCAGAATACAAAAATTAATTGTGTTCATTTTACTCCTCCTTAAGAAAACTCCTTATATAAGAAAAATCACCCACTGAAAATAAATGGGTGATTCTTACTCCACACATTATTATCAGATATCCAGTCTTGTCGAATCATAACTGTCATCATCTTCGTTACGCACAAGTTTCTTTATGTCGGAATCCTTAACGGATGCCGATACTATCTCAGCCGAATCAAGATCCACATCCACGGTTCCGTCGGCATTCTTTTTTATATTTCTGTAGATCACCACCGCCTCGGCATCGGCTGAAGTTCCGTTGGACTGGCTTATGGCTACCTGAAATACAACCTTGATGTCATTGACATGAGTTGTGTCAGCAAGCACTGCTTCCGGCTTGATGTGATTGAAATAAGTAGAAATATATATGGGATTACGCCACTCGAAAGTATATTTCGTTCCGTCAAGATTATATTTGATTCCCTCGGCACAGAATATTCTGAGACCGAATTCATTGGCATCTCCGTTAAAAAGCATTGCAGCATGTTCCTTCATCTGCTGCAGCTGCTCGGGAGTCAGCTCAGTCTCACTTAAAATATACTGATCGATGCCTTCCACCGTATATGTCTTCTGATAACCGTTAGGACCTTTTTCGATCTCAACGGCCATATCCGCCATAGCTTTCTCATCGATATTGGCTTCTATGGTAATCTTATCTCCGATGTCATAACGCGTACCCTCTTCGTCCGCTATGACAAATTCAATGTTCTTGAGTACTTCGTCTGTTGATATATTCTCAACGCTTGCCTTTGCCACCGGTGCAGCCCCTTCATAAGTTATCTTGGCTGCAGCAAAGAGATCGTCGTACGATATTATGTTGGGTTCCGGAAGATTTGTAACCTTCACGTACTCTCTGCCGGCTTTTACTCTCAGCTTCTGATTCTTAGCAATATTCTTGTCATAAGAATATGTAACCTTGATCTCATCTCCGTTAGACAGTTCCGATGTCTTATCAAGTGATACCGTTACGGTACTCATGAAGACCTCAAGGCCTTCCACATCCGCTATCTTATAATCCGCAGTGCCCTTTCCGTTGTATCCTCCAAGAACCACCGTTGTAAGATCTCTTACATCCACCACTGTCTTGCCGAAGAATGTAAGCATATAGATTCCGAAAGCCACAGCCGCTAAAACTATTGCTGCTATTGTTACGCGCATGGTAATCTGGAGAGCCCTGCGCCTCTTATTCATTTTTCTGCTTCTGTGTACTATGACACGCTTATTTTCTACAATTCCCATTATTAAACTAACTAACGCTTCACTTTCATTATTTCATCGATGGAACTGATGCATGCACTTCTCAGTCCCTTCTCTTCAAGCACGGCAACTCCTCTGATGGTAGTTCCGTTGGGTGAGCATACCTGATCCTTAAGCAGTCCGGGATGAGATCCTGTATCCTGCTGGAGCTTGGCACTTCCAAGCATTGTCTGACTCACTATTCTGTAGGCCAGCTGTCTGGGTATTCCGTATTTTACCGCGGCATCGCCGTAAGCTTCCATAATCATATCCATAAATGCGGGACCGCATCCTGATATGGCTCCGCCTATCTGCATAAGATGAGTAGGCAGTTCTTCCACCATTCCCAGACTTGAGAAGAGATCTTTGATCTCTATTCTCTCATCTTCATTAAGAGAGTTATCCTTTTCAAAAAGGATCACTCCTTCTCCCACCATGGCGGGAGTATTGGGCATGATGCACTGAATCCTCACATCGTCACCCAGTATCTCATGATATGTCTCATAGACCCAGCCTGCCGCAACAGACACAAGGGCTTTGCCCTTAAGGTCATTTTTGATCTCCATAAGAACATCATTTATCTGATAAGGCTTACATGCGATCACCACTATGTCAGACACTTTAACAAGAGCCTTAACTGTAGGCGCAGGTGTAAAACCTATCTTTTTTGCATTTGCTTCAAGTTTCTCTTTTGTCGGAGCATAAGCATAGACTTCAGTGCCGTCTATCTTGCCGGAATATATAATTCCCGCAGCAACAGCCTGTGCCATGTTCCCCATTCCAACAAATCCAATCTTGCTCATTTTCTGTCTCATCTCCTTAGAAAAAAACATAAGCTTGTAACATTGTACTATGAAATTAAAAAAAAATCCACGGGAATAATACCCGTGGATCATCTTTATTCATATCTGAGTGCCACTATGGGATCAAGCTTCGCTGCCTTGTTGGCAGGATAATATCCGAAGAAGACACCGATAGCTGTTGAGAAGCCTATGGATATGAGAACGCTTGAAAGGGAAGCTTTCGCCGGAGTTCCCACGACCTTCGTAAGGATCATACCCAGACCGATTCCCAGCGCCATTCCGATTATACCGCCGATTATACATATAACAATGGCTTCTATAATGAACTGGGCTCTTATGGAAGCATTGGTTGCTCCAAGAGCTTTTCTCGTACCTATCTCTCTGGTTCTCTCGGTTATGGACACCATCATGATGTTCATAACACCGATTCCGCCGACCAAAAGTGCTATACCTGCGATAACGGATATACCAAGAGTCAGGGTGCCCATCATCTCGTTAAGACTCTCCATCATACCAGCCATGGAATATACATCCACACAGAAGTCTTCATTGTAGGCGTAATAGCCGTCATTGAAAAACTTTCTGGTATTCTCGGTCATGGCATCCACGTCACTTTCCATGGAAAGTATTACCGAGAAATACTGATATACAGAACTTGAATGGGTGATCGCCTTGGCGGTTCTTATTGGTATATAGACAATAGTGTTAATGTCTTTTCTTTTATCCGAGTTGGTAAAAGCAAAGGTGTCCTGCTCATACTCATATACACCGGTTATGTAGAAGGTGTATTCCTTGCCGTTTACCGCCACGTTGATGGCGCTTCCTATGGCTTTGTCCATGTCGCCGTCAAACATATTCTCTACGACTATGTCCGATACGATACACACCTTGGAAGCTTCGCTCATCTCACCGTCGGTAAAATATCTACCTTGAAGCAGCTTGAATCTCTGGGAAAAGAGGAAGCCGTAATTGCCTCCTATAACCGAAAGATTGGCGTGCTTATTGTCCTGCTTAGTCTCTCCGTTGCCCACCTGTTCATTGACGGATATGGCCACCACATCATCTGGGAAGGCATTGCTGTATTCCTCTAAGATCTCGGTTGTAAAATAATCGTCATCCGTAGGTCTCTTATATTCCACGTCTTCATCGTAGACGTACACAACATCACCGAAGAGATCGTCGGTCTCTATATCTACCGGTCTGTTTACAACCGATATGTTAAGGTCTTTGGCTCCAAGGGATGACATGGACTCCGTCAGCTCCGCAGACAGGGAATTACCTACCGTCATGATTGCGATAACCGATGCTATACCTATGATGATTCCAAGCATTGTAAGCAGGGAACGCATTTTATTTGATTTTATACTGGAAAGAGCCAGCCTGAGATTTTCCATTAACATCATACGGCAGCCCCTCCTTCTCTTTCTCCCACAATCAGACCATCCTTGATGGTTATGATACGCTGACATTCCTCTGCCAGCTCAGGAGAGTGAGTGATAAGAACTATGGTCTTGCCCTGTTCCTCATGAAGCTTATGGAAGAGGTCCATAACTATACGACCGGTCTTGGAATCCAAAGCTCCTGTAGGCTCATCGGCAAGTATAATGGCAGGGTCATTGGCCATGGCACGTGCAATAGCCACTCTCTGCTTCTGACCTCCCGACAGTTCTTCCGGGAGATGATGTATTCTGTCTCCCATTCCAACCAGTTCAAGCAGTTCTTTTGCTCTCTGATTCCTCTGTTTCTGCGCTACTCCGCCGTACATGAGAGGCATTTCCACATTTTTAATTGCGTTGGTTTTTGCAATAAGATTGTATGTCTGAAAAACAAATCCTATCTTCTTGTTACGGATGCCCGACAATTCTTCGTCCTTGGCTTTTGATACATCGATGCCGTCCAGTATATAGCTCCCTTCCGTTGCACGGTCAAGGGATCCTATTATATTCATAAGTGTGGACTTACCGGAACCGGATGCTCCTACTATTGCAAGGAATTCACCTTCATAGACATCCAGATCTATTCCGCAGAGCACTTCCAGTTCATTGGGGGTTCCGATGTAGAAGCGCTTGACGATGTCACGCATCTCAATTATCTTCTTTTTCTCTTCGCCCATTACATTCCTCCGGCTGCTCCCGCATCGAGCATGATGGTCTCAATATCATAAGCCGATTCGTCCATGGGAATCAGAAGCTCCATACCTTCGGTAAGACCGTTGCCGCTTACTTCCACGTAATAATCCGTGGATATACCTTCTGTGACATAGAGACTGCTTCCGTCAGGCTTGGTAAGATAACTCTTACCCTCATCGTCCTTGAGTATGGCACTCCTCGGAACCGCAAATACATTTTTAAGTTCCGTTGTTACGATATTGAGTTTTGCAGTCATGTCCATACGAAGATCGCTGATATCCGATGTAATGGCAATCTTAACTTTGTAGGCAGATGCTGTTGTTGTATTGTTAGAGCCTCCGGATGTTGCAATGGATGTTGCTCTGGGTGCTACTTCCGTAACATGGCCCTCCATCTCCAGATCTCCTGTAGCGTTGGTCTTGAATACAACTCTCTGACCGACTTCCACCTTGTTGATATCGTATTCGTCTATATCGGCAACTATCTGGTAAGCACTGTTGTCCTCTATGGTAACAAGGGCTGAACCGGAATTGTATTTATCTCCCTGCTTGAAATTAACTTCAGTCACAATACCTGAAATAGGTGCTTTCAGGTTGCAATCCTCCAGCTGAGCTTCCAGCTGTCTTACAGTCTTCTCACCTGACAGACCTGATACTGACGCACTGAGTCTGCTGCTTGTGAGACTGTTCTGAGCTGTAGTAACGCTGTTGGCATCTCTTCTTGTTGTGTCTGCCTGGCTTCTCTTCTGTGTCTCCAGTGCTGATTCGCTTGAATCAAGAGCGGTCTCAGCCGCCTTAAGGGCTGATTCTTTGGAAGCCACTGTTGCTTCTGCGTTGATGATATTTTCAGTTGTTGAAGCAATATCGTTAAGATGGCTGTTATAGCTACTTTTATACTCATTCAATCTGGCCACATAGCCATCCAGAGTACTATCATCCCCTGTGACAAACAGTGACGATGTAATACTGGTAGAATCAGTAATTGCATAGTCCTTGGCTTCGTTTCCAGTCTTATTCGCAGCCGTTTCAAGATATTTGTCTATCGTAGACTGCATATTTTCATAACCACTTTTATACGAATTATACTCATCCAGATATCTCTTCTGTGTCTCAAGACTGTCCTTGGCTGCTTCATATTCGCTTCTAGCTGTCTCTTTATCATTGTAAGCCTTGTCTGCATCAGCCTGAGCCTTTGCTGTGTCGGCTGCGTTTCTCTGGGCATCGATTGCCTGAGTTGTCAGAGCATCATTGTAACTAAGCTCCGAACCTTTTACAGTCAGACCCGACTGGCCTTCGGTTACGTTAAGATTGGCCTCGGCGTCCGCCAGGTCCCTTTCAAGCTCTGTAACGTCAAAAGTGGCAATCAGGTCCCCCTCTTTTACCTGATCACCAATCTTAAGATCAAAATATGTTATCTCCAGCCCATTGGCTGCTGTTACTATTATCTGCTCGCTGTCTACGCTTGCGATCTTACCTGTGGCGGTTACCGTATTCACAAGATCTCTCTTCTCGAGATTGTATGTCTCCTGAACCACTTCCGACATAGCGTTCTTAGCTTTAATCACATTTACTGCCACAACAACCGCTATTACTACAACAACGGCGAGCACTATAAAAAGCACTTTGTGCTTCTTAATAAACTGTCCTATTTTTTTCATTTCTCCTCTTTTTTCCCGGTCAAAGGATCCTTTCATTAATATATAAATCCCCTCGTAGGCTCCTTGAACTCCGCAAGACGTGTCTTATATACATCCATAGCCGCCTTTTCGTAAGCTAACACCGGAACCTCTATTCCCATAAGTTTTTGTACATATTTGTTAAATAAAGGGTTGATTATAAGGATAGGACCTTCCACATATGTAGCCATAAAATTGTTGATCCTTATTCCTTCACCCGTTACATCCGGATTGAGTCCGGCTCCTCTTATTGTTTCAAATAAAGGTGTGGGCATTTCACCGTAAGAATGTGAGAACTGGCTCTTAAAACCTATTATCTCAAAATCAGTCAGCATGCCCAGGTAAAGTGAATTGTACCTGTTCATCATGCGTCTTCTGGCATAGGTATTGTAGAGTCCCAACATCTCCTCGCTGCTGCCGTCTTCGTTATCTATTCTCTGTCCGAATATTTCCAGAGCATTACCTGTTACAAGGGTTACCCCGCCTTCGTCGATTCTCTGATCAAGAGCGTCAACGTATGGTCTGAAGGCATCTCTTATAAGGCTCTGTCCTTTTTCCGTAGTACATCCCATATATACAAGATCAATATCTTCATATGTGAAATGAGGAGTATCTTTTATTCCTGTCTCTACCACTTCAGCTCCGGTGCACTGAGCCATGTATCTGACATTCATAAGATCTCCGTACAGGTTGGCAACTCCGGGATATAATAATTCAATCTTCATCTTAACCCGTTACCCCCTCTCCGTGTATTGTGTCGCAAGGGCAATCGTCTTGTCCTTTACCTTGCCCATAAGAGCAAGTGCGTCTGTTCCGTAGAAAATGTATATGCTTGTATGAGGCTCAAAGTGAAGTTTCTCCACAGCCTCAAGCTCATCACTTACGAAATCGATCTTCTTATCGGGCACTCCCGCAATAAGAAGTCTCAGTCTGTAATCTTTTCCTCTGGGACCTGTTGCAACGATATGAGTCACATCTTCGTCATTGAGGAATTCAAAGTCGCAGTCGTACATCCAGCAGGTGTTCTCGGACCACTTCTTTTCATCGCTGAAATTGTTCATCATAAGGAAGATTTCTTTTTTGCCCGGCTGCTGTACCACATAATCCATGGCTCTTGAGCAAGCCAGAGCATTTCTGTCCTTAGCCATCTGAACAACCACATCAACAGTACCCGCTCTGGTAAGCTGATATCTGGATTCAACAATATGCACCTTCTCAAGGCAGGCATGGACTTCTTCGTGGCTCATGCCGAATTCTCTTAAGAAGGCAATAACCGTTATCATGTTGTAGATATTGAATACGCTGTCGGATATCAGCGTATAAGACATACTTCCTCCCTTATCGGAAGCTGTAAGTGTCATCTCGTCAATATCCACGTCTTTTGCAACATAGTCATATTCCGGAGACTTGAAACCGCAGTCTTCGCAATATGCTTTTCCTATATGATGATATCTGAGGTATTCGTATTTGAGACTTCCACCGCACTTAGGGCATACTCTCACATCATTGATGAGGTTGATACACTCCGTAACGTCCGTATCCATTCTGTCGATACCGAAATAAACTCTCTCATTATTCGGTGCAACCGCTGAAGATATAAGATCATCCGCGTTGAGAATAAGCTTAGTCTCGGGAGGAATGGAATCCGTAAGGAAATCAGCTATATATCCCGGATGAGCATTACGCATAATAGAATCCCTGAAAAGATTGGTGATTATGGTTATCTCAGGCTTTACGTAAGGATATATCTTTTTAGACGAACGCTCGTCCACTTCAAGTACGGCAAGGTCATATTTTGCTCTGTTGAACAAACCCACTCCGTTAATGAGAGCAGTTGCCACACCCGAATTGATATTGGATCCGGCTCTGTTGTTAAGAACCTTCATGCCCGTAGACTCTAAGGAATCTATAATCAGGTTGGATACGGTGGTCTTGCCGTTGGTACCTGTAACCGTAATTATTCTCTTAGGTTTCTTAACGTACTTTAAGAATTCCGGACATATCTTTATAGCCAGTTCCCCCGGATAATTAGTTCCGTTATGCTTTGTGATTTTCAGGGCCGGGATTGATAGTTTAGCCATCCACAGGGCCAGTAAAAATCTTAGTCTCATCTTCTTTTACCTCATTGAATTCTTATTTGCCGAGCGTACAACGCTCTCTGCCAGAGAATATTTTATCAGTCCTTCACTCTGACCCACCAGACTGTCTATGGGTGCATCCTGCATGAATTCTATCATCATCTGAACTTCCGGATCATCCTTGGGAGTTCCTCTGTTCATCATATAGATAGCCTGCTTTGCCAACCATAAAAGGGCCTTGGCCTTAGGAGTGACTTTAGCCATCTTTTTAAGCGAACTGTACATATTGTACTCCCCGGGCCTGGTATCCGTAAAGTTTCCTATACTTCCTCCGTAGAGCTCCTCAAACTCTTCAACTGTCGGATTGAAGTTTCCAAAATATCCCGGAAGGGCTTCTCTGTCGTCCCTCTCGTATGAGACTCCGTCTACAGCCATATTGCCTGTAAGGCGCACATCTCTGCTGCTTGAAGATACTTCTATGCCATAGTCACCCGATGGGGTTATATAAGCACCACTCTCTGTATCATATATCTGAAAGCTTCTGTCTTCAAGTTCTACCGTTACTCTTTTGCTTTCTCCTGCTTCAAGATATACCTTTTTATAGGCTCTCAGTTCCTTAACGGCCCTGAGATAATTGCAGTCGGGATTGACTACATAGAGCTGACATACTTCTGCACCTGCACGACTTCCGTTGTTAGTAAGCTTCCATGATACGGTTTTACCGTCGATCACAAGATCCGAGTAATAGAAGTCGGTATATGAAAGTCCGTATCCGAAAGGATAGAGAACATCCTTGTTATACCTGTCATAGAATCTGTAACCGATAAAGAGACTTTCCAGATAGGGCACATCATCCGTATCATAATCACCGAAATTACCGAAGGATGGTGTGTCTTCTATACTAATTGGATAGGTCTCCGCAAGTTTTCCGCAGGGATTGGCTTCTCCCGAAAGCAGAGCACTGCAAGCTTCCATTACTGCCTGACCTCCCAGATACATCTGGAGGATTGCATTGGCATCCTTCATGGGAGCCATGTTGTAAGGAGAACCTCCGAAGGAAACAAATATCAGCTTATCCGACAGATGTCTTATTCGTTGATAAAGACTCTTCTGATTGTCCGGAAGTTCCAGCGTCTTTCTGTCGTAGCCTTCGCCTTCCGTTATGTCGGTAAGGCCTCCGCAGAATATGACAATCGTGTCATTTTTATCATAGACTGCTTTTACGGCTTCTTCTTCAAGAGCATTATCAACCGCATTGCTCTTGCTGTCGTAACCTCTTACATAGCTTACTTTATACCCCTTCAGAGTAAGTGCATCTTTTAGATCAACAAGTCTGTAAGGATTGATATGACTGCTGCCGCCGCCCTGGAATCTCACATTGGATGCCAGTTCACCCACAAGTATGATCTCTTTGTTTCTGTCTTCTATTGGAAGGATACCGTCATTGGACAAGAGCACCGCGCACTGCTTTTCCGCTTCAAGAGCAATCTCATGATTATTTTCAAGAAGAGCTTCTTTGTCTTCAGGCACAGGATAGTTACCCTTGTTTTTATATTTACGAGACATATCAGCAATCCTGTCGGTGGCTTCCTTCAGTGCATCCATATCCATCTTGCCACTGTCTACGGCTTCTTTCAGATGCTTTGTATGATAGCCGTGGCTGTCGGGCATCTCCAGATCCATTCCCGCTTCAATACTTGCAGGCAGATCCGTACATGCTCCCCAGTCGGACACAACCACACCCTTATATCCCCATTCACCTTTGAGGATATCTCTTAAGAGATGCTTGTTCTCACATGCATAATATCCGTTTATACGATTATAAGAAGCCATTACCGACGCCGGATCAGCCTCCTTCACCACTCTTTCAAATGCCGACAGATATATCTCCCTCAGTGCTCTTTCATCCACCGCACTGTTGGCAGACATTCTGTGAGTCTCCTGACTGTTGGCGGCATAGTGCTTGAGAGATGTTCCCACTCCCTTTTTCTGCATGGCCTTAACATAGGAAGCAGCCAGAGTTCCCGCAAGATATGGATCTTCGGAAAAATACTCGAAATTACGTCCGCAGAGAGGGGACCTCTTCATATTGACGCCGGGGCCCAACACCACCGACACATCCTCTGCGAGAGCTTCATCTGCTATTGCTTCCGCAACCTTTGCCGTAAGCTCCGGATCAAAGCTGCAGGCAAGTGCACTTGCTGTGGGAAAACATGTTGCCTTGATACTGTCATTATTTGTCTTGACAGACTCCGCCTGCTTACGAAGACCATGAGGTCCGTCGGATACGGCTATCTCATCGAATTCTCCCTCCACTCCGTGTATATGCCATTTTCCATGTCCTGTTACAACTTTAATCTGATCTTCTGTCTTCATTCTGCCTCCTGACTTACAGGTCCATAATACGACACGAGCTTCCGGGCAATGTACACGGAAGCTCTTTTTTCTCTATTATTTTTTAACAGTTTTTCTTTTTCTTTTTACCTTTGTTACTTTACGCATCTGCTCGAATTTTTTCATATCACCGGCTATTCTGAATCGGCCGCTGTCCACAGCCTCCTGAAAACCGACCCTTCCTTCGATAAATCCAAGTATGGTCTCCCCGTCGGTTGTTATGAGGATATCTCTGTCGAAATAATCATAGGGCTCCACACATATCTGTCTTTCCGCCACTTCGATATAGAATACCCCACCACCTTCGCCTACAATATCCACCTGTATTGCAATGTGGTCGTATATCTGCCTTGCGTCTGCGTTTTCATATACTTCCCTTACAAGGTCAACGATCTCTTCGTAAGTCATACGCATTCCCTCCTGCGCGAATTCCCCAATACAGCGCTGTAAAGATAATTATATCACATTTTATTTCATAAGTGCCATATCCTTGCTTCATATGGCTTAAGTTTGTTCTCCTCTTCCTTCCCCTGTGTCGAATACATAAGACTGTATCCTTTCGTCTTCTTGTATGCGGACAGTTCCCTTTTTGACAGATTGCAGTCAATTATATAACGACCTTTTTCGGATACTCTCTCATAGACAAAATGATCTTTTCTTCCGTCAAGAAGATTAAGTTCACCGTATACAAGAGTGTCGTCGCTGTGTCTTAAGGCTATCAGTTCTTTGTAAGCTCTGCTTATATCTTCATCTATCTTCTGAGTCAGGCCTTTATGATAATCGGGAAGTTTGTCATTCCAAGGCAAAAGAACTCTTGCGTGCTCTCTTGTACCCGCAAGGATTGCCTGCCATACCTTGTCTTTTCCTTCCTTCTCATGTTCCCTATAATAGCCTTTTGCTTCCACATCCGTTATCTGATCCATGGAAGTAAAGTCATAATTGACCAGGCCCATCTCATCTCCCTGAAAGATAAAGGGAGTTCCTTTCATGGTCATCTGTATCACCGCAAGAAGTCCTGCGATAGACTTGCTGTAGGTCCTGTCCATGCTAACCTTGCTGACCATTCTGGGATTGTCATGATTGTTATAGAAAAGAGACATCCAGCAGTTATTGCCGTAATTCTCACTCCAGTCCATAAGATAATCCTTCAGGTAATTGAGGTCATATTCGTAATCTTCATATCTGCCGTGTCCCGGCGTCTCAAGGTGATCAAAAGAGAAGACCATATCCAGTTCTCCTCTTTCTTCGGCGGTCACAGACCTGCACATATTCATGCCCAGTCCCGGTGTCTCACCTACGGAAAAAGCATTGTGAGGCGCGAAGGCTTTCTCATGAAGTTCTCTCAGATATTTATGAAGATTGGGACCGTAATAATATTTTTCGATTCCCGTAAGCCCCATCATGCTGCCTATGACAGGATCTCCGTCCGGCAGTCCTTCCGCTTTGGATATGATATTGATTACGTCCATTCTGAATCCGTCGATTCCTTTATCGAACCACCAGTTGATCATATCCCTAACATCGTCTCTTACTATTTCATTGTCCCAGTTAAGGTCCATCTGCTTCTTTGAAAACAGATGCATGGCATAGATATCGGATCCGTCACTGTCCTCGTATTTATTCCACACATCACCTGAGAAGAAGGAAGTCCAGTTATTGGGCAGACCTTCTCCCTTCCCTTTTCTGAAGAAATAATAATCCCTATAGGGGCTGTTCTTGTCTTTTAAAGCTTCCTTAAACCACTCATGTTCATCGGATGTATGGTTGACCACCAGATCCATGATAAGCTTCATTCCTCTTTCATGGACCCCCTCAAGCAGCCTGTCAAAATCTTCCATGCTGCCGAATTCCTTCATGATCTTCCTGTAGTCTCTGATATCATATCCGTTGTCATCGTTGGGCGAATCATATATGGGTGACAGCCAGAGAACGTCCACTCCAAGGTCCTTAAGATAGTCCAGCTTTGAGAATATTCCCTTAAGGTCACCGATACCGTCCCCATCGCTGTCGCAGAAGGATCTGGGATATATCTGGTAGAATACCGCTTCCTTCCACCATTTACGACTTATGGCTCCTTTGGATGCAATAACCTCTTCCCTATCGGTATTAACAAGTTCTATTATCCCTTCTGCAAGGCCTCTGCCGTTCTTTTTTCCCATAAGCTTGGCAAAAGTTAAAAACTTAATATTTCTTACAATGGGATTTTTGATCAGTCTCTCGGACACTCCTGCCTGAAGGAGAACCTTCTTCAATATGTCATGACCTATGGGAGTGTCATATATCTGTCCTATGCTGCTGTTAAGATCTACTTTAGCTGCCATAAGGGATTACCTTTCGTTTTCAAGAATGCCACAGAGTCTCTCGTATTCCTTCTCATCGATCACGTATTTCTTTTTAAGTATAAGCACTGCCGTTCCCATTGTGATTATGGGAATGATAACCATACCAAGTCTGAGAATTACAGTCTGATATGTAGCAATGCCCGCCAGCAGATTGTTGGCCTCAGTCACTGCCGCTTCAGAGCTGATGGCTCCCTTATCAACTTCTATCTCAAGTCCCGATATCTTCTGACTTACCGCATATATACCGCTGATTATGAGCACCAGCGCCGAGAGTCCCTGATTCACTCCGCCTGCAAGCTTTACCGAGAAAGAACGAACTGCGGATATGACGCTGTCGTGTCTCTCATGGAACTTCACTTCATCGTATTCAATGGTATTGTTGACCATCACGATAATTGCAAGATTCATAAGGCCCTGGAAGAAGAAAAGCATCAGTCCTATGGCATTGAGAAGCACCGTGTTCTTGGGCAGTATATATCCGTAAGACATAAGCAGAACATAGCCGATCACTATGCAAGTGATGGCCAGTTTTAACAACTGTTCCCTGACAAGTTTTTTTGTGAAAGTCTGGTAAAGCAGCTGAGCCAAGAGCATGCCCACACCGTACATTACCGTGAATAAGAATACCAGCGTACCGCTGTCGGAATAGCCGAATTCAACGTAGAAGAAATTGACACCGAATATAATGAGAAGACCGTTTCCTATGTTGAAAAGCAGACATGCGATTCCCGCTGCAACAAGCTGGTCGTTTCTCACGAATATATTGAACATTCCCTTTAAGGACAGTTTCTCTTTGTTGTCCTGTCTGGGTCTTTCTTTGACACCGAAAGTTGTAAGAAGCTGGAAAGCAATAAAACTTAAAGCAACTACAAAAGCTATCGTCCTGTAGGCTTTGACCGCATTACCCGCGATCACCATGGGTACTATACCCGCTACGGCGAACTGTCCCACGCTGCAGAAAACACTCATGGTAGTAACAAGAGAATCTCTGATTGCCGAATCACTGGACAGACTGGGAAGCATGCCCCAGTAAGATATGTCGTTCATGGTAAAGGTCATACCCCAACATAGATAACCTATTCCGTAGAAGGCAACAAAAGCCCAGCCCGAAGGTCTGATTGAGAAAAGGCATATGATAACTATGGCGTTAAGAATACAGCCCAGCAGTATCCAGGGTCGGAATTTTCCCATCTTCATGTGCGTATTCTCAATAATGATCCCCATAAGCAGGTCGTTGACAGCATCCCAGATAAAACACACAACCATACATGCCGAGATTGCGGCGAACTGCGCCGTAGTCAGATTCATCGTGTACTGCACATAGAGCATTAAAAACATGTTGACCAGAGTATAGGCCGCATCTCTTCCCACTGCTCCCACGCAGTAGGACCATTTTGTCCTCTTATCCATAACTTCCCTCCCAATTTTATAAAGGGCCTCGGAAAATGATTTCCGAAGCCCTATAGTAAATAATCACTCAAGGGATGTGATTTAATTACTACCCATCTTATTTGCTGTATTTGCTCTTTCTGTAGATGATATCATCTCTGCTTGGTCCGTTGCTTACCATAGTGATAGGGAATCCGATCTGGTCCTCTACGAACTCAACATATTTTCTGCAGTTCTCAGGAAGTTCATCGTAGTTCTTGATACCTCTGATATCGCACTTCCATCCGGGAAGAGTCTTAAGAACGGGCTTAGCCTTTTCAAGAAGATGAGTAACAGGGAAGTCTGTTACAACCTCACCGTCGATCTCATATCCTACACATACCGGAATCTCATCAAGATATCCGAGTACATCAAGTACAGTGAATGCAACATCCGTTGTTCCCTGAAGTCTGCAACCGTACTTTGAAGCTACACAGTCGAACCAGCCCATTCTTCTGGGACGTCCCGTTGTTGCTCCGTACTCGCCGCCGTCTCCGCCGCGTCTTCTGAGTTCATCGGCCTCGTCACCGAATATCTCTGATACAAAAGCACCCGCACCTACTGCAGATGAATAAGCTTTACATACTGTAACAACCTGCTTGATCTCGTAAGGAGGAAGTCCTGCACCTACCGCACCGTATCCTGCAAGTGTTGATGATGATGTAACCATGGGATAGATACCGTGATCGGGATCTTTAAGGGTACCAAGCTGACCCTCAAGAAGAACAGTCTTGCCTTCCTTAAGCGCATCGTTGATGAACAATGACACATCACCCACATAGGGCTTTACCATTTCCTTGTACTCCATCAGAGTCTTAAAGAGTTCATCGGCATCAAGCAAAGGCTTGTGATAGAGATGCTCAAGAAGCACGTTCTTGGTCTCAACTACTCCCTTGATCTTCTCCTTAAGTCTGTCCTCATCAAAGAGTTCATTTACCTGGAAACCGATCTTGGCATATTTATCTGAGTAAAAAGGAGCGATACCTGACTTTGTTGAGCCGAATGACTTACCTGCCAGTCTCTCCTCCTCATACTGATCAAAAAGAATATGATAAGGCATTACGATCTGTGCCCTGTCGGAAATCATGATCTTGGGAGCAGGAACACCCTTCTCCTCGATTGACTTGATCTCATTAAAAAGAATGGGAATATTGAGTGCAACACCGTTGCCTATAACGCTTGTTGTGTGCTGATAGAACACACCTGAAGGAAGTGTGTGCAAAGCAAACTTTCCGTATTTGTTGACAATAGTATGTCCTGCATTTGCTCCGCCCTGAAATCTGACAATGATGTCAGCTTTTTCAGCAAGCATATCAGTGATCTTGCCCTTGCCTTCATCTCCCCAGTTAGCACCTACGACTGCCTTAACCATATAACCTTTATACCTCCTACTCATTTGAGTAAACGTTTATTCAATGCAAACCTTCGATCCGCTAAAAGGTCATACTCTTAATTCTGTCCACGGCTTCCACAGTCTTGTCTCTGTCTCCGAACGCCGTCAGTCTGAAGTATCCTTCACCGTGAGGACCGAAACCTACACCGGGAGTTCCCACAACGGAAATCCCATAGAGAAGTTTATCAAAAAATTCCCAACTACTCAAGTGATTTGGAGTCTTTAACCATACATATGGCGAATTTTTTCCTCCGTATACTTCATATCCCGCTTCTTCCAGATTGCTTCTGATATATTCGGCATTGTTCATGTAGTAGTCTATCTGGGCTCTGAGCTCCTTTTTTCCTGCCTCCGAATACACTGCTTCCCCCGCCTTCTGTACGATATAGGGAGCGCCGTTATATTTTGTACCGTGTCTTCTTCTCCAGAGAGCATTAAGAGATACACCCTCTCTCTCCAGTTCCTTCGGCACTACCGTGTATCCAAGTCTTAAGCCTGTGAATCCGGCATTTTTAGAAAAAGAATGAATCTCAATCGCGCAGGTTTTTGCACCTTCACATTCATATATCGAATGGGGTATGTCGTCCTCTGCGATATAAGCTTCATAAGCCGCATCGTATATTATTACGGCTCCTGTCTTGTTGGCATGATCCACCCATTTCTGCAGATCATCTTTTTTGATTACAGTGCCCGTAGGGTTGTTGGGATAGCAGAGATATATGATATCCACATGTTCCTTAGGAATCTCAGCTACGAATCCGTTCTCCGCTGTACAGGGCATATAGACCAGATCCTTCCATCTGTCCAAATCCTCATCAAAATTCTTAATACGGCCCGCCATAACATTGGAGTCCACATATACGGGATAGACAGGGTCACATACCGCCACCACATTGTCTGTGGAGAAGAGTTCCTGAATATTACCGCTGTCGGACTTGGCTCCGTCGGATACAAATATCTCATCTTCTTCTATGTCACAGCCTCTTGCTTTGAAGTCATTGTCCACAATGGCTTTTCTCAAAAAATCGTAGCCCAGGTCGGGTGCATAGCCTTTAAATGTTGCCGCGCTTCCCATCTCATCCACGGCACTGTGAAGTGCATTTATTATGCTGGGAGCGATGGGTCTTGTAACATCTCCTATACCCAGCCTGATTATGGGAAGTGCCGGTCCCTTACTTTCGTATTCTCTTACTTTTCTTGCGATGTCAGAAAAAAGATATGATCCTCTGAGTCTGCAATAATCCTGATTAATCTTAGCCATTTTCTTATTCTCCGATCTCGACCTCTCCGTCAAATACTGTGGTTGCCGGTCCGGTCATAAATACATGATTAGTCTCTCTGTCCCAATTTATCTTTACTTCTCCTCCGAGAACATGAACAGTCACTTCATCCTCTGTGAGTCCGTTAAGGATACAGGCCACAGCCGTTGCACAACATCCGGTGCCGCAGCAGAGGGTCTCGCCCGTTCCTCTTTCCCAGACTCTCATCTCCACATTTTTTCTATCCAGGATCTTAACGAATTCGGCGTTGACTCTCTTGGGGAAAAGCTTGTGGAATTCAATCAGTGGTCCGTAGCTTAATACAAGATCCGGATCACAGAACATAACCGTATGAGGGTTGCCCATTGACACACATGTCATTTCGAATGTCCTGTCATCCACTTGCACCTTTCTTGCGACGAATCTGTCTGTCTTCTCATCACAGACAACAGGAATAAGTTCGGGCTCAAGTATGGGTTCTCCCATATCCACTTTCACCTCTTTTACTTCTCCGTCCGGTGCATCAAGGGTAATATATTTTTTCTTGCCCATACTTTCGATAACAAAATTCTCTCTGTTCGTCATTCTGTTATCGTATACGTATTTGGCTACACATCTTATTCCGTTACCGCACATCTCGGCTCTGCTGCCGTCGGCATTGAACATCTCCATCTCGAAGTCCGCAATCTCTGAGGGGTTGATGAATATCACTCCGTCGGAACCTATTCCGAAATGTCTGTCGCTGAGCTTTCTTACCATATCCGGCTTTTTATCTTTGGGAACAGAATATTCGAATCCGTTCACATAGATATAGTCATTTCCGCATCCATGCATTTTCGTAAATTTAATTTTCATCTTCGTCACCTAAGTCCTTGTATTTTTTACTGCGAATTAAGCGTCAATATCATCTGAGCACTCTCTACAAAAGTTCTGCCCATATCCATGCTGTTCTTCTGGATATATCTGAAAGCCTCCGGTTCCGTCATACCGTTTCTCTCCATAAGCAGATGCTTGGCTTCAAGTATGAGTTTCTCTTCTTCCTCAGTCCTTTTGCGAGGCTTGGTTGATTTCTTTTTCTTCCTTTCATAGGGGGCTGTAATCATATCCACCGTGGATATAAGCTCACTCATTTTGAAAGGTATCGGCAGTTTAACAACAGCTCCGGAGTCCGTATCTACCGTCATATCTTTGGTTAACAGTATGATTCCGAATCCGGAAGGAATGCAGTATTCAAGTTCTATGATGCTCATATCCTTCAGTGTCTTTGTGCATATGACAACACCATATTCTCTTTCACCCGCAAGTCGTAAGATCTCTGCTGCCGTGTGGCACACCTCGATCTCGTGATACATTCCCATGCCGGTCAGTCTGTCTTTAAGCCGCTTCGCATCTTCACTCTTAGGCATTGCAATAAGCACACTACCCATAAATAATTCTCCCGGTCAAAAGATTTTTATTTTGCGAAGTTACCTGCGTTTCTATACCAGATATCTGTTAATCTCCCACTCCGATACCTGAATCATGTATTCTTTCCATTCAGCCTTCTTGACATCTATGTAGAGTTTTGTAAGCTCCTCACCCAGAGCTTCCTTCATCAGCTCATCCTTTTCCATGTGCTTTATGGCACTTTCAAGGCTCTCGGGAAGTTTTCTTGTCTTGGGAATGCTGTCCGGAGATATCTTCTTTTCGATTCCGTCAAGACCCGCTGCAATACATACCGCTATCTCCAGATAAGGATTGGCGGAACTGTCGGGGAATCTGAGTTCCACCTTGTTCTCACCAAGGCATCTCTGAAGCTTTATAAGGGCATTCTTACCATTGACTGCCCAGTCGATATTCCCTGGTGCTTCGAAGCCCGAAAGAATTCTTTTATATGAATTGACAATGGGATTGGTGATAGCGCAAAGTGCGGGAGCATGACTCATGATTCCGCCTATGAAATACTTTGCCGTATCAGATATCTCCCCATTCTTAGCGCTGTCAAAAAGATTGACTCCGTTCCTGTACATAGCAAACTTGGTGTGCATTCCGCTTCCTGCCGCATCAGCCTTGGGCTTGGGCATGAAAGACGCACAGAGGCCGAATCTCTTGGCAATGGAACGAACAGCGAATCTGAATGTAATAACCGCATCGGCTGCATCAACGCTCTCACCCTGCATAAAATCTATCTCATGCTGAGCAGATGCTCTCTCATGGTGAGAAGATTCAACCTTGAATCCCAGCTCCTCCAGTGTGAGCACCATATCTCTTCTTGCATTCTCTCCGAAGTCCACCGGTCCCACATCAAGATAACCCGCATTCTCGTGGGTCAGTGTGGTGGGATTACCGTTCTCATCCGTATGGAAGAGGAAGAATTCACATTCCGTATTAACTGCAAAAGTGAAGCCCTTGGCTTCGGCTTCTTTTACCACTTTCTTAAGTACGCTTCTGGGACTCATCTCAAAGAGCTTTCCGTCCTCATAAGCCAGATCACATATCATCTTTGCAACTTTTCCCTGCTGGGGTCTCCAGGGCAGGATTACAAATGTATCGGGATCCGGTACGAGATAGAGATCTGTATCGACACTGACCAGTCCGTCGAACAGCGCTCCTCCTTCAATACTGAATTCATTGTCCATGGCCCTCTTTATCTGATCCGGAGTGATGGCTATGTTCTTGAGATTTCCCCACACGTCCGTGAACTGAAGCCTGATAAATTCCACGTCTTCTTCTTCGATCATATTTAATATCTGGTCTTTTGTTTTCATCTTCCCTCCTGAATAAAAAAAAGGCGCATGTGACCTGTCAAACAGTCACAAACGCCTCTTTGCATTGCTATAATTACCTTATGAAAATAAAAAAACGTCTTGGCGGAATATTACCATTCCATCAAGACGCCTTTGCCTCGGACTTATTTTATCTCATTCCCCGCCATATGACAAGCCTTATTTCTGCTTTTTTGCTGGTATATGGAGAGACTTTATGGCATAATATACAGGGTATCTTAGGATACTCTTAGAAAAACACCGATAAAGGAGAACCTACATGAGCAATACAGACAGATACATCAGTCCTTTTTCAGAGAGATATGCTTCTCCCGAGATGCAGTTCATCTTCAGCCAGGACAAGAAATTCAGCACCTGGAGAAAACTGTGGATCGCACTTGCGGAGACAGAGATGGAACTTGGCCTGTCCCAGGACGGCAAGCCTGTTATAACACAGGAAATGATCGACGAGATGAAATCTCACATCACAGACATCAATTACGATGTGGCAAAAGAACGTGAGAAGCAGGTTCGTCACGATGTAATGAGTCATGTATATGCATACGGTAAGCAGTGTCCCAAGGCTGCCGGAATAATCCATCTTGGTGCAACAAGCTGCTATGTAGGTGACAATACTGATATCATCATAATGAGAGATGCTCTTACTCTTGTTCGACGCAAGCTTATCAATGTTATCGCTGAACTTGCCAAGTTCGCCGATAGTTACAAGGCTTTACCTACACTTGCCTTTACACATTTCCAGCCTGCTCAGCCTACAACAGTGGGAAAAAGAGCAAGCCTTTGGATGCAGGAATTCCTTATGGATTTCCAGGATCTGGAATATGTCCTTGGCTCTTTAAAACTTCTTGGATGTAAGGGAACCACGGGAACTCAGGCATCTTTCAAGGAGCTCTTTAATAACGACAAAGAAAAACTGGATAAGATCGATCCCATGATTGCTTCAAAGATGGGCTTCGATGACTGTTATCCCGTATCGGGTCAGACCTATTCCAGAAAAGTGGACACCAGAGTTGTTAACGTGCTTGCGGGCATAGCCGCTTCAGCTCACAAGATGTCCAATGATATACGTCTTCTTCAGCACCTTAAGGAGATTGAAGAACCCTTCGAGAAGAATCAGATCGGCTCGTCTGCAATGGCATATAAGCGTAACCCCATGAGATCTGAGAGAATCGCTTCTCTTTCAAGATATGTGATCGTGGATGCACTTAACCCCGCCATTACATCCGCTACTCAGTGGTTCGAGAGAACTCTGGACGATTCGGCCAACAAGAGAATCTCCATTGCGGAAGGCTTCATGGCAATAGACGGTGTTCTCGACCTCTGTCTCAACGTAACGGACGGACTTGTAGTCAATGAAAAAGTTATCGAGAAGCGCCTGAGAAGCGAGCTTCCTTTCATGGCAACGGAAAATATCATGATGGATGCCGTTAAGGAAGGCGGCAATCGTCAGGAACTTCATGAGGAGATAAGAAAGCTCAGCATGCAGGCCGGTGAGACCGTTAAAAAGAAAGGTCTTGAAAATAATCTTCTTGAACTCATCGCAGACTGTGATGCATTCAACCTTACACTGGATGAGCTTAACAGCTACATGGTTCCTTCAAATTACGTGGGAAGATCTGCAGAGCAGGTTGATAACTTCCTTGAGAATTACATCAATCCCATACTTGATGCCAACAAAGATATCCTGGGAATCAAGGCTGAGATCAACGTATAAATTCATAAAAATCTATGATATAAGAAAGATCCTGTATCGCCATGATACAGGATCTTTTATTTTGGATCTTATTAAGACTAAAGCCTCGATTGATTTACAGGTTGCTGTAGCCCATAAGAGATTCGTCCACGGCTCTTGCCGCTTCTCTTCCCTCATGTATGGCCCAGACTACAAGCGACTGGCCTCTGTGCATATCGCCTGCTGTGAAGACCTTGTCCCTGCCGGTCTCATACATACCTGCTTCGGTCTTGACATTGCTACGTCCGTCCACGTCTACCTTGAACTGCTTGGTAACATATTCTTCACTTCCAAGGAAACCTGCGGCAATAAGAACAATATCCGCTTTCAGTTCCTTCTCCGTTCCCTTTACGGGAGACATTGTCACTCTGCCTGTTTCTTTATCAAGCTTTCTTTCCAGTTCAACGGTCTTGACACCTTTAAGATTGCCTTTGGAATCCTTGAGGAATTCCGTTACGGTAGTCTTGTAGATTCTCGGATCCGAACCGAATTTATAGATAGCTTCTTCCTGGCCGTAATCGGTCTTAAGCACCTTGGGCCATTCGGGCCATGGATTGCTCTCTGCTCTGCATGGGGGTGCCGGTGGCATCATCTCTATCTGTTTAACGTCTGCCGCTTTAAGTCTTATACTGGTTCCCACGCAGTCATTGCCGGTGTCACCGCCTCCGATGACTATGACCTTCTTGCCTTCAAGAGATCCGAAGGAATAATCTTTTGCCCCTATGATCTCCTTGGAATCATAATCATTGTCCATAAGCTTTTTGCTTACTTCCTTGAGGAAATCCACCGCAAAATATATACCCTTGGCATCTCTGCCCGGTGCGTTAATATCTCTGGGATTGGACGCGCCACAGCAAAGAATCACTCTGTCGTAGTTCTTCACAAGTTCTTCGGCTTTTATATCCTTGCCCACATTAACGGAACACTTGAATTCAACCCCGGCATCCTTCATAAGCTCCACTCTTCTGTCTATGGATCTCTTATCAAGTTTCATGTTGGGGATGCCGTAACGCAGAAGTCCGCCGGGACGGTCGCTTCTCTCATATACGGTTACCTTGTGTCCTCTCCTGTTAAGGAGTTGGGCTGCCGCGAGACCCGAAGGTCCGCTTCCCACGATTGCTATTGTCTTGCCTGTTCTTACCTTAGGCTCTTCCTCTTTTACAAGACCATGTTCATATGCATAGTCTATTATGGCTCTCTCATTGTCCTTGGTGGCAACTGCTGCCGTATTCAGACCGCATGTACATGCCGCCTCGCAGAGTGCCGGACATACTCTGGATGTAAATTCCGGAAAGCTGTGTGTCTTACAGAGTCTGTAATATGCCTGCTCCCAGTTTTTCTTGTATACAAGATCGTTGGTCTCGGGAATAAGATTGTGAAGAGGACAGCCTGAGGCCATTCCGGCAATCATCACTCCCGCCTGGCAAAAGGGAACTCCGCAGGACATACATCTTGCTCCCTGAACGGACTGTTCCTCCAGAGGAAGTCCGTAATGAAATTCATTAAAATTTTCTATTCTTACTTCAGGCTCATCACAGTAAGTTTCTTTTCTGTCATATTCCATAAAGCCGGTTGCTTTTCCCATGTCAATCCTCCTTCCTAAGCTTCCTTCTCAAGACTTGCGTAAAAGCTCTCAATCTGAGCTTCGCTGATGCTCATACCCTGCTCGATATAATCCTCGGTGAGTTTGATAAGTCTCTTATAATCCGCAGGAATTATCTTCTTGAATTTTGGAAGGTATGCGTCAAAGTCTTTAAGAATAGTTGCCGCCTTTACAGAGCCCGTATACTTTACATGGTTCTCCAAAAGAGTACGCAGTTCCGACTTGTCGGTCTTATGCTCAATCTTCTCCATAAGGACCATCTGCTTATTCAGATTTCTGAAAAGATTGTTCTTCTCATCAAATACGTAAGCTATTCCACCGCTCATGCCTGCTGCAAAGTTCTTGCCTGTGGGACCTAAAATTACGGCCACACCACCGGTCATATATTCACAGCCGTGCTCTCCTACGCCTTCTACAACGGCCTTGGCCCCTGAGTTTCTTACACAGAATCTCTCTCCTGCCATTCCCGCAATATAAGCCTCACCGGATGTGGCTCCGTAGAGAGCAACATTACCGATGATGATATTGTTCTCGGCGTCGTATGCCGCATCTTCGGGAGATTTCACTATGAGCTTGCCGCCTGACAGACCCTTGCCGAAATAATCGTTGCTGTCACCTGTAAGATCAAGTGTAAGTCCGGAAGGTATAAATGCGCCGAAACTCTGTCCGCCCGCGCCCTTACAGTTAAGTACAACCGTATCAGCGGGAAGTCCTTCGTGATGGTTACGGGTTATCTCCGCACCTATCAGAGTACCGAAGGCTCTGTCCAGATTGCCTACCGCTACATCGGCGGTGATCTTCTTGCCTTTTACAATAGCCGGCATGAGTTTCTCATCTAAAAGCTTCTGGTCTTTTTTCTTCTCAAGTTCAAAATCAAATACACACTTTGAATCGAAAGTACAGTTCTTGCTGACGGGTGTTGACAATATTCTGCTGAGATCAACCTTCTCCTGCACACCCTTTAGACCCTCTCTCTTCTTGAGAAGATCTGTACGACCCACAAGTTCATCAACAGTCTTTACTCCCAGTTTAGCCATATATTCACGAAGCTCTTCGGCTATGAACTTCATAAAGTTCTCAACATATTCGGGCTTGCCGATGAACTTCTTTCTAAGCTCCGGATTCTGGGTAGCCACGCCCATAGGACATGTATCCAGATTACATACTCTCATCATTACACATCCGAGAGTTACGAGGGGAGCTGTTGCAAAACCAAATTCCTCGGCGCCCATGATTGCAGCCATGGCTACGTCACGACCGCTCATAAGCTTACCGTCTGTCTCAATAACCACCTTATTACGCAGTCCGTTCTGAAGCAGAGTCTGATGTGTCTCCACAAGACCAAGTTCCCAAGGAAGTCCCGCATTGTGAATAGAACTTATGGGAGCTGCTCCGGTACCGCCGTCATAACCCGATATAAGGATTACTCCCGCTCCTGCCTTTGCAACACCTGCGGCAATTGTTCCCACACCTGCCTCGGATACCAGCTTAACTGAGATTCTCGCATCCTTATTGGCATTCTTCAGATCGTATATAAGCTGTGCAAGGTCCTCGATCGAATATATGTCATGATGAGGCGGAGGAGATATAAGACTTACACCCGGTGTGGAATGTCTGGTCTTGGCAATCCAAGGGTAAACCTTCTTGCCGGGAAGGTGTCCGCCTTCGCCGGGCTTTGCTCCCTGGGCCATCTTAATCTGTATCTCTCTTGCACTTACAAGATATCTGCTGGTTACACCGAAACGTCCGCTGGCCACCTGCTTGATGGCAGAACTTCTGTCGTGGTCGGTTCCGGCACTCTCAAGTCTCTCGTCACTTTCACCACCTTCACCGCTGTTTGATTTTCCGTGAAGATGATTCATAGCTATGGCAAGTGCTTCATGAGCTTCTTCGGATATTGAACCGTATGACATGGCACCGGTCTTGAATCTCTTAACGATGCTCTCCACACTTTCGACTTTGCTTATGTCAATTCCCTTTGAAGGATAATTGAAGTCCATAAGACTTCTGATATAACCTGTATCCTCCTTGTCTACCATAGAGGTATAGGTCTTGAACTTTTCATAATCTCCTTCTCTTGTCGCTGTCTGGAGCATATGAATGGTCTGGGGATTGTATCTGTGTCTCTCGCCGCCGGATCTCATCTTGTGTCGACCCATTGAGTCAATAGTAAGGTCGTTGGTAAGTCCCAGAGGATCGAAAGCCTTTGAATGCTGCCTGTCCGTGCCGGCAGCGATATCATCGAGGGTTATGCCTCCGATCCTTGATACGGTACCTGTAAAATATTTATCAATGACACTTGTGTCAATTCCTATTGCTTCGAATATCCTGCTGCCCTGGTATGACTGTATTGTAGATATTCCCATCTTTGATGCGATCTTAACTATGCCGTGGATAACTGCATTGTCATAGTCATCTACCGCTACATAATAGTCCTTGTCTAAAAGTCCCGTATTGATGAGTTCGGCAATTGAAGCATGAGCAAGATAAGGATTGATTGCGCATGCACCGTAACCAAGCAGTGTTGCAAAATGATGAACACCTCTGGGCTCCGCACTCTCAAGGATTATTGACATAGCCATACATTTCTTGGTCCTTACAAGGTGGTTGTGAACTGCTGCCACACAAAGCAGTGAAGGAATGGCAACGTGGTTCTCATCCACACCCCTGTCTGAAAGAATAAGTATGTTGGCTCCGTTCTTATATGCTCTGTCCACTTCTACAAAGAGATGCTCCAGTGCTCTTTCAAGAGGAGTGCTCTTGTAATAAAGTGTGGATACTTTCTCAACCTTAAGGCCTTCTCTCTTAAGATGAGATATCTTAAGAAGATCCAGATCAGAAAGGATGGGATTCTTAATCTTAAGGACATGACAGTTGTCTTCTTTTTCCGTAAGAAGATCACCGTTCTTTCCAAGATATACGGTTGTTGCGGTAACGATCTTCTCCCTCTCCGCGTCAATGGGCGGATTGGTTACCTGAGCAAAAAGCTGCTTGAAATAATAGAAGAGAGGCTGATATTCTCCCGACATTACAGCGATGGGAGTATCAACACCCATGGCTCCTATAGGCTCCGCACCGTTAAGGGCCATCTTCTCAATCTGGTCTCTGTAATCCTCATATGTGTAACCAAAGGCTTTCTGAAGTTTTGTCAGTTCTTCCTTGCTGTATGAAGGAATCTTCTCATTGGGCACCTTGATATCCTGCAGTCTGTAAAGGTTGGAATCAAGCCATTCGCCGTAAGGCTCTCTGCTTGCATAGATATCCTTTATCTCCTTATCCAGGAATACTTTACCTTTTACTGTATCTACCAAGAGCATCTTACCGGGATGAAGTCTTTCTTTTTTCAGAATGTGCTTCTCATCCAATTCAAGGACACCGACTTCCGAAGACAGGATCAGTCTGTCATCATCCATAAGGTAATATCTTGAAGGACGGAGGCCGTTTCTGTCCAGGATTGCTCCCATGACATCACCGTCCGAGAAAAGGATGGATGCGGGACCGTCCCAAGGCTCCATCATTGTTGCGTAATACTGGTAAAAATCTCTTTCCTCCTGAGATATGGTGTCATTGTGCTCCCAAGGCTCGGGAATCAGCACCATAGCCGCAAGGGCGGGATCCATGCCTCCCATGATCATGAACTCAAGGGCATTGTCAAGCATTGCCGAGTCAGATCCTTCTGCAGATATGATGGGAAGAACTTTTCCCAGTTCCTCATCCGTGAAGCAGCTTGTATGAAGAGTCTCTTCTCTTGCAAGCATCTTATCCACGTTACCCTTTATTGTATTGATCTCTCCGTTATGAACCACAAGTCTGTTGGGATGTGCTCTTACCCAGCTTGGATTGGTGTTGGTAGAGAATCTTGAATGAACCAGAGCAACCGCAGATTCGTATTTTTCATCCTGAAGATCCGTGAAGAAGGTTCTTAACTGTCCTACCAGGAACATACCCTTGTATACGATTGTTCTGCAGGATAAAGAAGGTACATATGTACTCTCATTACTCTGTTCAAATACTCTTCTTACAATATAGAGCTTTCTGTCGAAGTCAATGTCCGCCTTAAGGCCCACAGGTCTTTTTACAAAACCCTGATATATGAAAGGAAGACTTGCCAGTGCCTTGTGGCCCAGTACCTTTTCCACTACGGGTACTTTTCTCCAGCCTAAGAACTCCAGGCCTTCCTTGTTTACTATGACTTCGAACATCTTCATTGCCTGGGCTCTTTTAAGTTCGTTCTGCGGGAAAAAGAACATACCTACCGCATATGAACGTCTGTCACCGAGGCTTATACCAAGGGCCTTACATTCAGCCTTAAGGAATTTGTGAGGAATCTGAGTGAGGATTCCTACACCGTCTCCCGTCATACCTTCCGCATCTTTACCTGCTCTGTGTTCCAGGTTCTCAACTATGGAAAGTGCATCGGCAACCACATCATGTGATGCCTTGCCCTTAATATTCACTATTGCACCGATACCACAGTTGTCATGCTCAAAGTCGGCTTCATATAAGGTCTTTTTGTTATCGCTCAGATTATCTGTTTGTCCATTCATTGCTGATTCTCCTTTCTTTCAAGAGCTGCCTTAACAAGTCCCTTGAAGAGGGGGTGGGGTTCATCCGGTCTTGATTTGAATTCGGGATGAGCCTGTGTTGCCACAAAATAAGGATGATCTTTTAACTCGATCATTTCCACTATATGTCCGTCCGGAGACAGTCCTGAGAGGACCATTCCCTTCTCCGTAAGTATCTGTCTGTAATCATTGTTGACTTCGTATCTGTGACGATGTCTTTCGCTTATCTCCTTCTTACCATAGAGTTCGTAAGCTTTTGTTCCTTCCACCAGAGTACAGGGATAAGCTCCCAGTCTTAAGGTTCCGCCTATATCCTCGATACCTTCCTTGTCAGGTAATATATGGATTACGGGATCCGGAGTATCGGGATCAAGTTCTATGCTGGCCGCATCCTTAAGGCCGCAGACATTTCTTGCAAATTCCACGATTGCCATCTGCATTCCAAGGCAAAGGCCGAGATAAGGAATGCCGCTTTTTCTTGCGTACTCAATGGCAAGTATCTTGCCTTCCGTTCCTCTGGGACCGAAGCCGCCGGGAACAATGATTCCTTCAAGATCGTGCAGGTATTCATCCACATTGTCCGGAGTCAGTTCTTCGGCATCAATCCATCTGATATCCACTTCCGTCTTATATGCGATGCCTGCATGTCTGAGAGATTCCGCAACACTAAGGTAGGCATCATGAAGTGCCACATACTTGCCTACTATACCCACCTGTACAGTATGCTCCGGATGAAGACAGTCATATACCATCTGCTTCCAGCCATCAAGGTCGGGTTCGGGACAGGGTATGTTCAGTCGCTCACATACAGCCTGAGCAAGTTTTTCATTTTCCATTAAGAGTGGTACTTCATACAATGATTTGGCATCAAGGTTCTCAAGTACATGCTCCTTCTTCACATTACAGAAGAGGGCCAGTTTTTCCTTGATACCTTCCTCGAGAGGATAGTCGGATCTGCATACCAGTATATCCGGCCATATTCCCATGCTCTGCAGACTCTTTACACTCATCTGACTGGGCTTGGTCTTCATCTCTCCCGATGCCTTAAGATAGGGGATCAGGGTAACGTGGATCATTATGGCATTCTCTCTGCCAACTTCCATCTGAAACTGTCTGATGGCTTCCAAAAAAGGCTGACTCTCAATATCTCCCACCGTTCCGCCGATCTCGATAATAGATATGATGTCTTCATCTCCTGAAGACTCTTTATACATTCTGCTCTTTATCTCGTTGGTGATATGGGGAATTACCTGAACGGTGCCTCCGCCATAATCTCCATGTCTTTCTTTGTTAAGAACCGACCAGTATATCTTTCCTGTTGTTACATTGGAATTCCTGTCCAAGCTCTCATTGATAAATCTCTCATAGTGTCCCAGATCCAGGTCCGTCTCCGTTCCGTCATCGGTTACATATACTTCACCGTGCTGGATGGGATTCATGGTTCCCGGATCCATATTGATATATGGGTCGAACTTCTTCATTGTTATACGATATCCTCTTGCTTTCAGAAGTCTTCCCAGGGAAGCGGCTGTAATGCCTTTTCCCAATCCCGATACAACACCACCTGTAACAAAAATATATTTGTTCATACTGTCTCCATTTCACCTGTCATAATAATCTGTGTCCGTTTTATGTGTCTGTTTATTCTCCGCTGGCTCCGTAGTTGGACAGAACTCTTGCCGACGGATCGTTTACGTTACATCCTTCCCAAGACTTGTTGGGCATCCAGAAATCAACTATCATCTCTGCCTGACCCGGATAATACTCTTCGAAGATCTCTCTGTATAGAAGTGATTCCTTGGTAAAAGGCTTAGCGTGATCGTATTTTTTAATCAGTGATTCGTATTCCTCATCCGTATATTTTTCCTCTGCATACATCTTGAGGTAATCAACCATTGAATGACCCACAGCATCCGAGAATGCAGCCTTTTCTCTCATAAGAATGTCATAAGGCAGGTAATCTCCTTCAAAAGCGTGTCTGAGAAGGTATTTGCCCTTGCCGTATGTATTGAGTTTCTTCTCGGGATCGATGCTCATAACGAATGACGCAAAATCAAGATCACCGAAAGGTACTCTTGCCTCTATTGAGTTAACAGATATACATCTGTCGGCTCTCAGCACATCGTACATGTAGAGTTCCCTAATTCTCTTAGCTGCCTCTTCCTGGAAGCTTGCAGCATCGGGAGCAAAATCCGTGTACTTATATCCAAAGAGCTCGTCTGATATCTCACCCGTCATAAGAACTCTTATATCCGTCTGCTCATGTATGGCCTTGCACACAAGATACATTCCTATACTTGCTCTGACTGTTGTTATGTCGAAAGTTCCGAGAATGGATATAACCGTGGGAAGCGCTTCAATAACATCCTCTTTTGTAATGATTACTTCCTTATGGTCACTGCCGATATAGTCCGCAACCTCTTTTGCATATTTAAGGTCAATGGCGTCGGTGCTCATTCCTATGGCAAAAGTTCTTATGGGCTTATCCAGAAGCTTGGCTGATATTGCACATACCAGAGAACTGTCCAGACCGCCGCTGAGTAAGAATCCCAAAGGTGCATCTGCATCCAGTCTCTTTTCAACTCCCTTTACAAGTCTGTCGTGAATCTCCTTGCATATGTCATCCACATCGTCTTTTACATATTCCTTAACATCCGTCAGGTCTCTGTAGCGTACGAATTTGCCATCCGCATAGAAATGACCCGGAGGGAAAGGAGTAACCTTGCTTACAAGTCCCACAAGGTTCTTGGCCTCACTGGCAAATACGATGTCTCCCTCTTCTGTATATCCGTAGAAAAGAGGACGGATTCCGATGGGATCTCTTGCCGCAACAAGTTCATCCTTCTTCGAATCGTAGATGATGCAGGCATATTCCGCATCCAACTTTACGAACATATCAGTTCCGTACTTTTCGTACATGGGAAGCAGTATCTCGCAGTCCGAATCACTTACGAATCTGTATTCCTTTTCAAGTTCTTTCTTAATCGGTCTGAAACCGTATATCTCTCCGTTACATACAAGAGCATTACCGGACAGCTTGAAGGGCTGCATGCCTTCCTCCGTCAGACCCATGATTGCAAGTCTCTCAAAGCCCAGTGTTACGTCATCTCCGAATTCTTCTATCCTGGTCATATCAGGACCTCTTGATATTGTCTTCTGGAAATGCTCTGCAAAACTGTCCTTTGGGATGCTCTTTCCTTTGTATCCCATTATTGAACACATAACATTCAATCCTCCTATATCCTATATACGACTTCACGGAAGGCATAATAATGCCTCCCGTAAGTGTACATATATTAATCTGTAATAATTACTCAACATCCTGAAGAGCTTCAAAATCTTCTTCACCTGTACGGATCTTAACAACCTTATCAACGTTGTATACGAAGATCTTGCCGTCGCCGATGTGTCCTGTGTAGAGTGCCTTCTTGGCAGCCTCGATAACCTTTTCTACAGGAATCTCACTTACAACAACCTCAACCTTAACCTTAGGTAAGAGTGTAGCGTCGACTTCAACACCTCTGTACTTCTCTCCGGCACCCTTCTGGATACCACATCCCATAACCTGTGTTACCGTCATACCTGTTACACCGAGATCATTAAGAGCTTTCTTGAGGGCATCGTATCTGGTGAGTTTTGCGATAACAACAACTTTATGAATTCCTGTCTCAAGGTCTGGAGCCATCTGAACGCTTACTGCAGCTTTCTTCATTACTTCAGAAGCTTCTTCATAACTGTCAACACCAAGGTTAGTATTTTCATTTACTTCCATTGTCATGGTGTTGGAAACATCCATGATAGAGAAGCCTGAGTATGCTGATGTAAGACCATGCTCACATACATCCATACCGATGATTTCTTCCTCCTCCGTTACTCTGAGGCCGATAGTCTTCTTAATTACGGTAAATGCAATGATGATCGTGATTACTGTCCAGAGAATTGTTACGCACATACCACCGAGCTGTTTACCAAGCTGTAAGAATCCACCGCCGTAGAAGAGACCTTCTTCGATTCCGGCAAGTGCAAAGCCGGGAGCTGTCTCTGTTGCAAAGAGACCAACAGCCAATGTACCCCAGATACCGTTGAACATATGAACAGCAACGGCACCGACGGGATCGTCTACGTGTAACACATTATCTGTGAACCACACGCCGAATACTACAAGCAATCCTGCCACTACACCTATAATTGCAGCACCTGTACAATCAGTAACATCACAAGGTGCCGTAATTGCAACCAGGCCGGCAAGTGATGCATTCAGACACATTGACACATCAGGCTTGCCATATTTGATCCATGTGAACACCATGCAAGTTACAGTTGCGACTGCGGGTGCAACGGTTGTTGTCAGGAATACAGAACCGAGGGTGGGTAGGTCTGTAGCTGCCGCACCGTTGAAACCATACCAGCCGAGCCAGAGGATGAACACACCAAGTGCTGCAATTACCAGGTTATGACCGGGAAATGCGTTAACTTTGATAACTTTTCCATCTTTATCCTTTGTGAACTTACCGATACGGGGACCGAGCATCCATGCACCAACCAGAGCACAGATACCACCAACCATATGAATACAGTTGGAACCTGCGTAATCGTGGAATCCCCAGTCTGCGAGGAATCCGCCGCCCCATGTCCAGTGAGCTTCAATGGGATAGATGATTGCTGAAATTACTGCTGAATATACACAGTAAGAAGAGAATTTTGTTCTTTCAGCCATTGATCCTGATACGATGGTTGCTGTTGTTGCACAGAACACAAGGTTGAAAACAAAAGCTGAATAATCAAAACTCTGATAATTCGTAAAAACATCAAATGAGAACTTGCCGACTGTACCGCCCAGCATATTCTCGCCGAGCATCAGAGATGCTCCCATGATGAACCACATTACTGTACCGATACAGAAGTCCATGAGGTTCTTCATGATAATATTTCCTGCATTCTTGGCTCTTGTAAAACCTGATTCACACATTGCGAATCCGGCCTGCATCCAGAATACAAGTGCTGCTCCTATAAGGAACCAGACGCCGTAGACTTCGCCGTTGATGGCTTCCAAAATTTCACTAGTCATAATTTATCCTCCTCATTTTCCGAATCGAAATCCGGTATTTATAACGACAAAGGCACGTTTCCCCTGAAACGCGCCTTTGCATTAAAAATCATTCATTATTCTGTTTATACATAAAACAGGATCTTGCTGTATGTAGGATAAGGAAGATCTTCTTCCGGAATATATGCTTCCATATAATCTGTAAGTTCTCTTATATCCGTCATATCCTTGAATACCGTATCATGATAGAACTTAGCCTGTGCAAGTTCATCATCCATAGCCTTTGCAGCCTCGATATCTGTCTCAAGACGATCTGCCATTGTTGACAGTTCACTGTACTTACCCGCAATCTTGGATAACATCTTCTCTTCAGCTGCTGTTGTAATGCTCTCTGATACCTCCCTCTTAAGAAGGATCGAATTCGTAAGTGAGTCCATATATTTTGAAGCAGCCGGCATGAAATCATGATAAAGCATTTCTTTCAGTGTAGATGCCTCGATATTAAGAATCTTTGTATAATTCTCAATAAGAATCTCATATCTTGATCTGAGTTCTACCTCTGTGTATATTCCCTGCTCTTCGAAGAGCTTGATATTCTTTTCATCCAAGAGATGAGGAAGAACTTCGGGAGTAGACTTAAGATTGTAAAGTCCTCTTCTCTCAGCTTCCTGAACCCATTCATCCGTGTATCCGTTGCCGTTGAATATTACTCTCTTATGCTTGATGATTGTCTTCTTGATAAGTTCATGGATGGCATCATCAAGTTTGTCTGCTGCCACATCCTTCAGTGCTTCATAGAACTCTGAAAGTGAATGTGCAACTGCTGTATTAAGAATGATATTCGGTGTAGCAACCGATGCTGAAGATCCAAGAGATCTGAACTCGAACTTATTACCTGTAAAAGCAAAAGGTGATGTTCTGTTACGATCTGTATTGTCTCTTGTAAAGTGAGGGATAACAGCTGCTCCTGTCTCCATCTCTACCTTGTCGGCCTTTACAAAGAATCTGTCATTTTCAATTGAATCGATAACTGCTGTAAGCTCATCTCCGAGGAAAATCGAAATGATTGCCGGAGGTGCTTCGTTAGCTCCGAGTCTGTGATCATTGCCGGCAGATGCAACTGACAGTCTCATAAGATCTGCATATTCATCCACTGCCTTGATAACTGCTACCAGGAAGATCAGGAACTGTGTATTCTCAGCAGGTGTCTTACCGGGATCCAAGAGGTTAACGCCTGTGTTGGTAGACATTGACCAGTTGTTGTGCTTACCTGATCCGTTGATTCCTGCGAAAGGCTTCTCATGAAGCAGACATACAAATCCGTGCTTCTCGGCAACCTTTTTCATAATCTCCATTGTAAGCTGGTTGTGATCGACAGCAACGTTGGTTGTATCGAAGATGGGTGCCAGCTCGTGCTGTGCGGGAGCAACTTCGTTGTGCTTTGTCTTGGCGGGAATTCCGTATTTCCATAATTCTGTGTCAAGATCATGCATATAAGCCGCAACCCTGGGTCTGAGTGTTCCGAAGTAATGATCGTCCATCTCCTGACCCTTAGGAGGCTGTGCTCCCAAAAGAGTTCTGCCTGTAAATATCAGGTCACGTCTCTTCTTGTAATCTTCCTTGTCGATAAGGAAGTATTCCTGCTCGGGTCCTACTGTTGTCGTAACCCTGTCTACATCCTTTCCAAGAAGTGAAAGCATCTTGACCGCTTCTCTGCTGAGGGCATCCATTGATCTTAAAAGCGGTGTCTTTTTATCAAGTGCTTCACCTGTGTATGAACAGAATGCTGTAGGTATATATAATGTGCCTTCTTTAATGAAAGCCGGTGATGAAGGATCCCATGCTGTATAACCTCTTGCTTCGAATGTAGCTCTGATTCCGCCTGAGGGGAATGATGAAGCATCGGGTTCACCCTTAACAAGTTCCTTGCCTGAGAACTCCATGATCACTTCTCCGTCATCTGTGGGAGAGATAAAACTGTCATGCTTCTCAGCTGTATATCCTGTAAGCGGCTGGAACCAGTGTGTAAAATGTGTCGCACCGTTTTCAACTGCCCACTCCTTCATTGCCAGTGCTACGGCATTGGCAACGTCAAGTTCAAGATGAGTTCCTTTCTCAATTGTCTTCTTAAGTGCCTTGTAAATATCCTTGGGAAGCTTGTCTCTCATGATCTTGTCATTGAAAACCATGCTTCCGTACAACTCCGGTACATTTCCTGCCATATTATTTCTCCTCTCTAAAAAAGGCGCCTCGGGTACTGTTACCCAAGACGCCTTTGTCTGTTAAAAAAAATATATATAAAGATTTCCGGAAAATAGATTAGGGCACTTCGGATATCTCCAAAGCGCCCTTGCTCTATGTCCCATAGTTTAATGCTCTTGTTTTTTCTTGTCAACACTTTTTTTCAAAAAATTTTATTATTTAAAAAAATGATGATACTTTGATGGTCAGTTCCTCCAGAACATCAAGCAGAACCTTTACCGTATCAAGGGATGTGAACATGGTAACATTGTTCTCCGTTGCACATCTTCTTATGGCCGTTCCGTCCTCATAATGTACTCCTGAAAGAATTGCTCTGGTGTTAATCACATAAGCCACGCTTCCGCTTCTTATAGCTTCCAGTATCTCATCGGAACCTTCGCTTAATTTCTTTCTGATCCTTGCCTTGATTCCGTAATTGTGGAGATACTCTCCCGTAAGAGATGTGGCCTCGATATTGAAGCCCATATCATAGAATCTCTTGATGAGAGGCATAGCTTCCACCTTGTCTTCATCCGCCAGAGATACAATGACCGTTCCGTAATTCTTAAGCTTGATTCCCGATGCGGTAAGAGCCTTGTACATTGCACGAGGCAGTTTCTCATCGTAGCCTATTGCCTCACCGGTTGATTTCATTTCGGGTGACAGATAAGCATCCATGCCCTTAAGTTTTGAGAATGAGAATGCAGGCACTTTTACACATATCCTGTTTCTCTCCTCGGGATAGAGGCAGAATATTCCCTGCTCCTTAAGGCTGCTGCCCAGGATACATTTGGTTGCTATATCCGCAAGAGGGTAGCCCGTAGCCTTTGATAAGAAAGGTACCGTCCTTGAGGATCTGGGATTGACCTCTATGATGTATACATTATCTTCTGAATCAACGATGAACTGTATATTGTAAAGACCCACTATGCCTATGCCCAGACCCAGTTTCTTGGCATAAGTAAGTACGGTTCCCTTGGCCTTGTCAGACAGACTGAAAGGCGGGTAGACACTTATGGAGTCACCGGAATGGACACCTGTCCTCTCAACAAGTTCCATAATACCCGGTACAAATACATCCACGCCGTCGCATACGGCATCCACCTCTACTTCACGTCCTCTGATATATTTGTCTACGAGAACCGGCTTGTCGGCATCAACCTCAACGGCTGTCTTAAGGTAATGTCGCATATCTTTTTCCTTGGATACGATCTGCATGGCACGTCCCCCAAGCACGAAGCTGGGACGTACCAGTACGGGATATCCTATCTCGGCTGCCGCAGTTACACCGTCCTCAATATTGGTTACCGCTCTGCCCTTAGGCTGAGGTATATCAAGTTCCTCAAGTACCTTCTCGAAAGCATCCCTGTTCTCTGCTCTCTCTATGGCATCGCAGTCTGTTCCTATGATGTTGACCCCGTATTCCTTAAGAGGCTCATTCTCCATCTTGATTATGTTAACCACATCTTCCACGCAGAGAGGCTCGAAATAAAGCTTGTCCGAAGTGGTGTAGTCGGTTGATACGGTCTCCGGGTTGTTGTTGATGATTATAGCCTCATATCCCATCTCCTTGATGGTCTTAACGGCATGCACGGTTGAATAGTCGAACTCTATACCCTGACCTATTCTGATAGGTCCGGAGCCCAGTACTATCACCTTTTTCCTGTCGGATATGACAGACTCGTTCTCTTCCTCGTAAGTTGAATAGAAGTAGGGAACGTATGACTTGAACTCCGAAGCACAGGTATCGATCATCTTATATACGGGCTTGATGCCACATTCCGTCCTGTAATCGAAGACTTCCCTTGCGCTCATTCCCCAAAGGATGGCTATCTCCCTGTCGGAAAAGCCCATCTGTTTAGCTTTAAGAAGGACCTTTGGGTCTTTTACCGTTCCGGCGATCACCTTTTCCATGTCTACAATATTCCTGAACTTGCTTATGAAGAAAGGATCCATGCCTGTGGCAGCTGCCAGTTCCTTGACAGTGAAGCCTCTTCTTAAGAGTTCAGCCATTGCATATATTCTGTCATCGGTTCCGATAGCGATATATTTCATCATGTCATCGCTGTCGGCATCATCGAACTTGGCATTATGAAGATGGAATGTTCCCGTCTCAAGACTTCTTATAGCCTTAAGAAGACTTTCCTCCAGAGTTCTTCCCACACTCATGACTTCGCCGGTTGCCTTCATCTGTGTACCCAGTGAATTGTTGGCATCGTCGAATTTGTCGAAGGGGAATCTGGGCATCTTGGTAACCACGTAATCCAATGCGGGTTCGAAGGATGCAAGAGTGTTGGCAAGTTCTATCTCATCCAGATGCATACCCACGGCTATCTTGGCGGATACTCTGGCTATAGGGTAACCGCTGGCTTTGGATGCAAGCGCCGATGATCTGGATACTCGGGGATTGACCTCAATAAGATAGTAATTGAAAGATTTTGTATCCAACGCAAACTGAACGTTACAGCCACCCTCTATCTTAAGTTCTCTTATAATCTTAAGGGCGCTGGAACGCAGCATCTGATATTCTTTATTGGTAAGGGTCTGAGAGGGGCACACCACTATTGAGTCACCGGTATGTATTCCCACGGGATCGATGTTCTCCATGTTACATACGGCAAGAGCGGTGTCATTGGCATCTCTCATTACTTCGTATTCGATCTCTCTGTAGCCTTTTACACTCTTCTCTACAAGCACCTGATGAACAGGGGAAAGAGCAAGAGCATTCTTCATGATCTCCCTGAATTCTTCCTCGTTCTCTACGAATCCGCCTCCGGTACCTCCAAGGGTGAAGGCAGGTCTTAAAACAAGGGGATAGCCTATCTCTTTGGCGGCTTCCAGACCTTCTTCCATGCTCTCCGCAATCATTGAAGGAAGCACAGGCTCACCGATACTGAGACAAAGTTCCTTGAAGAGTTCTCTGTCTTCGGCTCTCTCTATACTATCTACACATGTGCCGAGAAGTTCTACTCCACACTCCTTTAATACACCTTTCTTTTCAAGCTGCATTGCAAGATTGAGGCCTGTCTGTCCTCCGATTCCGGGGAGAATCGCATCAGGTCTCTCCATTCTGATTATCTTGGCCATGAATTCAAGGTTAAGGGGTTCCATGAAGACCTTGTCGGCGATAACCTCATCCGTCATGATGGTAGCGGGATTGGAATTGCAGAGAAGCACTTCATAGCCTTCCTCCTTGAGAGCAAGACATGCCTGTGTACCCGCATAATCAAATTCTGCGGCCTGACCTATAACTATAGGTCCCGATCCGATAACAAGTATTTTTTTTAAGTCCGTTCTCTTAGGCATCCTGCTTCACCTCCCCGCTCATATTTGCCATAAATATGTCAAAAAGATATTCGCTGTCCTGAGGGCCGGGTGCGCTCTCCGGATGATACTGTACCGAGAAGACTTTGTCTTTCTTACATTCCACACCTTCGATGGTATTGTCCAAAAGGTTCACATGAGTTACCTCAAGTCCCGTATCCTTAAGGCTGTCGTCCACAACGGCATATGAATGGTTCTGGGATGTGAATTCAATCTTGCCCGTCTTAAGACTCTTAACGGGATGATTGCCTCCACGATGACCGAACTTAAGCTTATATGTCTTGGCACCGTAGGCAAGGGATATGATCTGGTGTCCCAGACATATTCCGAATATAGGGCACTTGCCTATAAGCGCTTTGATGGCTTCGATTGTCTCTTTGCAGTCGGTGGGATCTCCGGGGCCGTTGGATATAAAGATGCCATCCGGCTTAAGGGACAATATTTTTTCCGCAGTAGTATTCCACGGCACCACCGTCACATCACATCCGTGAGCCGCAAGTTCCCTTACGATATTCTTCTTCATGCCGCAGTCTACGGCTACCACATGTTTTGTCTTCTTATTCTCTGTGTCTGTAGACTTTACTTCGTAGATTTCTTTGGTGCTTACTCTGGCAACGGCGTCTGTAGGAGCCTTAAAATCCTTCAGTTTTTCAGATAAAGAAGCCGCCTCTTTATCGGCATCTGCAATGTAAGCCTTACAACTTCCGTAGTCTCTGATACGTCTGGTAAGCTTTCTTGTATCTATGCCTTCCACGCCTATGATACCGTAGCGCTCCATAACCTGACCCAGGGTCTCACTGCATCTGAAATTGGAAGGTTCATCGCAGTACTCACCCACTACAAGGGCCGATATTGACGGAGTGTCTGTCTCATAGTCATCATCGTTCATTCCGTAATTGCCTATAAGAGGGTATGTCATTACTACAGCCTGGTCTGTATATGAAGGATCTGATATAATCTCCTGATATCCCGCCATGGTAGTGTTGAACACAAGCTCAACTATCTTTTCCCCATCGGCACCGAAGGAATAACCCACATATTCCGTTCCGTCCTCAAGCACTATCCTCTTTTTCTTCTTCTCGTTCATGCTTAATCTCCTGTCTACACCGGATAACAATTGTCGAAGCAGGCTTTGCACAAAGGCAGGTCACCTGTCATCTTGGGCAGATCTTCAAGGCACATATAGCCCAGTGAATCCGCACCTATCTGCTGTCTTATCTCCTCTGTTGAATGCTCATTTGCTATGAGCAGAGAGTTGTCCGGTACATCCGTTCCATAATAACACGGATAGAGGAAGGGTGGCGAGCTGATTCTGACGTGAACCTCTTTAGCCCCTGCTTCTCTCATCTCCCTGATTAGATTCTTAATGGTTGTTCCTCTTACTATGGAATCATCTATAAGTACAACTCTCTTGTCTTTTACAACACTCTCTATTACTCTGAGCTTCATATGAACGGCAGACATTCTCTCACCTTGGGTGGGCTTGATGAATGTTCTTCCCACATAGCTGTTCTTGGCAAATGCCAGCTTAAAAGGTATACCCGATCTCTCCGAATAACCAACCGCAGAGGTCAGTCCCGATTCGGGAACTCCCGTTACAACGTCCGCATCAACGGGATATCTGTCCGCCAGTGCCATTCCGCCTCTTATTCTGGCATCGTAGACACTGATACCGTCAATCTTGGAATCCAGTCTGGCAAAATATATATATTCGAATATACAGTGAGCCTTTTTATCGGATTTCAGAACCATCTCCGACTTTATGCCGTCTTTTGTTATTGTCACTATCTCACCGGGCTTAACATCTCTTACAAGTTTCGCTCCTACCGCAAGCAGGGCAGTACTTTCGGATGCAAGTATATAGCCTCTTTCGATCTCACCTATGCAGAGAGGCTTAAGTCCAAGAGGGTCTCTTACGCCCACCAGTTTCTGGGGACTTAACAAAAGAAGGGCATATCCTCCCTTAAGTCCTGTTGCAACTTTGGCTGCTGCCTCCTCGATAGAAGCGACGCTCATTCTTTCTCTGGCTATTTTATATGCGATTACTTCGGAATCGGCTGTTCCGTTGAATACAGCCCCCTCATCCTGAAGTTCTTTTCTGATTTCTTCCGCGTTGGTTATATTGCCGTTATGGGCAAGGGCAAGGGTACCTTTTGCGTAATTTAAAAAAATGGGTTGAGCATTCTCTTCAATACTCCCCCCTGCTGTTGAATAACGCACATGGCCTATTCCGATATTACCCCTGAGCTTCTCAAGTTCTTCTCCATGGAACACTTCACTAACCAGTCCCATACCCTTATGCGAACTGATATTACCGATAGGACCACAGGTATCACACACAACGATACCGGCCGATTCCTGTCCCCTGTGCTGCAAAGCAATAAGTCCGTAATAAATAACCTGAGCGGCATTTATTCTGTCTGAACTCCATATTCCGAATACACCACATTCCTCGTGAAGACTGCCCATGCTGTCATCCTTTCCTGTCTCTTCAGCCTTAGTTAACCCCGGCACAAAAAAAGACACTTTGGACAAGGTCCAAAGCGCCTTTGCTTCTTAAAGTATTCTATACCAGCTCTTATTTCCTGTCAATTATCATTACGCTTGTTTTGCCATATATAATTCAGCTTTTTTGCTGGTATATAAGTCGACTTTGTGGGATAATATATAAGAAAATAGTACTAAATAAAATATCCTCGGAAGCAGGGCCGAGGTCAATGTATAGTATATAAAAGTTGTAAAATGAGGTGACAGATTATGAGCAGAAGATTGGTAACAAGAAGTGACTTTGACGGTTTGGTATGCGCCATGCTGTTGAAAGAGTTGGATCTAATTGACGACATCAAGTTCGTACATCCCAAAGATGTTCAGGATGGGAAAGTGGATCTGACAGCTGATGATATCACAACCAACCTTCCCTTTGACCCCAGAGTAAAACTTGCTTTCGATCATCACGAGTCTGAGTTGTCACGTGTTGATCCCGCTCTTGCCAAGGACAAATTCATAATAGAGGGCGAAGCAAAATCAGCTGCAAGGGTTGTATATAACTACTATGGTGGTAAGGAAACATTCAAGCGAATCTCTGAAGAAATCATGACAGCCGTTGATAAGGGCGACAGTGCTGATTTCACAGTTGACGAGATTCTTAATCCCGAAGGATGGGTACTCATGAACTATATCATGGATGCCAGAACAGGACTGGGACGTTTCCATGATTTCAGAATATCCAACTACGATCTTATGATGGAACTAATTGATTACTGTGTTGAGCATCCCATTGAAGATGTGCTCAAGCTTCCGGATGTAAAAGAGCGTGTGGATATGTATTTTGAGCAGCAGGAACTCTTCAAGGCACAGCTGGAGCGTATCGCTCGTGTTGAAGGAAAAGTAGTTGTCATCGATCTTAGAAATGAAGAGACAATCTACACCGGCAACCGTTTTATGATCTATGCAATGCATCCCGAAGTAGAGATGTCGGTACAGCCGTAATGATCGGTAAATCCATCGTCAATAAGGCTTCTAAGGTTAACATCGGTGACCTGTGTCTGTCCTATGGCGGTGGCGGACATGCCAATGCCGGAACTTGTCAGCTGGACAACGACAAGGTGGATAAAGAACTCCCCAATATCATAAAAGCATTACAGGGTTAAGTTAAAAATAAACAGCAAGCATTCTTAAACAGATGCTTGCTGTTTTTTTTATGAGCAATTGATGCTGATCCCGATACCTTCTCCGGCATCAGACTTTACATCGTTCGCACTGTTGTATATTGCTTCTATTTCTTCCCTTGGAAAATTCGGAAAACTGCCCATCACACTTTCCAAACTCATTCCGCATCTGCATAGCGACTCAACCGCTCTTTTGTCTTGTTCTTTCATATTATCCTCCGCATTTAATAACCTCGGAAGGCATTATTAATTTCTCTATTATTTTTTTTTCGAAATAATCCACCAGAGGACTTCATGTATATTCATCGTTCCATCTGCTTTTATAAAAGGACGGAAATTGAAGTTTGCCGGGATCATAATAGTAGTTGTCAGTCCTCCTGAAACTGATATCTTAACGTTATATGCAAACCTGCTATTCTGCAAAAGAAGACTTACAGTGGCAGGGTCAAGTATATCAATATTTGTCATATCAAGATCCACTGCACTGCGGGCGTTTACTTCCCTATCACTCGTCTTTGCACTGAGCAATGTTTGGATTTCAGCCAGCTGTGCACTCGCTGCCTGCTGTTTCGCAGCCTTCTCGGCTGCTATGGTTGCAGCGGCATTTTCCGGAGTCAGTGAAATATCCGTAAGGAATGCCTTCATCGCATCGTCGTCATAACGACTAAGTGTCATAAACTCAGCGGACGTCTCAGTAAGAGCCGATGTAGCCTTCGGTGGGAACACGCCATTGCTACACACTGCTCTGATGAATTCGAACCCGACATACCCGGTATAATCGACCATCTCCTTTAACGTATACTTGTAGTTTGCCGGAATAAATATCTCCTTAGGCTCACCATTATATATATATTTGATTGTTACAGGAACGCCCCTCTTTATCAACTCGTCCAACGCACTACATGTGGCAAAATCAAAGCTAATCCAGTTTCCTGCTTCTATCGTAAGTCCATTCTTCTTAAGTCCGGCCAGAGCTGTTGGATTATTAGCGACACTCTGCATCTGTCTTAATTTATCCTTCACCTGAGACTTAACGCCATCCAAAAAATACTTCATAGTCTGATCAGGATTGGTTCCCTCTTCCTCAGGAGGATTCGGCGTAGAAGTCGGTCCCGTATCAGAAACTGTAGTAGGGGTATGTTCTGTTTCATCCTCAACAAAATGCGCGGTTATGTTCACGCTCTTTGCCGGCATAGTGAAAGAAATGGATGAACTATCTGTAGCTCCCGAAATATTAATATCTGTTTCAGATTCTATTGTCCAATTTCCGAATCTGTAGTTGGCTGCCGGATTTGCAACAATGCTTATTGATGCACCGGCTTCTACATCATACGGCGAAGAACTTACCGGAGCTTCAGCATTTATCGTAACGTCAAAAGTACCGCCTCCATTTCCATCAACAGCGACAGTTAATGTATAACCCGTAACTGCTTCAACATCTGCCTTATTAAACAGACTCAGCACAATCCCTAATGCCGTCACAAGCATCAGTCTCATTAAAATTTGCCTTGTTTTTCCCATCATAAGAAGTACTCTCTCTTTACACTGACTATTTCTCATTATGCTTTAATTACCTTAACTCTCCCATTTCCATAGCAAGATCTTCTTTGAATTCTTCCTCAGCCGATGCTGTATTATTGCCGTTTGCTGAATTATTGCCGTTGTAGCTTCCTATAGTGATACCTTTTTTAACCGGTGCCATAATGATGCCTACCACGGTTCCAAAGAAGAATCCCAAAAGGAGTATGATTATCTTCTCTCTTCTTTTGTAGAGTTCATATAAAAACTTTTTCACTTCTAACCTCCCAATCACAACGCTTTTTTAATACATTTCGCAGTCATAAAAAAACTGACTGTCACTGTATTATTCTACCATATGCGTATCTGATTTCAAACATAAGCAAGTTTTTGGCTTTTTCAATACGTTATCCTATACCCTGGCTAAATTGGGATAAGTCTTCTTGAGTTCTTCTTTATTGTCATACATCATATTATCTACTATTTGCATAGCGTCATCGATGCTTTCATTCTGAACAATGTAGTAAGCACTGGCCACAGAAAAATGATAATCCAGCTCTATATTCTTTTCCGCTATTTTATCTTTGAACTTCTGATACATAGCCTCAAAATCACTCTGATTGTTCCCAATACTGATAATACAGAATTCATCCCCACCGATACGATAGCAGTTTTCTTTATCCGAAAAAGTTTCTTTTATGATCAATGCAACATTTTTAATTGCCTCGTCACCTGTATTGTGTCCAAAGGTGTCATTCAAATATTTCAGAAAATTCAAATCAGCCATAAGAATTATGATCATATTCTGTTCTTTGATTTTTCTCATATTTGTTCTTAAATCTAACTCTTTTTCCTCAAATGCGGTACGATTTAATAATTCTGTCATTTGATCCACATGGGCAAGTTCATAGTATTTTTTATTCAGCTTCTCTAACTCTGATTTTGTTGTTTCCAACTCCTCGAGAGTAGTTTGCAATTTTGCATAGTCCGGTGTTTCCAAAGAAAAGAGCGTAACCAACATAATCAGTGAAGCACCAAGCATGATGATTAATATGTTCTGGAAAAATAAGACCTGCAGTATTATTGGCAGAACATAGAGTGATATAATAATGGACCCATATATAATCTGTGATTTTCCAAGTATTCTTATGTTTATAAACATGGATATTCCTGCCATTACAATAAACAGGATCGAAACGAAATGCATAACATAGAAATAGTCACCATGAGTATATATATTATCTTTCGTGATATAAAAGAAAAATCCCCCAAACATATTGGCAATGATTGCAATTTCCTCTATTATCAGCATTATCAGCTTTGCTTTTAGAAAGGGCTTTTTCCCGTTTTCAGGTATGATGTGATAATCAATATAGGCCCCCAGCAAATAACAAAGTGCCGTACCCAAAAAGAAATATGCCGTGTTCACCAGGATATTAGTGAATCTTGAGAAGATATCATTATAGGATATTACATACGCCGATAATATGTCGAAAGACTGAGTAAAGATCAGAATTATACTCATAATTCTGAAAAGCATATTCTTCCTGTTTCTCATCGGATATTCAATACAGGAATACACAAATATAAAAAGGACAAATATTTGTGCAGTTATTTCATATTCCACATCATATAGCATAGCTATTACCTCATAAAGAAAACGTACGATTCTTGGTTCATTTGAGAATATATTTTATCATATATGTCCGCTACAGGGCAAAGACTGTATTTTTTGTCAAAAATACAAGTATAAATAGCTCTATTCTGTCAAAAATACAACACCAACATGAATTAATATTTTTTCCAAATGCAACCGCTATGGTATGAAAAAGTAACTGTTTGAGATGCACATATACATTCTATTCCAATAAGTATTTTTTTATTTTTGCCGTCATAAGCTTAGTATCAAATGCAGAGTGTTCTCCCTCGATTGTTATTATGAGTCCATCGCCTATTAATAAACCATTAGACTCGTACAGATTAAGCTTAGTGGCCATACTATCCCGGTATTCGGCATTATCTGCCAATCCAAAATGCTCCCAATACCATGTCCTCCTCGTTTTCATATTCAACACTGTGAAATCGGGATAGCAATGTGTCCCTTGCCCCAATGCAAGCCTGCTCTCGTACACATAGGGAATCTTCATATCGTATAATTTATCAGCAATTATTTTTTCGGATTTTGAACGAACAATTTCACCCCGTTCAGTATCATATCTGGTGTTCATTTCATATTCGTTCATACATCCCTGATGCATGTCATACCATTTTTCAAGAAAATCACTATCCATTAAGAATATTGGTTGAATTAGTCTCTGTTTTTCTTCCTTAAGACAGCCATATACATGGTACAGCTTCATGGTATCACTAATGGATGGCACATCATCCGATGCAAGTAGCCTGTCTGTCTCACTGATCAACAGTTCATAATAGTCACGCGCGGCCAGCTGTTCGGCATATTCAATTCGAGCTGATGAAATATATTGCTTCCTGCTTTGGTGCGTTCTTGAATAACTATAATACTGTGTGTAGCCATTGCTTTTTGATATTATCAAAGTTTCCTTGGGTAATTCATCCAGAAGCTGACTTAATCTCTTTCTTAATGAAAGCAACTCCTTTCTTGTCATAGCCACAAATCCCCGTTCATCAATGTCGATTAGAGGTGCCATTAAGGAAATCTTCTTGTTGGATTGGATTGATTGTGAAGTCAGCCTGAATGAAGTATCTTCAAGTTGTGTTGGATATGCCTGTGCGTATGTGCTCATACTATTCTCCTGATATTGATGTGAATCTTGCATTGCATAGTTGGTGCAACGAAAGGTTGGCGCAATGCGATATGTACCCATAATGTACGATATAGATCTTGCATTGTCAAGAGGTTTTCTGACAAGCAAGCATATTTCTACAGGTCAAGCAGCCTTATGGCACCCCCCTGACAAGTCGCACTCTGGCAAACCGCACCCTGGCAAGCCACCTCCTTGCTAAGGCTTTACGGAACAGCAGTCACAATTCCACTGGTTGTTCCGTAAAATCCAATCAGAATCTACCAAGTAAGTGGCTTCCTGCCGATGATTTTACGGAACAGGCTCCACTATTCACGCAAGTGTTCCGTAATATGAAGGCCTGCGAAGCCTGATCAGGTTACAACAACAGTCAGAATTACGGAACAGCAGCCACAATTCCACTGGTTGTTCCGTAAATTCCACTCCAAATCTACTAGGCTTGTGGCTTCCTCACGGTGATTTTACGGAACAGGCTCCACTATTCACGCAAGTGTTCCGTAATATTGAGGCCAGCAAGGCTTGATTAAGCTGCAACATAAGTCAGAATTACGGAACAACAACTACAATTCCACTGGTTGTTCCGTAAAATCCACTCCAAATCTACCGGCCATGAGACTTCCTGCCTGTGATTTTACGGAACAACCACCACGATTCAAGCAAATGTTCCGTAATATGATGGCCTGCGAAGCTTGATCAGGTTACAACAACAGCCAGAATTACGGAACAGGCACCGGGATTCAGGCATGTGTTCCGTAAAATCCCCGAAAGTAAACAAAACTAAACAGCTCCCGAGGAAGTCCCAAAAGCAAGCAAGCAAAAAAGCCTCCCGAGGAAACCTCGGAAGGCTATGTAAATACTAGCTTCGTGAACTATCGACCAGCGAATTCAGATTGCTTCGCAATCTTCATGTTCGCGTCTGTCGCCGCGAACATCCGCTCATTAAAAAATGCCCGAATACAAGCAAGCTTGTATCGGGCATTTTATCATTCGCTTTGAATTCGCTTCTCGTTACTCGCGACTATTCGATGATAGTAGCAACTCTACCAGAACCTACTGTTCTACCACCCTCACGGATAGCAAATGTAAGACCCTGCTCCATAGCGATAGGATGGATGAGCTCGATTGTCATCTCAATGTTATCACCAGGCATGCACATCTCTGTACCTGCAGGAAGGTTACATACACCAGTTACGTCTGTTGTTCTGAAGTAGAACTGAGGACGATAGTTGTTGAAGAAAGGAGTATGACGACCACCTTCATCCTTTGTAAGAACGTAAACCTGAGCAGTAAACTTTGTATGACATGTTACTGTACCGGGCTTAGCAAGGATCTGTCCACGCTCGATATCTGTTCTCTGGATACCACGGAGAAGAACACCGATGTTATCACCTGCATATGCCTCATCAAGAAGCTTTCTGAACATCTCGATACCTGTTACAACTGACTTCTGTGTCTCTTCCTTGATACCAACGATTTCAACTTCTTCAGACATCTTAAGAGTACCACGCTCTACTCTACCTGTAGCAACTGTACCACGACCTGTGATTGAGAATACGTCCTCTATTGGCATAAGGAAAGGCTTGTCTGTCTCTCTCTGAGGATCAGGGATGTATGAATCTACGGTATCCATGAGCTCCATGATCTTGTCGCCCCACTCACCGTTGGGATCTTCAAGAGCCTTAAGAGCTGAACCCTTAACGATAGGACATCCTTCGAAACCATACTCTTCAAGCTGCTCTGTAACTTCCATCTCAACGAGCTCGATAAGCTCAGGATCATCAACCATATCACACTTGTTAAGGAATACTACGATGTAAGGAACACCTACCTGACGAGAAAGGAGGATATGCTCCTTTGTCTGAGCCATAACACCGTCTGTTGCAGCAACAACGAGGATAGCACCATCCATCTGAGCTGCACCTGTGATCATGTTCTTAACGTAGTCAGCATGTCCGGGACAGTCAACGTGTGCGTAATGTCTCTTCTCTGTCTGGTACTCAACGTGAGCTGTAGAGATTGTGATACCTCTTTCTCTCTCTTCGGGAGCCTTATCGATATTCTCGAAATCTACCTTTTCATTTCCGGCTACTCTCTCAGCAAGAACCTTTGTGATTGCAGCTGTAAGAGTTGTCTTACCATGGTCTACGTGTCCGATAGTACCAATGTTACAATGAGGCTTATTACCTCTCTCGAAATGTGCCTTTGCCATTTTTACTTTCCTCCTAGAAAACTATGTTGTTAATATACTTTTTTACTCCCCAACCGGGGTTTAACTCGGCTATCTTCGATTATATTAAATAAAGCGAAGATTTTCAAGTATTTTTAACCCTGTGCAGCATGGCTGCACAGGTCATTTTTTTAGTTGCTTGCTTTTGCAGCAAGTACCTTGTCAGCTACGTTCTTAGGTACCGGCTCATACTTCTCGAAGAACATTGAGTAGTTACCACGACCCTGTGTCTTAGAACGAAGGTCTGTAGAGTAGCCAAACATCTCAGCAAGAGGAACATAGCCTCTTACGATCTTACCGCCGCCAAGGTCGTCCATACCTTCGATACGACCACGACGAGAGTTGATATCACCGATAACATCACCCATGTATTCCTCAGGCATTGTTACTTCAACCTTCATGATAGGCTCAAGAAGAACGGGAGCGGCCTTAGCCATAGCTTCCTTGAAGCACATAGAACCTGCAATGTGGAATGCCATTTCTGATGAATCGACTTCATGGTAAGAACCATCGTATACAGTAGCATGAATACCAACAACAGGGAATCCACCGAGTGAACCGGCCTTTGTTGCTTCTTCAATACCTTCACCGACTGCAGGGATGTATTCCTTGGGAATAGCACCACCGACAACCTCTGAGTCGAACTTGAAGAGTTCTTCTCCGTTGGCATCCATCGGCTCGAAACGTACTTTACAGTGACCGTACTGTCCACGACCACCGGACTGCTTTGCATACTTGTATTCCTGGTCAACAGGCTTTGTAAATGTCTCCTTGTAAGCAACCTGAGGAGCACCTACGTTAGCCTCAACCTTAAATTCACGAAGAAGTCTGTCAACGATGATCTCAAGGTGGAGCTCACCCATACCTGCGATGATCGTCTGTCCTGTTTCAGGATCAGTATGAGCACGGAATGTAGGATCTTCTTCTGCAAGTTTTGCAAGAGATTCTCCAAGCTTGCCCTGTCCTGCCTTTGTCTTGGGCTCGATAGCTAACTCGATAACGGGCTCCGGGAACTCCATAGACTCTAAGATAACAGGATGCTGCTCATCACAGATTGTATCACCTGTTGATGTGAACTTGAATCCGACAGCTGCTGCGATATCACCTGAGTAAACCTTATCAAGCTCTGCTCTGTGGTTAGCATGCATCTGGAGGATACGTCCAACACGTTCCTTCTTATTCTTTGTTGAGTTAAATACATATGAACCTGAGTTCATTGTACCTGAATATACTCTGAAGAATGCGAGCTTACCAACGAATGGATCGGCCATGATCTTGAATGCGAGAGCTGAGAAAGGCTCTTCATCCGAAGAATGTCTCTCGATCTCGTTGCCATCCATATCTGTACCCTTAATAGCAGGGATATCAAGTGGAGACGGCATATATTCGATTACGGCATCAAGAAGCTTCTGTACACCCTTGTTTCTGTAAGCTGTACCACAGCATACAGGTACGGCTGCACATTCACATGTTGCCTTACGTAATACCTTCTTAAGCTCGTCTACTGAAGGCTCTTCACCTTCAAGGTAAGCCATCATAAGATCATCATCAAGCTCACAGATCTTCTCAATAAGCTCTTCATGATACTTATCAGCTTCTGCCTTCATATCATCGGGAACATCAACGATTGAGATATCCTCACCCTTATCATCATTGTAGATGTAAGCCTGCATCTCAAAAAGATCGATGATTCCCTTGAAATCATCTTCCTTACCGATAGGAAGCTGTAATACGATAGCATTCTTGCCCAGTCTGTTACGGATCTGGTCAACTGCTGCGTAGAAATTGGCACCCAATATATCCATCTTGTTGATGAATGCCATTCTGGGTACGTTGTATGTATCAGCCTGACGCCATACATTCTCTGACTGAGGCTCAACACCACCCTTAGCACAGAATACACCTACAGCACCATCCAATACTCTGAGTGAACGCTCAACTTCTACAGTGAAGTCTACGTGTCCGGGAGTATCAATGATGTTGATACGATGCTCTAAAGCTCCTGCCTTAGGCTTAGCATGATCCTGTAAAGTCCAGTGACATGTTGTGGCAGCTGATGTAATTGTGATACCTCTTTCCTGCTCCTGCTCCATCCAGTCCATGGTTGCTGAGCCGTCATGAGTCTCACCTATCTTGTGATTTACACCAGTGTAATATAGGATACGCTCTGTTGTGGTTGTCTTACCCGCATCAATATGAGCCATGATACCTATGTTTCTGGTTCTATCTAATGGATATTCTCTTCCAGCCAAGGTTTTTTCCTCCTATATTAGTTACTAGAAACGATAGTGAGCAAACGCCTTGTTTGCCTCTGCCATCTTGTGCATATCTTCTTTTCTCTTAACTGCTGCACCTGTATTGTTTGCAGCGTCAAGAATCTCATTTGCCAGTCTTTCTTCCATTGTCTTCTCTCCACGCTTACGTGAGAACATTGTAAGCCATCTGAGAGCAAGTGCCTGGCGTCTGTCAGGTCTGACTTCGATAGGTACCTGATATGTGGCACCACCGATACGTCTTGCCTTAACTTCGAGAATAGGCATGATGTTGTTCATTGCCTCTTCAAATACTTCGAGAGCAGGCTTTCCGGCCTTCTCTTCTACTGTAGCAAATGCGCCGTATACGATCTTCTGTGCTACACCCTTCTTACCATCAAGCATAATGTTGTTGATAAGCTTGGTAACAACCTTGTTGTCGTATAAAGGATCTGCTAATACATCTCTTTTCTGAATATGTCCTTTACGTGGCACGATTCTTCCCTCCTTAATTATAGTAATTAAATCATAGGTACTCACACGCCGCTATGCGGCAACTAGTGTCCGTGTCTTCTATCTGTAAACCAGAATTCCAACACCTTTTTAGTCATTGTGGTACTTAATAGCCTACCAAAAGATTATTTAGCATCCTTAGGTCTCTTTGCTCCGTACTTAGAACGGGCCTGCTTACGATTAGCAACGCCTGCTGTATCAAGAGTACCACGGATAATGTGATATCTTGTACCGGGTAAGTCCTTTACTCTTCCACCACGGATAAGAACAACACTATGCTCCTGAAGGTTGTGGCCTTCACCGGGGATATAGCTTGTTACCTCCATTCCGTTAGAAAGACGTACTCTGGCGATCTTACGTAAAGCTGAGTTAGGCTTCTTAGGAGTAGCTGTCTTAACAGCTGTGCACACACCTCTCTTCTGAGGAGAGTTAGAATCAACAGCCTTCTTGTGAAGAGAATTGTAGCTCTTTAACAATGCAGGTGCTGTAGACTTCTTTTCAGATGCTTGACGTCCTTTTCTTACTAACTGGTTAAATGTTGGCATTCGGTTTCACCTCCTACTGTGTATAAACTGTGATTTTTGCCCATCAAAAAAGACGAGCAGATTCACGCACGCTAGATTAGTATACGTTTCTGTACGCCTTTTGTCAACAAAATTTAGGAAAATATATGAAAATAGTTTCTTCTTATATTAGTACTTCACAACACTCACTTCGCCGCTGCTTATTGCCTCTTCACGTCCGTCCTCGTATCTGACCAGCAGGCGACAGTCTTTATCTATGCCCGTAACATAGGCATAGCCCGCGTCCTTTGCCGCTTTTCTTCCGTCGGAAGGATACATTTTAACGTACTTGCCCACAAGTATCGAACGGCTGATATAGTCTTCAACAAAGGGATTCTTATCCGGATATCTGTAGCATGATAAGAATTCGCAGATTATCGCCGCATACAATTTGTCTTTTATCTCATCATCCGTCTTTTCAAAAAGCAGTGCTCCTGCCCTTTTCTCGATATCGGCAGGGAATCCCTCATAGGGGGTGTACAGGTTGATCCCGGCGCCTATGATCACGTGCGACAGCTCACCGTCTTCAAGGGATGCAATTCCTTCCGTCAGGATTCCGGCTACCTTCCTGTCTTTGTAATAGATATCATTTACCCATTTAATACCGGTCTCGATGCCGGTCACTTTTTTGATGGCCCTGCATACACACTCAGCCATCATGCAGGTGTAGTTCATGGCTTTGTCAAAAGACACATGAGGATAGATAAGAAAACTTATATATATACCGGTTCCGGCAGGCGAATAGAAATCTCTGCCTCTGCGACCTCTTCCTTTTGTCTGAGCATCGGCTATGATTATATATTCCTTTCCGGGATTTTCTTTGGCAAAAGCGGCCGCCACATCATTTGTTGACTCCACGGAATCATAGACTCTGATAAGCGTATCAGCCAGAGTCGACTCATATTTTCCCGCAGTCCCCGGATACTCTCTTATATAGCCGTCGATCCTCTCTTCGGCAGGAAGCTCTATATCTCCCGTCAGTCTGTATCCCTTGTTGGTCACAGCCTCGATTTCATGTCCCTCTTCTCTGAGGGACTTGATGGCTTTCCATACCGCCGTTCTCGTAAGAAAAAGTTTTTCAGCCATCTCCTGGCCGGACATATAATTGCTCCCGCTTCTTTTTAGAAGCTCGTATACCTGGTCTTTTGTCTTCATCAATGATCCTTTAAACAGATTTACCGGCTGCGGCTGAGCTTATCTTGCAGTCTGTACCGCCTTGGCTATGGACATTTCGGGAGGCAGGTAAGGGATCAGCATAGCCTGAAATGCATGATATATATCAGGCTTGCCGGGCCATACAGTCTCTTTCAGTCTGTTGTTTTCATCCAGCTGATGATACCATGAACCCGTCTCATGGTCTATTACATACCTGTCCAGATATGACATCAGCATTCCGTAATCGGCACCGTAAGCAGGATCTTTTGTGATCCTGTACAATACGGCAGAAGTATTTATGGCTTCTGCGAGAGTCCAGTGCATCCTGTCACGGACAACCGGCTTGCCTTCCCAGTCGGTTGTATACACCAGGCCTTCCGCTCCGTCCACACACCATGCATCCGACGTAGCTCTCTTATAGAGACTTACCGAAACATCTATATATTTATCCCGCTCTTCTTTTGAGATACTTTTATCCGATACTGCCCACTGGGCGATTAGTCTTGACCACTCAATACCGTGACCGGGTGTTGCACCGTAAGGCTTGAACTGATCGTCGGGGCGATCTTTGTTAAGCTCCGGAAGAGGCTTCCAGTCGCTGTTAAAATGCTCCGGAATACGCCATTCCATTTCCTCCGCCCATTTTGCCACGCGTCTGATGATCCTTCCCGCTCTTTCTCTGTAGGATGCATCTTCTATGGCATCAGCCACAGCCAAAAATGCTTCCACTGTATGCATATTGGCATTAAGCCCTCTGTATTCATCACATTTGCTGAAGGCAGTATCCCACATATCGCAAGACAGACCTATATTGTCATCCCAGAATCTCAGATCATAGAGGATCTTCGCATCATCCAGAAGTTCCTTTGCTCCGCCTATCCCTGCAAGATATGCCGAAGATGCCGCTAACATCACAAAGGCATGGGCATAGCACTGCTTGCCTTCAACTATCCCGCCTTCAGGTGTAAGTCCGGCGTACCAGCCTCCGTTTTTATGATCGTGCAGTTCTCCTCTGAGGCCTTTCAGTCCTGCTGTTGCAAGATCCCTGTATTTCTCGGCAGTTTTTCCCTCTGCAAGCATTGAACCCATACTGTAGACATGAACCATTCTGCTTGTGATCCATGTCTCTCTGTTCATCTCTTTCATTGGCTCACCTTTGCCGTCAAGGTAATAGCTTGAACCGCCGTCAGACGGGTATTTTATTCCGAATTTCAAAAGCGAACAGGCATTATCCCTAAGAAAATCCCTGTTCGCGCTGTTGTCCATTATATATTTGTTATCCATACTTTTTCCGTTTATAAAATCACTTTACCGCCAGATATTCACTGGGCTTCCTTAAGACTCTGTCTGTAGCTATGGCCGCAGCTCCGTAAAGAGTGGGGTCTACTCCCAGCTTGGAGAATACTATCTTGACCTCGTCATACAATTCGGGTATAACCCTCTCTTTGATGACTTCATCTATGACAGGCAGCATCAGATCGCCGCCCTGGGCCAGTATATCCCCGATCACAATGATGTCAGGATTGTATCCGTTGATCAGAGTCACACAGCCGTATCCGATGTATTCCGCGATACTCCTCACCAGCTTAACAGCCTTCTGGTTGTTTTTCCTGGCTGCATCAAAAACAGCTGCGCAGGCCTCAGATCTGCTGGCATAATTTTTTTCCTCAAAGCCCGCTATCTTATTCTCAGCTTCCTTAAGCATTGCGGGAGCGGAACAATAAAGCTCCAGACAGCCTCTGTTACCACACTCACACTTGGGTCCCTTGTAATCTATACTTATATGACCTGTCTCGCTGGCAGTACCCTGCTTACCGAAAAGCAGTCTTCCGTCATTGACTATTCCAGAGCCCACACCTTCTCCTGCCAGGAAATAAGCCAGAGTGTTGATAGGTCTGCCGTGGTTGCCGAACCACCATTCCGCCAATGCTCCGGCATTGGCATCCTGCTCTATGAAAACAGGCTTGTCGAATTCATTTTTGAACTCATCTATAAAATTGATACTGTGCCATACCTGCATACGGGTAACCATGGCTATACGCCCCTCAGCCTTGAGATAAGGTCCCGGAAGGGCCAGACCAATGGCCACAATATCATCAAACATTTCCAGCATTTTGCGGATCTGATTCTTCATGGAATCGATAACCGTGCGGGTATCCTGATTAAGGTCAAAAGAGATGTCCTTCTGAGCATAGAGCTTGCCCGAGATGTCAAACACTCCCAGGGCGAACACATGTCGGCCGAACTTCACACCGATGACCTTCTTCTGCTCCGCATTGAGTCTGAGTCCGATGGATCGCCTGTTACCGTTACCGGCGATTATTCCCACTTCGGATACTATTCCCATCTCAATAAGGACAGCCACAATCTTGGTTATGGATGCCTGCGTAAGACCCGTGATCTTGGCAATATCTGCCCTTGAACAGACCTGTTTCTGCTGCAATATCTTTACTATTGCAGATCTGTTCATTTCCACAAGATCATTGTTGTTGTTGCCCTGTGATTCCATGCACCTGCTCTCTTCCTTCAGATTATTTTTTTATCTGCGATCCTCTCTATCTCTTCTATAGAAGGCATTACTCTTAAGGCACCGTTTCTGGTGGTTATGACAGCTGCAGCCGCATTTGCCGTTTCCAGCATATCTTTGAGATCAGTCTCTGTAAGACCCTTAAGTCCCTTTTCCAGAAGGAAATGGATCATACATCCGCAGAAAGTGTCTCCGGCTCCTGTTGTCTCTACTGTATTGGGAAGGATAAAGGCAGGAACTTCAACAACGATCTCTTTTCCGTCCCCTGCACGATCCTTATAATAAGCTATGCTTCCATCTCTACCGGCCGATACCGTGATAAGAGGAATATCATATCTCTCCCTTATATACTTTACGCCTTCGCTATAATCATCCAAACCTGTAAGCCAGATTATCTCATTGTCGGATATCTTCAGATAATCGCAGTATTTCAATCCCTCAAGTACCTGTTCCTTGGCAAGATCAAGATTCGGCCAAAGGGGAGGTCTTAAATTGGGATCAAAAGAGATTATGGCTCCGGCCTCTTTTGCCTTCTTGGCAGCATATATTGTAGCTTCTCTCACGCCGTCATGAGTCATGGAGAGTGTACCGAAATGGAATACTTCCGTATCCTCAAGAAGCCTGTCGTCTATATCGTCCACCCTTAACATCATATCAGCTCCGGGATTGCGATAAAAGGAAAAATCCCTGTCTCCGTCTTCAAATGTTTTGACAAAAGCAAGGGTCGTTCTTGTATCTTTATCTTCGATCACATGATCCGTATCAATAGCCAGGTCTTTCAGGGTCTGTATCAGCAAAGAACCGAACATGTCATCGCCCACCTTGCCGATCATGGCAACCCTGTGGTCAAATCTTCTGAGCATGGCCAGCACATTGCCGGGAGCCCCGCCGGGATTGGCTTCGTATAGAGTATTATTTCTTTCCGTTACGCCGTTATTTGTCATATCAATGAGCAATTCGCCCAAAGCTACGGCACTGTATTTCTTTTTTCCCATATATCATTCCTTGTATAATTTACCGGAAAGCGGGGTCATACAATGCCCCGCTTCCCGGTTATCAGTCTCAGAGGCTGGCTGTTACTTTAACAGTTCCATTCTGCTTGGATCATTGGCAAATACTTCTTTTGCATTATCCTTTGTTACTACTACAGGAGGTAATTCATAGATCGGAACTTCCATTACACCATTATCTGCTGTAACATCTGTTGCAGGCATACCATTACCGTCCTTAAGTGAATTGATTATCTCAACTGTCTTGGCAACAAGCGCATCAGTAGGCTTAGCTACTGTAGAGTACTGTCTTCCTGACCATACCCATTCTACAGACTCGTTCTCTGCATCAAGGCCTGATACTACAGGAATATCCTGTCCGGCATTCTCACACGATGTTATTATAGCACGAGCAATACCATCGTTGGGAGATAAAACTCCATGAATTTCCTTGTCTGAATAGAAGCCTGAAAGAAGTGAATCCATTCTTGCCTGTGCCTTTGAATTATCCCAGTCAGCTGTTGCACACTGTGTGAAATCAACCTGTCCTGATACTACTGTAAGTGTACCGTCATCGATCTTGGGCTGAAGTACAGACATTGCTCCCTTGAAGAAGTTAGGTGCGTTAGGGTCTGCAGGACCGCCACCGAAGAGCTCGATATTGTAAGGGCCTTCGCCTTTTTCTTTTGCAAGTCCGTCAAGAAGTGCCTGAGCCTGAAGCTCACCTGTCTTCACACTGCCGAACTGAACGACACCGTCAACACCTGTTGTGTTCTCAAGGAGTCTGTCGTATCCGATTACATATATTCCTGCATCCTTAGCCTGCTCAAGAACTGCACCAAGCTGTGTTCCGTCGATAGGACCGACTACGATGACTTTTGCACCGTTCTCGATCATAGACTCGATCTGCTGCTGCTGCTGAGGAACCTTCTGATCTGCTGCCTGAATGATAGGATTGTATCCTGCTGCCTCAAGCTGCTCCTTGAACATTGTCTCAGCTTCCTTCCAGTTCTGTGTTCCAAGCCATGGAAGAGAAACACCGATTGTTGCTCCGTCTTCAAATCCTGCGCTCTCTGCAGGTGCTGCTTCTGCTGTATCTGCTGTCTCCTCGGCTGCAGCTACGGCAGCTGTAGTCTCTGTCTCCTGTGCGCCTGTTGTTGCGCCCTCTCTCTCTGAACCACAACCTGCGATCAACGCTACGCTCATTGCTGTTGCGGCCAAGACTGCCAAAAGTTTCTTACCCTTCATAATAAACCTCTCTTTCTTAATATATACTCCGTTTATGTTCAATCCGCCCCCTACATGGATCCCTGTAACTGCGGACATACATAACTTTTAACAATGCTTCTGTTATTCTTAACTGCTTAATCTTTTTTACTGTGCTTCTTGAATCCGAAGCCTGACGAGCCCTTTTTGCTGTATACGTCAAAAGCAACCGCAACAAGAAGAACTATTCCCTTTATAACCTGTGTACGATCGGCACCGACACCCATGAGCATAAGTCCGTTGTTGAGTACCGCCATCACAAGACCACCGACCATGGTCGCAAAGATGGTTCCTACACCACCGGCTACTGACGCTCCACCGATAAATACGGATGCAATGGCATCCATCTCCCATGATGTACCGTCAGCAGGACCGGCTGCCGTAGATCTTCCTACGAAGAGGATTCCCGCAACTGCCGCTAAGAAGGACATATTTACCATAGTTAAGAAGTAAGTCTTACTTACATTGACGCCGGAAAGAGCAGCTGCGCTTTTGTTACCACCCACAGCATATATATGACGTCCGAAGGAGGTGTGCTGTGTCAGTGTGTGATAGATAACCGCAAGTATCAGAAGGATGAGACCCGGTATAGGGAATGAAGTTCCTTCTCTTCCTGAGCCAAACAGCCATGTGAAATAACCTATTATCGCTGTTCCCAGGATTATTCGAACAACTACCGGCCATAATGGCTCTTTCTCCGTTGCAAGGCTTGATGCACTCTTGTATTTCTTAAGCTGCATACAGATAAAGATTGCTATTATAACAAGTCCGAGCAGTAGGGTTGAATTGTTCATGCCTGTGGCTTTTGGTCCCCATTCGGGGAGATATCCTGCACCGAACCATTTAAGTTCCTGGGGTGCGGGAACGGAGATGGATCTTGATATCCATATAACACCGCCTCTGAAGATCATCATTCCACCCAGTGTGGTGATAAATCCTGGGATACCGAGCTTTGATAAGAAGAAGCCGTGAATACTTCCCGCTGCAACACCGATTACAAGAGCTATCAGCACAGCCACCCACCAGGGAAGATTGAACTGTCTGGCTGTGATTGCCATCACCATTCCGGAAAATCCGGCTACGGAACCAACCGACAGATCGATCTGTCCGATGACTATGACCATGAGCATACCAAGTGCAAGCACAAGGACATATGCGTTACCTGACAGAAGATTCTGCATGTTAGAGGAAGTAAGCATTCTTCCTCCCGATATGATATTAAAAGCAACTGCCAGAACAACCAGTGCAAGCACCATTGTGTATTGGCGAAGGTCTCCGCCTAAGACCTTTTTGATATATTTCATCTGTATTACCTTCCTTTCGTCTGTATAACCTGCATTAAGAAGCCGTTGTTATGGTCATTTTCTTCATCAGTGATTCCTGATTGGCTTCTTCTCTTGATAATTCTCCCGTAATGCTTCCTTCAAAAATGGTATATATTCTGTCTGCCATTCCGAGAAGTTCCGGAAGTTCCGATGATACCAGCACCACCGCTTTGCCACTGTCGGCAAGTTCATTGATAAGCTTGTATATCTCGTATTTTGCTCCTACATCAATACCTCTTGTAGGTTCATCAAGTATCAGTATCTCAGGTTCCGTAAACATCCATTTTGAGAGAACAACCTTTTGCTGATTGCCTCCCGACAGAGTGCTTACTCCCACGTCTATGGAAGCAGTCTTGATCTGGAGAGAATTCCTGTATTCTTCCGCCGCTTCCGCTTCCTTGGCGTGATCCAGCAGGAACATACCTGTTATCTTTTTAAGGAAAGCCGATACTACTGTGGTCTTAACACTGTCCAAAAGATTCAGACCAAGATTTTTTCTGTCTTCAGGCACATATGCTATACCGTGCTTAATGGCCGATGATACAGAATCTATCTTTACTTCCTTTCCTCTGATCTTTATTACACCGCTTATATATTTTCCGTAATTCTTTCCGAAGATGGATCTCATGAGTTCGGTACGTCCGGCGCCCATCAGTCCGGCGAATCCCACGATCTCACCGGCTCTTACATAGAAGCTGGAATTCTTGCATACCAGCCTTCCCTCAACATCGGGATCCTCCACACACCAGTCATCAACTTCAAAAATGATCTCACCGGGATGGGATACATGCTCGGGATATCTGTTCTCTATGGAACGGCCAACCATGGCCTTGATGATCCTGTCCTCATCAACCTTGCCCTCTTCAACTTCGAAGTCCTCTACGGTCTTGCCGTCTCTGATCACCGTAACCGCATCAGACACATCCGCTATCTCGTTGAGCTTATGTGATATCATGATGCATGTCATTCCGCCTGCCTTAAGTTCCTTCATAAGAGCAAGGAGATTGGCTGAATCCGTTTCATTAAGAGCCGAAGTGGGCTCGTCAAGTATCAGGAGCTTAACATTCTTGGACAGCGCCTTGGCTATCTCCACCATCTGCTGCTGACCGACTCCCAGATGTTTGATAAGAGTATCCGGATCCAGTGAGAGTCCCACCTTGGACAGCATCTCCTTAGTCTTTGTCCTCTGGGCTGTCCAGTCGATCAGTCCTCTTTCCGTTATCTCGTTGCCCATAAAGATGTTCTCGGTTATGGACAACTCAGGTATCATAGTCAGTTCCTGATGTATGATCGCAATCCCGGCATTCTCTGATTCCTTGATATTCTTAAACTTCATCACTTCGCCGGAGAATAATATATCTCCATCGTATGAGCCGTAAGGATATACACCGGACAGTACCTTCATCAAAGTCGATTTGCCGGCACCGTTCTCACCGCAGATTGCATGAATAGTTCCCGTCTTGACTTCAAGTGTTACATCATCAAGGGCCCTGACACCGGGGAATTCCTTTGTGATATGCCGCATTTGAAGTATGTAGGGATTCTTTTCCATATATTAACCACCTCCCAAAATCAGTCATGGTATTCATGCGTTAATTGATTAACTCTGTTAATACATTAACACCAGTAAACAATGTCGTCAATACACCTCCTGCATTTTTGGCACATCTACACAAATCAGGCGACCGGCCTTAATCGCTTTTGCACAAATCAAGTTCATCGAACTTTCCTATAAAACAAAAACACCGGACATTCCCGTCCGGTGTCTTTCTCAATTCTCATTATTGTTTTTTTATTTCCTGCCTGTAAGGTAATATACCGCAAGTGCTGTCCTGTGAGACAGATTCTCTTTCGACAGGATATTGCTGATATGATTCTTGACCGTTCCCTCCGAGATATAGAGCTCAGCGGCGATTTCCTTGTTTGACATGCCTTCGGCCACAGCCCTTACGATATCCATCTCCCGCTCTGAATAGCCTGAGGGATCAAAGCCGCTTGCCTGCGTCACCTTCTCTTCCCCATTCTCGACTTTGCCCGCCAGATTCTGTAAGATACTCTCCTCCATAACACCGGTCCCATTATAGACCGATTTGATCATCTGTTTCAGATGCTCCGGCGTATGGTTTTTGATCAGATATCCTTTTGCACCGTTGCGAATTGCCTGCGCTACCAGCTCATCATCATCAAAGGTGGTAAGTATCAATACCTTGCCCAGATCCTGTTCCACGATGTGTTTCGTAGCCTCTATGCCGTCCATTTCCGGCATCTGTATGTCCATCAGGATCACATCGGGCCTGTTCTTTTCTGCCAGATTTAGCAGCTCACGCCCATTGGCAGCCGTCCCCAGCACTTCAAATTCCTCATCCACATCCAGGATGATCTTCATGCCGTCACGTACGAAATCGCTGTCATCCGCTATCATCACTTTGATCTTATCCATCGCAATTTCCTTTCCATTCCGCATCACAGCCATGCAACAGATCCGTCGGATTCCGATGATCACTGATTGCTTTTCAGTGGCAGGAGCATATTTACACGGAAGCCTGCCTCCGTCTCAAAATTAATACTTCCGCCGGCATTACGTATCCTCTGCCTCATACCCGATATACCCATGCCGTCTTTTATCGTTTTGCATCCGACTCCGTCATCCGATACGCTGCACCTTACCATCTCATTCATCACAAGGATACTGATATCTATCCGTCTGCAGCGTGAATACTTCATGGAATTCGTCACAGCCTCAAAGGTATTATCAAGTATGATCTCCCACAAGGCATCCGGTATTACCGAGAGATTGCCCTCCGTATCAAGCTCCGCCTCCACTCCTTTTTTATTGCAGTCCGCGCAGAGCTCATACAATTGAAGCAGTGCCGTTTTTTTCTTTTCCGGCCGCTGTTTGCGGAGGATCGCACGGATCTCATCCATACCTCCTCGCAGCTGATCGATAACTGACTGAAGCATCCCCTCTGCCTTTACAGGATCCTTTTCCAGCAGAACTTTTGCAGCTTCCAGCTGGTATATGGAGCCATTGATATTATGGCCCAGTTTATCGTGCAAAGTCTGTGAAAGCGCTGCCCTCTCCAAAAGAATATGATTCTCGGCCTCAAGCATATTTTTCTTAAGCTCTGCCTGTACTTCGAATTCACGGTTCTCATATTCACGTTTCAGATCCTGCTGAAGAACGGTATCCTCATACATCCGCTTCTCATAGTCGGCCACCACATGTTCGTGCTGAACATAAAAAACGATCAGCATGGTAACAATCATGAATTCCGTGATATTTCCCAGAGGGCTGTCCGCCAGCACTGCAAGGTACATGACAAAATACAGGGCCGCCCTTCCTTTAAAGAAGCTGATGATCTCAAAACCCAAGAAACATCCCAGGGGAATAAAACCGCCCCCTCCAAACCTGATAAGCAGAACATTGGCCACAAGTGCCGCAGCAAGACAGATCAATCCAAGCTTTCCTTCCGTGAGTTCCTTTATCGTCATCACAGAGATATATAACGCCAGAAGCAGGAGTATCCTCAAGGGTACTCCTGCATGCTCCACATTTCCCATTAATCCGTACACGCCGTATATCAGCATGAGGATCATACGAACCAATATGTAATAATTCTCTTTTAAGAATTTCCCCATTCGCTTATCCTTCGCAGCTTGATTCCCAGACTGCCTGTACTGATCACTACGCACAGGTATGCTGCTGTTATACATAATACCATACCGAATGCCGAATTGTCGCCTGTGATGATCCTTTCAGAAGCCTTCAAGAACCACTTCTGCGGCATAAGCGATGCCAGTACATTGATAAAATCAGATACGTCATCAAGCGGGAAATACAGTCCGCTTAAGAGCGCAGACAGACACCATACGGAGAAAGCCGCAACGTTGGCGCTCATCACATCCCCGATGAGTATTCCCAAAAGCATGCTGATAGAACTGAAGATAAGCCCCAGCAGGAATATCATCAATAGATATTTGCCTCTGCTCATACCAAGGTCCTTACTGTCAATTATCAGGCTGCATATTCCCATCACGCCGGTGGACATGAATGAGATGACTGCTGCCGTAACCAGCTTCGAGACAAAATACTGCACCGGGCCCGCCTTTGTGAGACTGATCCTGGTAAAAACTCCGTTTTTCTGTTCGTTAATCGTTGCATGGGCCACAAAAACACCGCAGAATACAAATCCCAGAGTCATGAATGCAAAGGCATATCCGATCTGTGTCTTATTGTTTACCTGTTCAGCCGTAAGACTGCTTCCCGCTTTTCCTGATACCGTGATCACTTTTTTGTTCTCGTATACGCTCTCAAGGGCATCCGTGAATTCTTTACCGTCACGGGCCGCACCATTTACGAAAAAACTGATGTCATCCCGGAGCAGATCTGTCCTTTCGTCATCCGACAGGACATACAGCTTTATATTATCTGCCATTTCTTCCGCGCTTTCCGCCGTGCCGAAGCCGGGATACAGGTACAACGCGGCACCCATCCTGTCTTCATAACCGTCACGTTTCATATGCGCCTGTATAAAGTCATCCGTAAATACTTCTCCCTGTCCGGAAAGATCGCATCTGCACACCATATACATTCCGGACCCTGCAAGCATCTTTAAAAGTTCTTCCGAATAGCTGCTCTTTGACGCGTCATAGACCTTTAGCAGATACTCTCCGTTTCCGCCGTTATAGGCAACCTTCTCATCCGCCCCCGAAAGCTCGATCACGCTTCCGTCATCCTTCTGAATATAAGCTGCGGAGCTGTCAAACTGTGATTTAAGTACAAGGGTGGACAATACGGGTGTCAGTATCAGAAAGAACCAGAATGCCTTAGTCCGAAGCAGCAGCTTTAAACTCATTTTTATCAACGTCTTCATTTTCCTTTCCTCCCTCTTATATATCCCGCCATGATCGACACACAGGCGCTTACGAACATGATTATGATGCAATAGATAACAGCACTTCTCGTATAGTCGCTGTGTCCCATGCAGGACAGCTCCGTAAGAGCCCTGTTGATATGATAGATGGGCGATATATCTTTCAGCTGCTGCGGCTGAGTTGAGAACATATAGGTCTCAAAACTTCCTCCGGTAAAACCGGCCATCCATACAAGGGCAAATACTGCGATTATTGTAACCACCACATTTTCCGTAATGTTATAGAACATCAGCCCGAATGCCGTAGCGGCCGCTGCAGAAAGCACCACGATCAAAGCGGATATGAGCGGACTTCCCCAATGCACTCCAAAGAGCAGTATCGTTATCCCTGCCGTAATGAGCGACGATATGGACACCACCAGAAGCATAGGTATGAACTTGCCAAAGAAAAGCTGTAACTCGGAAAGGCCCGATACCCTCAGTTTTTTGCCGATATGGTATTTTTTCTCGGCAGTGAATATACCGGCTCCGCATACAACAGCACACCAGCCGAAATATACCACTTCAACAATCCCGTAGTAATCCGAAGCCTCTATGGGCTCCATATAGCTCGGATATTTGACGGCAACCGATGCTTCGGAAGGCATATCGCTCCTGTATGCATCGAGCATAAACTGTGCGATATGCTTATCAACACTGCTGATAAGGTAGTCCAGAGCTTTCGCCTCGTATTTCTGCTCCCCGTTTTCATATATGCTGTATGTCCCGTCTTTTCCAAAAACAACGAATCCTGCCAGATCTTCTTCCATGATCTTTTCTTCGATGTCACACTTCGGATACTCAGTCAGGATCATATCACTCTCATCCGCTGCAGTTCTGACCTGCTCTGCCAAAAGCTGCGCCCTGACATCAGTATCCTCTGCGTCAATTCTGTATCCTGCTTTGATACTGTCATCTCTTTCGTATTTTTCCAGAAGATCTCCGAATGCGCTTGAAAGCAGGGCCACCAGTACTACCGGAGTCACGATAAAAAGCAGGATATTCGTTGCGCTTCTCATCATAAGTTTGAAATTGTTTTTGATAAGATATCTGATCATGTCAATAATCCCTCAGTTTCTTTCCGGTCAGTGTAAGGAATACTTCTTCCAGGGTGATGGATGAAGTATCTTCTACAACCATTTTCTTCAGCTCTTCGGAGGTTCCCGTAGCGATTACCTTCCCGTTGTCCATTATGGCTATCCTGCTGCATATCGCCTCCACTTCTTCCATATAGTGGCTGGTATAGATGATCGTGGCGCCGTTTTTGTTGGATTCCCTGATCTTCTCCAGGATGAAGTTCCTTGACTGCGGATCGATACCGACAGTAGGCTCATCGAAGATCAGAAGATCCGGATGATGCCCTATGGCACAGGCGATATTGAGTCGTCTCTTCATACCACCGGAAAATGTTTTCGCATAATCGTTTTTCTTTTCCAGCAGCCCTACATATTCCAGAGACTCATCGATCCTCTTCTTAAGCTCTGCACCTCCGATCCCATAAAGGGATGTAAACAGTTCCACGTTTTCCCATGCCTTGAGATTACCGTGAATTGCCAGTTCCTGAGGGATGTAGCCCAGTTCGACTATCAGTTCTTTCCGATGTTTGTCAAAATCCTTTCCGTGAAACTCCACGCTTCCCAGAGTCGGCTTTACGATCCCGCAGATCATGTTCATCGTGGTACTCTTACCTGCCCCATTGGGTCCCAGGAGTCCGAATACCTCTCCTTCTTCGATAGTCAGATTCAAGTTATCTACCACGACCCTGCCGTCATATTTCTTTGTAAGGTCCTTTGTTTTTAAAATCGTTCCCATATTTTCCTCTCCATAAAAAATAAAGTGTATCAGACTCGTTCTTCTTCTGATACACTCATTATATTTATCCGCCATCCCCTTTTGTAGTGAAAAAAGAACTGTTACGGCATGACTTTTGTCACTTCTTTAAAAGAGATCATCGATGACTTTTGCCCTCAAATGTATAGAATAAAAATGACCTTCCACAACAGTTTGTGAAAAGTCATTTCAGCAGTGCGGATAACAGGACTTGAACCTGCACGGTCTCCCACCAGAACCTAAATCTGGCGCGTCTGCCAATTCCGCCATATCCGCATAAGTGCAAAGCACTTTTTTTATTATAAAAAACATCAATAATAGGTGTCAATGTCTCCTATTCCCCAATAGGGATCCTGGATATGATGTCTTTATCTATCTTAATAAAGAAGATTGTGGTCATAAGAGCCGACATAACTTCGGCGATGGGGAACGACCACCACACGTTGTTGACGTTTCCCGAAAGGGCAAGAAGAAATGCCGCAGGAAGAAGTACAACAATCTGTCTCATGATTGAGTTGATCATTGAATATATACCGTTGCCCAGAGCCTGGAATGTGGATCCCAGGATGATGGCATAAGCAGCAACGGGGAAATGTACTGCGATTATCCTCAGTGCGGGAACACCCATACTGAGCATATATTCCGATGCATCAAAGAGCATAAAAAGCTTGTCGGGCATAGTCTCGAAGACAATCAGTCCCGCTGTCATGATACATACGGCAATAAGCACCGCAAACTTCATTGTGTCAATCATTCTCTTACGCTTCTGTGCTCCGAAGTTGTATGCGATTATGGGAATCATACCGTTGTTAAGACCGAATACCGGCATGAAGATAAAACTCTGAAGCTTAAAGTATACTCCGAACACAGCCACAGCCGTAGAAGAAAACTGTCCCAGAATCTTATTCATTCCGTATACCATCACAGAACCGATGGACTGCATGATAATAGAAGGAACACCAACTTTATATATTCTTTTGATCGCCTTTCCGTCAGGTCTGAAGCCCTTGAGTGAAAGGTTCACTTCATGATTCTTCTTTATGTTGATTATAAGGGCCATGATAGCCGCCACAATCTGGCCTGCCACTGTTGCAAGGGCCGCACCTTTTACCCCAAGCTTGGGTGCTCCGAGGAGACCAAAGATAAGAATGGGATCAAAGATCAGGTTAATAATGGCACCTGTACCCTGAGTGATCATGGCATAGAAAGTCCTGCCCGTGGACTGCAGGATTCTCTCAAAGATAAACTGTCCGTATATACCGAAAGAACAACAGCAGACAATGGTAAGATAATCAATTCCGTAATCAATGATTGACTGTACATCGGTTTGGCCTCTGTAGAAGGGTCCCACCAAAGTAAGTCCTATAATAAGGAACAGAATATATGAGCAGAGCGAAAGAAACATACCATTGGTAGCGGCCTTGTCAGCTTCCTCCTGCTTCTTCTCTCCCAGCGACTTACTGAGCATGGCATTGACACCGACACCCATACCTGCACCTATAGCAACCATAAGGGTCTGCATAGGGAAAGCCATGGACACGGCTGTAAGCGCATCCTCACTTACTCTGGAAACAAATATACTGTCAACAATGTTATATAATGCCTGAACAAGCATGGAGATCATCATAGGTGCAGACATATTAATAAGGAGTTTCTGCACGGGCATGACGCCCATCTTATTCTCAACAACTCTTTCTTCCATAAAAAACCTGGTCCGGTTTGGGGGATAGTTATAGTTTTCAGGCACGCTTTCGCTTCGATTCGACGTAACGGTACTAAGGCGGTAAAATACACCGCCTAAGTACCGACGTCTCCATAGAGCCTGAAAACTATAACTATCCCCCGCCGGACCATGGTACACTACGTCCAGCAAAGGCTATCTTGCCACGCACATCATAACATCGATCTGACATGGCGATTCTAATGTGCCCAAAAGTATCTCCATCGCGCTGTTGCATTGAATCAAAGTAAATGCGCAGCCTATGCTGTGCAGATTGTAATCCTTATCGGTTCGTGATGATTTCTGTTTTTCAGGCTCTATGAAAGCGCCGGTACTTAATTGCCGTCTTTTGGCAATTTATGTACCGCTGCGCTGAATCGAAGCGAGAGCGTGCCTGAAAAACAGAAATCATCAACAGAACCGGGATGAATACAAAAAACGCACAGCATGGACTGTGCGTTCTTTGTATTCATGAGCCACGCGGGAATCGAACCCGCGACAACTTGATTAAAAGTCAAGTGCTCTACCGACTGAGCTAGTGGCCCATATGAGTTATTATTGGACCGGTCACAAATCCCAGCCCTAGCTGGGCCAACTGGATTCGAACCAGCGCATGCGAGGATCAAAACCTCGTGCCTTACCGCTTGGCGATGGCCCAATAATTGCCATATAATAGCAAAAAAGTCTTGGTAAACAAGACTTAGGGTGGATAGAGGGATTCGAACCCTCGGCCTCCAGAGCCACAATCTGGCGCGCTAACCAACTGCGCCATATCCACCATATAAAGCAAAAAACGTGCCTGAAGGGATTCGAACCCCCGACCCACGGCTTAGAAGGCCGTTGCTCTATCCAGCTGAGCTACAGACACATTTGAGCTACTGCTCCCAACTGCATCAGGAATATCCTTTTGCAATTGAAAAGCGGGTGATGGGAATCGAACCCACGTATCTAGCTTGGAAGGCTAGTGTTCTACCATTGAACTACACCCGCACGTTTTTTAATCTATTAAGTTGTCAATTATCGGGGTGACAGGATTCGAACCTGCGACCTCCTGGTCCCAAACCAGGCGCTCTAGCCAAGCTGAGCCACACCCCGGTTTCGCGACTCTCAATTGACGCAAGTGTTATTATAATGTAACCGCAAATCCTTGTCAACACATTTTTAATATTAATTTTTCGATGTCTTACTTATAAGATTATACATTAAATTTCCATTATGGCAAGTACTTAATTTCAAACTTCGGTTCCCCGTTTTTATCTGTCTCCATAATGATATATGTGGGCTTTCTACCTTCCTGTCTGGGATATGACAAACTTCCCGGATTGATCAGGATGATATCTCCTGCATAATTTACAAGGGGTCTGTGGGTATGTCCGAACATCACTATGTCCACACCTCTGGCTCTCGCTTCAGCTTTGAGCACCTCTGTACCCATGGAGATATAGTAGTTGTGCCCGTGTGTAAGCCAGACCTTTAATTTACCTATATTGAATTCTTTGTCTTTGGGCAGATCGGAAAAGTAGTCGTTGTTGCCTGCAACCATATGAACGGTACAGCCTGCCGACTCTCTGATGAGTTCTTCACTGCCTTCCACATCACCGCAATGGATAACCATGTCCAGAGGCGCGTATTTTTTGCACAGTCTCTGATAGAGTCCATCCATCCTGTGAGTATCACTGACTATCAATACTTTCATATATACCTGCTTCTATAGCTTATCGCTAAGTATGGCTTTCATTCTCTTAAGAGCTCTTCCCCTGTGACTGATTCTGTTCTTTTCCTCGGGATCGAGTTCTGCACTGTAGAGCTTTCTGTCCGGAAGATAGAAGATGGGATCGTAGCCGAATCCGTGAGTTCCCTTTATCTCGTATCCTATGATTCCCTCATATCTGGCTTCCGCAGATATCTCTTTTCCGTCGGGAAGAATACATGCTATGGCACATACGAATCTTGCGGTTCTATCCTTCTCCGGAACATCTTTCATTCTTTCAAGAATCTTGTTGTTCTTTATAGTATATGAAGTATCTTCTCCCAAATATCTTGCGGAATATATACCCGGTTCTCCGTTAAGAGCATCAACTACCAGCCCCGAATCATCTGCAAGCACAATGTCTTCATAACCGGAATCCTTGCACTTTTCGGCAACCGCTCTTGCCTTGATAAAAGAGTTCTCCAAAAAACTGCTTCCTGTTTCCTCGGCTTCCGTATATACACCGGCCTCTTCCATAGATAAAATCGGCAGATTGAAATCAGCCATTATTTCTCTGATTTCATTCATCTTGCCTTTATTGCCCGTTGCAAAAATAATACGCTTACTCATAACATATCTCCCTGATGGCGTTAAGAATACCTTGCGCGATGCTCTTCTGATATGCACTGTCCGTCAGTGCCTCCGCTTCCAGCGAATTGCTTATATATCCGCAGGATAAAGCTACGCAGGGAACCTTAACATCCTTAATAAAATCGTATTCCGATGAATCTTCCATTCCCACTATGTCACATAGACCCAGCGCTACTCCGCCTTCAGACAGAGCCACGTTTCTCTCAATAATATCCGCCAGTTCTTCATTGGTCAGATCATATCTGTAGAAGTCACTTCTGTAATATGTCCTCACACCCATTACCGAACTGTCATGTGTATCTTCGGACACATGAAGGTCTATTACCATATCGGGCTTAAGATCCGTTATAAAAGAATTCCTCTGTTCAAACGTAGGATTGGTGTCGGTATTGCGGGTAAGAAGGATGCCTATGGAGGAATCGTCATTCAAAGTCCTTACATACTGTGCAATGACCAATGCCACATCAGACTCGTTCAGTCTGCCTTCGTCCGTTACAAGAGTTGCTCCCGTATCGTCTCCGCCGTGTGAAGGATTAATGAGAACCACATAATCATATGAGGCAAGTCCCACCTTGGACTGGGCCATAAGATAATCATAGGCCTCATTGGTCTCCTGTAATTTACGGGAAGACACCGCATCCGGAGCCTTGTACACAAAAAAGTAATGATATGCACCCACCGTTGCAAGAATCACTACTATCAACAATATAGTCAATCCGACATTAAGCTTTGTTTTTTTCATTTACTGCTTCTTAGGAGGCTTGGGTCCCATAAAGGAATAGAATCTTGTCTGCATCATACCGTTGTAGAGCTTGCGATTCTTATCAGCCTTCTTGCCTATAGCCTTCTCTGTCCCCTCATACGCCGTGATGACATACATTGACCAGTCATCCAGCATTTTATATCTGTCACCGAGAGTCTTATACAGTTCACCCACTGTATCCTTCTCTCCGATTCTTTCTCCGTAGGGCGGATTGGTGATGATGAATCCGTAATGTCCCGAATGGCTCAGTTCTTCCACTCCTCTTTTTTGGAAATGAATGAGCTTATCCACACCGGCAATTTTAGCATTTTTTCTTGCTATAGTAACCATCTCATCATCAATATCATAACCCTGTATATCCGTATCGATATTGAGATCTATCATGTCTCTGGCTTCGTCAAAACAGTCTTTCCACTCTTTTGCCGCTATGATGTGATTCCAGTCCATAGCCGTAAAATCACGGTTAACGCCGGGAGCGATTCCTGCTGCCATCATGGCTGCCTCAATGGGAAAAGTTCCGCTTCCGCAAAATGGATCCAAGTGAGTCTCCCGTTGTATCAAGCCCCACTGTCACAATATCCTTCATAATAAAGACTCTTACCGGGTAAGAGTCGCCATCTTCGGAAAAATATTCTATTCCATAGGTCTTCTTAAGGCTCTCAACCATCGCCTTCTTCATTATGGACTGAATATCCGACGGACTGAAGAGCTTGCTCTTGATACTGGCTGCTTTTGCAACCCAGAACTTTCCGTCCTTGGGGATATACTCGTCCCATGGCAAAGCCTTGGTTCCTTCAAAGAGCTCGTCAAAACTTGTGGCCTCGAACTCGCCCACTTTGATAAGTATCCTCTCAGCTGTACGCAAATGTATATTGGCCCTGCATACGGCTTCCTCATCACCTTCGAAAGTAACTCTTCCGTCTTCCACTCGGGTGATATCATATCCAAGATCTGTTATCTCTCTCTTCAGCACCGACTCCAATCCGAAGTGACAGGGTGCCATCAATTCCATACGTCTCATATCAATTCAAAAAATTATCTTTAATGAACTTATAAAAAAGTCCAAACAATGCCACTATGACAACAATGGGAAGCAATGCCCTACCTATAATGAAAAGGACTATGACCATCAGTACGGCCCCTGCTCCTCCGATAAGCTTAGCTGCCCATAAGGGTAAGTCTATCTTTCTTCCGCCAATAACAAAAGTCCTTCTGCCCGGATCTTCCATGCTGTCGGAAGCCCCTCTGTCCGCATAACTATCTCTCCTGCCGCCCTCAGCTTCCGCTTCCTTGGTTGCCAGAATAGACTTGGCAATAAGTCTGGGATCACCGAGAGATTCCAGCACGCTCTCTTCGCTCTCTCCCTTCCTTATGCGGGTGTCAATATAGTCGTCGTAGTACTTCACCGTGTCATTAACAAACTGATAGTCGTTAACTTCCGAAATACTTCGTCTCAGTTGTTCTGTGAATTCTGTCTTAGTCATAGTAGTATCCAATCGCAGGATCTTTTAGCGAAGATGCTAAAAGGCCTGATGTTTTACAATAGCATACTCGTCGTCCAACTGGTAATAAGGACAGGTCTCGTTATTACCCGACAAAAAGCGCTGCATCTCGTCTTCATCAAGATCGATATCGCATACGTAATATTCATAATCTTCATCATATGTATAATTGATACACGAATCGCAGCAAGCCATTATTTTTCTCCTTCTTCTGTGACCTCAGGCTCCTTGTTCAACACGGGAACAAGGAATATGTATGCGGCAACAGCAGCTATAAGTGTGAATATACCTATGAACTGCGATGTCGAAAGTATACCGATATTGCCTCTGTAATCATTACGTAAGAATTCAACTCCGAATCTGCCTATACTATATAAAGCAATGTAGACACATGTGGGCTGAAGTCTCTTTCTGTCCTTACTGAGATAGAGGAATAAAAGTCCGGCGATTATGAAATCACCGAGAGACATTATAAGCTGTGTCGGAATAAGGCTGACGCCGTTGGGTGCAAAATGTGAGCGGGTAAATGTGATTCCCCACCATGCATCTGTCTCTCTTCCGTAACAGCATCCCGCAAGGAAACAACCGATACGGCCGAATCCCTGAGCAAGGGCAACGGAAGGTACCATAAGGTCCATATAATCAACGGGATTAACCTTCTTAATCTTACAATATACGTATATTGTGATGATTCCGCCGATAATTCCGCCGAACACCACAAAACCCGAACCTGTAATATAGTCTATGGGAGCTTTAATAAAATTCTTCCACTCGGTTATTATGAAAAGAATTCTTGCCGCAAAGAAACCGAATACCACCGCAAAGAGTGTCATCGGATATACAAGTTCTCCGTTGAGACCTTTTTTCCCTGCTCTCTTGTCTCCCACCAGCAGAGCAACAACTATTCCTATTGCTATCATCAGACCATATCCGTGTACGGTTACCGGTCCGATACTAAACAGATCGTTATACATATCTCCCTCTTTTCCTATATCCTTGATTCACCTACAAATATATCACACTGCGTCTGCATATATCCATTAAATAACTATTAACTTTTGATTACGCTTTTCTTCTTTTCAAGCAGACATCGCAAAACAAACAGAGCCACAAAGAGCAGACTCGCACCGATTCCTACGCCGAATCCCTTAGGGAAATAGCTGATTCTTATATCGTGGTCGCCTTTGCTCAGATAAACAGCCGTCATCATTTCACAGAAAAGTTCTTTTTCCGCTTTTACCCCATCCACATAGACAGTAATTCCCGGATCGTAAGGCATGCTTAAGATAAGATATCCCTCTTCCGAAGCCGTGATCTGGGCCTTGATATCCGAAGATGAGAAGGATTCTATCTTCATTGTGTCCTGACTCAGCTTATCCATCACTGCTTCATAGACATCCGTATTCATCCTGTACATGGTCAGATGAAGGTCCTTTTCCTTGTCTTCATCGTTGATATATATGCCTTCGCCCGCTTCGCAGTATCCCAGGTTCATAACGTAAGGGTTCTTCATCTTTTTAAATGATTTATCCCCTTCGGAGGTCTTGGCATTTATGGTTGCTATCCTCTTGGTATCCGCATAGGCTGACATATAGCCCGCTTCATCGGGGAAGCACACGTATTCACTTCCCGAATACTGCTCATTCACATATGTATACAGCTCGCCCTCTATTCCCAGATTATTGACCAGGACATTCTGTCTCTGAAGAGGATTAAGATCCGCATCCTCATCCGGGATGTCTCCGTCTATAAGGGAAAAAGCGGTCGCCTCATCTTTTACAAGCTCGTTAGTCTTCGTGTCCGAATTGTGGATCATATAGCCGAAAGGAAGAGACTTGTTGTATTCATAGAGCAATACATTTTCCTCTGTGTCGATAAAAGTCATCAGATCATTTCTGCTTACAGGTTCTTCATAAAAAAGATACCTGTTGGACAAAAGTCCGCTGATTAAGGGGGTCATACCGTCATGACAGTAGAAGACCTTGCTGGTTCTCATACCGTAGTTCTTGTAGAAGCTCCCTGCCAAACCGTTTGAAGTTGAAGAAAACAACGAGGTAGACATGTAATTGTGAAGCATGGAATCATCGTTTCTTACTCTGTTGTCCACATTCTCGAATCTGTAGAGTTCGCCCTCTGCCAGTCTGTTATTCTCCTCGTACAGAGTGTTGTATGTATCGTAATTCTCAAGATAGTCCTCTCTTGAAACGGTTGGAACACTGGTAAGCATGGTGTTGGTGCCGGCTTCTATGATAACCGCAATAACCGTCAGACATATAAGGCATTCTTTGGCCTTCTCCCCATGATTGTACATATATACAAGCACCGAATATATTGCTAAGAATACTCCCGTCAATAGGAAGGACACTCCCGAAAAAGCGTCATCTGTCACAAGCTTCTGACATAANNTAAGTAAGAATGTTACATGAGAAGCTGATCAGCATAAAGAGAAGAAGAATCAGTCTTCCCACTTTTTCCTTCCTGTTAACATTTTTGCATATAACATAGAGTGGTATAAGAAAAAGAACCGCAACTGAGCAGTATATATTGGGCCAGTGATCCAGTCCTGTTTCCACCGCCACATCCATCATATGTCTTGCCAGCATGTCAAATATTGAGAAATAAGCCGCTGTCAGATCGGGTATGCTGCCCGCTGAGAACTTGGAAAGCTGCAACGCCATGAGCGTAGGTATCAAGAGTACTGCTGCCATGCCACCGCCGAGAATTGAATACAGCGCAAAATTAAAGAAAGACTTCAGCTTTTCTGAGGCCGAAGGTAAGAGCACAAGCAGATAATAAAGCACCAAAAAGATACAGAGCATTATGCTTAAGTAATAATTTGAGAAAACAGATAATGCCAGCGTAACGGTATAGAGCTTGTATTTTCCTTCCTTAACAAGCTGCTCCAGTCCAAGAATCACAAGGGGTGCCAAAACTATAACGTCAATCCACATTACATTCCAGTTATAGGCTGCCATATATCCGGACAAAGCATAGAAAGTGGCAAAATATGCCACCGACATCCTCTTTACATCGAAGTGCTTTGACAGGTAATATGCGCATGTCACTCCCATGAAGCCGGTCTTGATAACCACCATATAGGACTGGAATTCGATAAGATATTTCTCGGGAAAAAGAAGGGCAATAAAATTAAAGGGACTTGCAAGATAATAGGCATACTCCGCCACCATGTTGCTGCCAAGGCCCGCATTCCATGAATAGAGACATCCGGAACCTACGCCGCTTCCCTTTATGGCCCTGTAGAAATCCACCAGCATGGGAAAATACTGGTGATACATGTCTATATGAAGAAAACTTCTGTCTCCGAAAGGATAAACCTTTGCCCCTATGAAAACCGCCAAAAGGGTAATAAAGGGCATGACAAAAGCCAAAATATATATTCTGTTGTCTTTACACCATTCTTTAAATCTGTTCATTACTTTTAGTTAATCTTTTTTTCCAAACAAGTGATAATACTGCAGTATTCTGTAGTCCTTAAGAGCTTCCGCTTCATCATCTTCCGAATCTGCATGTCCGTCACTGTATATTGTTTGCATTATGTTAACCGAATCAACTGTTTCGGATAATTCTTTTAAGTAGTTATAATATGGGCTTGTTTTAACACCGGCCACATCAAGAACTTCTTCACCCAGAAGTCCGGGACTTATCTCATTGCCATGCGATTCTTCTATATCATAATTGGCCCAGAGTACAAAAGGCGTCTTATATCTGAGGGCCAGTTCCTCGTCCGTAAGGTCATAGACACTTTTACCGTTAAGCTTATACAAAGGCGCCGCAACAAAATCCGTGGGCTGATGATCTCCGAACATAACTATGATTGTGGGCTCATCTTCTTTTTCAAAATAAGATACCAGTTCTTCGAAAGCTTCATCGGATTTCTTAATAAGAGAAAGATACTGATTGGTTGAAACAGAATCTACTCCCTTTACTTCCACATCGGGTGTGAAATTATCAAAAAGATCCGAATATGAGCTGTGGTTCTGCATGGTCACATTGAAGACAAAGAGAGGTTTGCCTGCTTCTTTTCCCTCATATTCTTCTATTATCTTCTCAAAATCCGACTTATCGGATACATATTTCCTTATTATCTCGGCATTCTCGTAATCAGCTTCGCTGTAGAATACGTCGAATCCGAAATAGTCGTATACCTTGTCTCTGTTCCATCCCGCAGGCTTATAAGGATGCATGGCCACCGTAGAATAGCCCTGTGCCTTCAGGATTGAAGCCATGGATTCAATATCACCTGATATGTATTGCTGATAAGGGATACTTCCCTGGGGAAGGAAGGCCATGGTATCTCCCGTAAGGAACTCATACTCTGTATCGGCAGTGTTACCTCCGAGCACCGACACATTAAGATAACCCGATCTGGTATTTTCCCCACCGTTCATAAGACTGTCCGTAAAAGGCATAACCTCCACATTGGTCTCATAGTCCTGAAGGATACGAAGATCTGAATAAGCCTCATTCATTATAACTATGATGTTTGGGAGCTTTTCTGTGGATTGACCAATCGAGTCAGCATCATATTTCACACAGTTGTCATTTTCGTATTTTGCAAGGATTTCTCTTGCTTTCTCGTCGGAATAACCGCTTGGCTTATCCACGCTCATATATTTGGCCTGGATCAGAAAAGCAAGAGGGGTTCCGTCCTTATATGTCATGGTTGTGGGAGTAAAGAGCTTATCATAGATGCCTTCTTTGCTCACAGTGGAATCCTTCTGAACATAGTCCACATATCCCCAGATAAGAAAAACTGACAGTGCCATCAGAATAAGTCTGTAGGCCTGTCCTTTTCTTTCCGGGCTTCCTTTTTTACTTTTTATGAAGAGCTTGGGCAATCTTATCTTTAAAAAGCCTGCTGCCACACACAAGGCAACTATAGCCAAAGCCAAAAGGACTATTGCCGGAGTAACGGAATAATCATAATTATCCGCCACACTGGCAGCCACCTTTGCGCTGGGAATATCCCAGGGCTGCACCGGAGTACCCCTGAATTCGATTACAAAATAATTGAGGAGTCCCAGAACCAGTGCCACTGCGGATGCAATCCATACTCCGACTTTCAGCCTTCCGGTAAATGTATAAGCCAAAAGCAATAAAAGCATCCAGAATACAATATTGAGAATCTGAAGATTGCCTTTCATCTTCTCAAAGGGATTCCTTAACATGAACTCCTGCAGATAAAACAATAAAACAGGTATTATGATAAGGACTATGGCGGTGAGCAATCCTCTTCTGCCATAGTTCTTCTTTTTTAATAGAGCCGTCTTGGGCCCGTTTTCATTTTTCAGTTTATCAGACATTTTTCCATAACCTTCCGCCATTCTACTCCTCTTGAAGAATGGCAATTGTATCATCTATCGTATCAAACACTTGATAATCATATCGCTCAACCGCTGAAATTACAAGTACATTACAGCTTCTTACATCATCGGCAATATCGTATACATTGTCCCTGTGGGCAAAAACGGTGTAATTGTAGTCTTTGGCCATAAAAGGCATCATGTTGATTCTGAAGGAATCACCGATAAGCACCGCTTTTTCATTGGTCTCGTACGTGGATGTTATATAATTCACATCCGCTATATCACCAAAATCCGACAAAGCAATGTGAAGTCTGTAAGCGGCAATATATTCCGTATCTTCTTCAAAATCATCCGGATCAAGTCCCGCAAGTTTGAAGTCACCTGCCATTTCCGCCGGCTCTTCATAGCCTTCAAGAACTGCAGGATTCTCGTATCGTCTGTTAAGAGCTTTGTTTAGACACTGAAGTCCCACAAGCGCACCCAT
>CACZBZ010000006.1:0-39975 GCA_902779505.1 uncultured Lachnospiraceae bacterium
GCAATCTCAATAAGATCCTTCTTCTCCATTATCGCACCCGTTGGATTGTTGGGATAAGGAAGAATAAGTACCTTTGTCTTGTCTGTTATTGCTGCTCTCAGTTCATCGGCAGTAAGTCTGAAATCGTTTTCGGCCTTTAAGTCTATTATGACAGGCTTTGCATTGGCCAGTATGGCACAGGGCTCATATGATACGTAACTGGGCTGAGGAATTATTACTTCCTCACCTTCGTTGATCATCGCTCTTAAGCCTATATCAATGGCCTCAGATCCACCAACCGTTACTATTACCTGGCTTAAAGGATCGTATTCCAGACCGTATTTTCTCTTCTGATAATTGCATATCTCCTGACGAAGTTCCTTAAGTCCCGAGTTGGAAGTATAAAAAGTACGTCCCTTCTCAAGTGAATATATACCCTCGTCCCTGATATGCCATGGTGTATCAAAATCAGGTTCTCCTACACCAAGTGATATTGCATCCGGCATTTCGCTGACCACATCAAAAAACTTACGAATACCCGATGGCTTTAATTCAACTGTTCTTTTTGCTAATGGATCTCTCATGCCATTCCGTTCTCTCTGATATCTTCATGCTTTTTGTCGAGAATAGTACCGTGGTCTTTGTACTTCTTCAATACAAAATGTGTTGCCGTGCTGAGAACAGAGTCCAAAGTTGACAGCTTATCAGACACAAAAGTAGATACCTCTTTAAGAGATTTCCCTTCCAGTCACACCTTCCTCTTCCATGGCTTTCAACTCATTGGCTACATCTATTTCGGCGGCACCCAACCTTACAGCCAGTTCCGCTATATCGATCCTACTGTTCTTCTCAATTACGTGTAAAATCTTCTCTCTCATATGTCCTCCTTTGTCGGATTTTCGCACATCCGACATTCTTCTTATTATAACATAATTCCACTTGTTCGCCATCCATGGCTCACTTTATTCGTGGAATTATTTCAAAACATCCTTGTTATAACATAATTCCGTGTCGATAGCATCGACTTGGGTTCGCAATCCGCGCTAAACCAGTGTGATTTCATCCTGACGAGGTTGCTCAAGGAATCGGCGTTCTTCTTCTGATGCAACTATCACCTTATCGTGACCATCTGTAACTCTTCCTATAAGCGTCGCCGCGATGTCTTTTGCTGCCAGCTCTTTAATCAACTCCTCCGGCTTATCCGTTACTATAAGGAGGGACCCGTCAGATCTCAGCTTGTAAGGGTTGATATCAAAGAACTCGCATACTTCTATTGTCTCCTGACGCACCGGAATGGACTTAAGATCTACTTCTATTCCGACGCCGTTTTTTTCCGCCAGTTGCCACAATCCTGCAAATACGCCACCATCGGCGATATCATGCATAGTTGTAACGTCCAGCTTAACCGCGACTGCAGCCTCTTCTTCAACGCTGTAGAATCTCTCCAATTCTTCAGTATCATCCAGCAAAAAAAGGGGCAATTTTGTCTTCAGAATATCCCTTTTCTCTCTTGCCAGCAGGGCCGATCCGCTCATAGCCATCCACTTAGTCATAACTATTGCCTGACCGGGACGGGCTTTTGCTTCTCTGTAGCCTTCAATCGGACTTCCCACAAGCGTTGCCGTCTTAATCTCTCTGTAGTTTTCGGGAAGGCTGATGCTGAGTGTTACTGCTTCCGCCTTGCCACCGGCGGCCACCATGTTGTTAACCGCTCGCTGAATTGCATGACCTGCGGCTGTTACTTTTCCCTTTTCAGGCATTGTTTCATTTGCCACATAACCTGTTGAAACCGTTTTTCCATTAAAAAAGGCGCAGTCGTTCCCTACGGCTGCACCTTTATCTATATTCTTATCTTTTCTAATATTCTTAAGTATTGAGCGTACAAGTACGTTTTCTGATATTTTTCCCGGGTTCATGTCCTTTATAATCCAGCTAAAATATGATAGAGTTCTATTAGATTAATAACTAAGAGCTGATACCAATACAGTTCCTACCATTGCAAGAACAAGAACAACTATTATTATAGTAGATACTATCCTTTGGTTTTTGTTGTTTTTAAACATAATTTAGGCTAATCCTTTGTTTATTTTTTCAATAATATAGGAAGAATTATATATGAAATTACTTAGTTTAGCAAGTCGACTTCCATTTACTTTAATGCTCTTTTTCCTTATGGCTTTTTTCTTTGTTAACATCAAGAAAACCGATGCAAAAAAGAGAAAAGCTAGGGAAGATTTCCTTGAAAAGGAGCGAAGAGCCAACGGAACAAGGAGGCAGTCTCTTGACAGTGTTGACTTCATTGTCATTCCATACGATGATCTACCCATGGATGTAGCCGTGGACGATGACATGGTTAAGAGCTGTATTCACGACATTGAGCTTATGAAAAACGATAAAATTGCCAATTTTACCGGCATCACCAATACGGATCTTAAGCTCGAATACGGTGCACCCAACATCACTCAACTTTCGGCCTTCGATGCCAACTTCACTGCCTTATGCCGTATCCTTCAGGACTGGGGCGAGCGACTTTTCGAGCTGGAAGAGTACGAGGCCTCTCTAAAGGTCGTTGAATTCGCCATTAGAATTCGCTCGGATGTCAGCGCTACTTACTATCTCTGTGCTGAACTCTACGAGCATTTTGATACCAAGGAAAAGATCGCACGTCTTAAAAGAACGGCACAGACTCTCAACTCCGCCATGCAGCCCATCATCTGCAGAAAGCTTGACGAACTCTATCCTGATATCAGTGATATAGATACTATATAAACATATGCCATATACATACCAAGTAGGAACGCCTTGCGGCTCCGACTCCGGACGTAACGGTACATAAGCTGACAAAGGACGTCAGCTAAGTACTGTCATAACAGATGCAGTATGTTACCAAATAGGAGCGCCTTGCGGCTCCGACTTCGGACGTAGCGGTACATAAGCTGACAAAGGACGTCAGCTAAGTACCGACGTCCTTCGAGGTCCTATTTGATAACATACTGCATCTTTTTGTATGCCAATATCTCTATATTCTTTGTGAGGATGGGCAGTTGTCTTTTAGGAAGCAGTTTTCACAGTCCGGTTTGATGGCTTTGCAGATGGTTCGGCCGAGGCGTATGATGTGTATGTTCCAGAGAATCCAGTGGTCCTTTGGTATTTTTTTCATCAAATCATATTCTATCTTTACCGGGTCTGTTTCTTTTGTTATCCCAAGTTTATAAGAGATTCTTTTGACGTGAGTATCCACAACAATGCTGGGGATATTATATATGTTTCCTCTTATGACATTTGCCGTCTTTCTTCCTACTCCCGGAAGTGCTGTCAGTTCGTCTATGTCGTCAGGCACATTTCCGCCATGTTTTTCCATCAGCATCTTACAGCATGCGATTATATTGGCTGCCTTATTATGATAGAATCCCGTGGGCTTTATGTCCTGTTCCAGTTCTTTCTGATCAGCCTTTGCAAACGCCTCCACATTCGGATATTTCTTAAAAAGATCCTTTGTTACAATGTTTACTCTGGCATCTGTGCATTGAGCGCTTAAGATAGTGGCTATCAGCAACTGCCATGCACTGTCGTGATCCAGATAGCATCTGTATTCTGTCCCGTATTCTTTATCCAGTTTTTCCAGTATGCTAACAACTTTCTTTGATGCCATTTTACAATCTGAATACGCCCAATGACGCGTTAAGTTTTTCAGCAAGTACTGTAAGCTTTTCAGCCGATTCTTTAAGTTCTGTCATGGTATCCGTCATACCGTCTGCCGACTCTATTGTTGTATTGGCAGTATCGGCTGTCTTCTCGGATACTCCCGCAAGAACGGTAACGGACTCTTTTATGTCGTGACTTGATTCTCTGAGCTTATCGACTTTTTCGCTTATGGTATTGATTCCCTCAAGAGACTTGCTTACTTCATCCGAAACGATCATAGACTGATTTCTTGTCTCTTCCAGTTTCTTCTGCTGAAGATCCATGTCGGCATATACTCGCTCCATGATGCTTGACGTTCCTTCGGATATCTTCATGATATCTTTGATAACGTCATTAATCTCTTCAGCCGATTTGTTGGACTGATCCGCAAGTTTTCCTATCTGCTCGGCAACAACCGCAAATCCTCTTCCGGCTTCGCCTGCTCTTGCTGCTTCTATGGATGCATTAAGTGACAAGAGGTCTGTCTCATCAGCAATATCCTGAATAAATTCAATAGCTTTCTCAATACCCTGAACAGAATTGTTCATTGTGTTGATCTGCTCGTATACCTTATCAAGAGATGTTCTTGTACTTACAGTCTGCTCGTTGAGCTCTTCAATGATCTTCTGTGACTTCTGCTCAGAAGTAGCCATTGTTCCCGCATAATCAACGAGATTCTTCATATCGTGCTTGATGGTCTTGATGTCCTCATTCATCTCGAGCACGCCATCACTTGTAACCTTGGCATCTACAGCCTGTGAACTTGCTCTCTCTGCTATCTGTCCTGTCTGCTCTACAACGTGATTAACTGTTCCCTGTGTATTCTGAGCCATTACAGACAGGTCTGCCGCTGAATCGGACAGATTGGCTGCTGCTGTAACGATCTCACCGACAATATCATACAAGGTACGCTGCAGTTTTACGGAACTCTGATATATCTCTCCAATCTCGTCTCTTCTCTTAGCGTACTTCTTCTCCGGCTCTGCATCAAGATTGCCGTCTCTTAACCTGGCAATGAATTCTTCAGTCTTCTTCATAGCCTTGGCAAGAGATTTTGATACCGTTAAGGCAAATACTATCGCCAAGATGATCGCTACAAACGACACTATCTGAATGGTTCTTAACTGGCTGTTTATCAGTTTTTGAACAGAATCGGCAGGCGTAGCCGCCTCAATACATCCAATTATACTTCCGTCGGAGTTGATAAGAGGCTGGTAATAGATGTAATAAGATCTTCCGTCTACATCACCGTCTCTTAAGAAGACTTCTTCACCGGATTCTATTCTTGCATATATGTCCTCTTCAATGGATGTACCGTTGATACGCTTACCCGATTCTTTTTTAAGAGTCGTAATAAGACGCAGATTGCCGTACATAAAGGATATATCATATCCTGTCCGCTCGTTAAGACCGTCTATAAGCTGGTTCTTGCCGGATATGGTCTGATCACCTTTTGTGACTTTTCCGGATTTACCCTGACTGTAATCTCCTTTATAGAGGTTGGAATAAGTCTCATTAACCGACGTGGCAACTATTCTCAGTGCACCCTCAATCTGATCTTCCATGGCGCTTCTGAGCTTGTTGGTTGATATCGAGATAATGATTATACTTACAACAAGCGTAGGAACCGCACACACAAGGACTATCTTAACAGCCATTGAATTAAATGGGTTTGCTTTCTTTTTTTCCTCTTTTATCTTCTTTATTTGATTTTCGATTTTCTGAATCTGCTTTTCGTTTTTTGCCTTGGCCTTTTTTTGTTCAAGAGCAGTTATCTTCTTCTCTTTTCTTTTTCCGGCTTTTTCAGCCTTCTTTTCCATTTTTGCCAGTTTTTTGCCAGAAGCATCAACATGATCTTTATTGCCCATATTAACCTCCCATGTATACCCTACCTATAAAAAAAGCTGCCCAAAGTAAGCTTCGGGCAGCTTAATACAGACAATTATATATTATCCCTTGACACTACCTACCGCAACACCACCAACGATGAATCTTGATAAGCAAAGATAAACAACTATTACCGGTGCAATTGATAATGCTATTGCTACGTATACCTGTCCCATATCGAACTTAAGGAAATCCGCAGCTCTCAACTGAGCAATCAGGATAGGTAAAGTCTTAACGTTATCTTTATTAAGCACCAATGCAGGTGTGAAATAATTGTTCCAGTTTGCTACAAATGAGAATATAAGCTGTACAGCCATTGCAGGCTTCATAATCGGTAAGCTTATGGTATTGAAAGTCTTGTATTCGGGTGAACCGTCAATTCTAGCAGCTTCCACAATTGCATGAGGAAGAGCTGACTCCATATACTGCTTCATATAATAGAAGATAGCAGGTGCAGCTATTGCAGGTATAATAAGAGGAATAAATGTATTGGTAAGCTTCATCTTATTTACCAATGATACGAAACCAAGGGCTGTAACCTGTGTAGGTATCATCATAACTGCAAGGATAAATGTGAATATAGCCTTCTTTGCCTTGAAATCATATACATGGATAGCATATGCAGTCATAGCTGAGAAATATGTACTGAGTATAGCTGCAGATGCTGCAACTATAAAACTGTTAAGCATTCCCTTAAAGATAGGTAATGTTCCGTGTATTACATTATCAAGGTTCTGAGCAAAATAAGTACTTGGTAAAAGAGTAAATCCTCTGTTCAACTCAGCATTTGATCTGGTTGAGTTTATAAATAATACATAGAACCAGAAGAGACATAATACTGTCAATAAGATCAATACTATATAGGCAAGGATTCTTCTTGCAACTATGCCCATTCCGCCTTCTACGTCATTGTATTCACTGTTTGGCATAATCTTCTCCTCCTATTTCTCTTCCTGTGTTGTGAACTTAAATACGATCAAGCTGAGTATACCTGTGATGATAAACAGGAATACTGATAATGCACCGGCAAGACCGAAGTTCTTACTATACAAATGCTTATTAAGGTACATAATAAGTGTCATTGATGTACGCATAGGTGATCCATCACCGTTAGTAAGGATCTGAGGTACATCGAACATCTGGAGACCACCGATCAAAGATGTGATCAACACATATAAAAGAATAGGTCTCAACAGAGGAAGTGTAATCTTGAAGAATACCTGTGTAGAAGTTGCACCGTCAACCTGGGCGGCTTCGAATAATGCACTGTCTATACCAAGCATACCTGCCATAAGAAGAATGGTTGTATTACCGAACCACATAAGGCAGTTCATGAATGCAACAAGTCCTCTTGCAGAAATTGTATGACTTAAAAACTTGTAAGGCTGTGATATAAGGCCCATCTGAATCATAAGTGAGTTAACCGGACCTATATCTGAAAACAATGTAAAGAATAACATGGCAAACGCAGAGGCCATGATCAGGTTAGGCATGTAGATAACAGTCTTGAAAAAGCTTGCGCACTTTAACCTAAGTCTGGTATCAGAGAACCATGCACCCAAAAGCAATGATATAAGAATCTGAGGAACGAAACCTAAGATCCACATGATCATTGTATTTGAAAAATATGTAGGTATATCTCCGTTCGTAAAGATTGTTACGAAGTTCTGAAAACCAACAAAATTGGGTCCCACCTGAACTATACCCTGACGATAATTCTCAAAGAAACTGTTATAAATAGTTGTAAACAATGGAATTAACTGGAAGATCAAGTATACAAGAACGAAAGGTATGAGGAATATGTAACCCCATTTATTATACTTGACCACCTGACTTTTTTTTGCCTTAGCCATGTGCTTTAAGCCCCCTTGTCATTATTTTCAGCAGAGCTGATAGCAGATCTCAATCTCCCCCCTCCTAAAAAGATCAAGACCCATTATCAACTCTACTTATCTGATAAAAAAAGAGTAGAGCAATGCGCCCGCCCGAAAGCGGGCACATATGTACTACCCTATATTATATCATGCTTTACTAATTCTGATTAGTATGTAAGCTCAGGATACTTCTCTGTTACACCCTTGTAGAATACATCAAGTGCTTCTTCATATGTAGCGTTACCTTCAAAGTAATCCTTCATAGCCTTCTGGAACTCTTCGTTACATCCCTGATCGTAGTTTGTAAGCTTGCTAAGATCGATTGTCTTAACACCCTCTACATACATAGGAAGAGGATTGATTCCGCCGAATACCTTGCTGCTGTATGAAGCATCAGCTGCCATAGCATCCATTGCTGACTGGTTGTTAACGAAGTCATCATCAGCCTTAACGATCTCTGTCATGATGTCAGCGTTGCATGTAAGCTGCTTCATGATATCTGCAACGAGTGAAGCGTTGTCTGTGCCGTTAGCACCGCAGATCCATGTACCACCCCAGAAGAATCCCTGAGGTCCCTTACAAGCGCCCCAACCGCCCTTAGCTGCGATTGAAGAAGCATCGTCTGCTGCCATACAGAAGTTGATGAGCCAAGCGGGTCCAAAGTAGCAGAATACCTTTCCTTCAGGATAGAAACCTGCTGACCAGTCATCTGACCAAAGATCAGCTGTACCAGTCTGACCTGCATCTACCATTTCCTTAGACATGTCAACCCATGCCTTGATGTTAGCATCAATGTTGATTGCTCCGTTCTCTACCCACTTTGTAGAAACGTTGTTAGAGAATACACGGAATGAATCGTTAGCTGTTGCTGTCATCTTGTAACCAGCGTCTGCCATCTGAGCTGCTGTAGCCTGAAATGTATCCCAATCCTTTACAGCTGCCTGAACTGTATCAGCATCGTCTGCGCCAAGAACTTCCTTAGCTGCCTCACGGTTGTAGATAAGAACACCGGGACATCCCTGCCAAGAAACACCCTTAAGCTGGCCGTTAGAATCTGTAACAACATCCTTTGTATACTGATACTGCTCAGCTACATCAGCGTCTGTAACACCAAGTTCTGTTACAGGTACTGTGTAAGGTGTATCAACATACTTAAGAGCGTAGTCAGCCTCTACAAGGAAGAGGTCGATCTTGTCATCTGCTGCTGCATCAGCCTGTCCGAGTAATGTCTCGTCAAGGTTGTTCTGATATGCATTGTCATCAGAAGGAACGATTGTCCATACTACATCAACATCACCGATCTTACCATGAGTAGCATCAACTTCCTCATATCCGGGATAGTGATCTGTTAAACGTGACTTGAACTCTTCATTCCAGCAGTAAATATTTAATACTTTACCGTCGTCAGAAACAGTCCACTCTGTTGCTTCTGCTGCAGGTGCTTCTGCTGCAGTATCATCTGCAGGTGTTTCAGCTTCTGCAGCTGTGTCTGCTGCAGGTGCTTCTGCTGCAGGTGCTGAGTCGCCACATCCTACTAATAAAGCAGAAACCATGGCAACGCTCAGTAATGCGCTGAGTAATTTCTTTTTCATTATAAAACCCTCCATTTTAATGAAATTGTTATTTATCTAAATCACACTATGTGATAAAGATCTGTTAAAAGTAACTATCGAATCTTTCTTACGGATCTTCCTTCCGAAAGAACTCCTTCCACAACTATATGTTCTGTGGCAGTTGTTTTCGGTTTTTCGATCAGTTCAATCAGATTCTCTCCCGCAACCCTTCCTATCATCCTGGTATCCTGACATATTGTCGTGAGCCTGGGTTCTATCTGGGCTGCTATATTGATTCCGTCGTATCCCGTTATCGAGATATCTTCGGGAACCACAAGACCTCTTGCCTTGATCTCGTTGATTCCGCCTACTGCAGCGAAGTCGTCGGGATACATGATGCATGTCGGTCTATCTTTCAGACTTAATAGTTTCGCGGTAAGTTTTGCCGCATTGGATATATCTCTGTATTTTCCGCCTACTATATATTCTTCCGGAATATCCAGTCCCAATTCTTCGGTAGTCTTCCTGAAACTCTCCAGTCGACTGTCGGTAACGTCCGAATGGGCTACTCCATATATGTAAGCAATCTTACGATGTCCCTGGCTGTATACATATTTCACCAGGTCTGCGACTCCTTTGTAGTTGTCTGACTCAACAGACAGCCTGTCAGGGAATCTGTAGTCAATAGTAACAAGCGGTATGTCGCTCTTAACCAGATCCTCGATCTCTCGATCTTTGAAGTTCACACAAGCTATCAGAACACCATCCACTCCTCTGAACCTGCTGTGTTCCAGATAGGATAACCTTCCTTTTCTCTGGTTGTTACAATTGATAAAAGTTATGTCGTATCCTTTAGCTTCCACCACTACTTTGAAGCTGTCCAGGATACTTGCGAAATAATCATGTGTCAGTCCACTCTGAGGGGCTTCATCCACGAACAGAACTCCTATATTGTAAGATCTGTTGGTCTTAAGTGTTCTTGCGGATGAGTTGGGAAAGTATCCAAGTTCTTTGGCACATTTCCTTATTCTCTCTTTTGTCTCTTCTCCAACGTCCTTGTGATCGTTGAGAGCCTTGCTGACTGTCGCTACGGACACGCCACATGCAGCCGATATGTCCTTCATCGATATCATTAGTTGCGATCCTCCCCATCTCGGAAGAATATTGGCGTTCCAAAAGTGATTCCGTATAAGGGTTTGTTTACTTAATCGTTTTCGTAAATTCAATATAACTCAATTTTTTGGTCTGTGCAAGCCCTTTTTTCACACTTTTTGTATATTTTTTACATCTTTGGTAGTTTTTGATAGTTTAGTTTTGGGTGAATTGTGCAATTTACTCATTAACAGTTTATTCATATTTTGTTCACGGACTGTTTTCTTCCTTATATTTATAAATATTTTCGTAGTTTTTTTGAATGAAAATATCTGTTTCGTTCTTACAATTTGAGCAAACGGTTGCTCAAAAAACGATCCGGACAGCAAATTATTCTTAGAAAAAAATCTTAGAAAATGCTGATTTTCTCTTGCATTTTGCAAAGCTATACTCTATACTCATATTAAATTCTCTTGAAGAATTTTCTTTTTTCTCCGTTTACTTAATCGTTTTCGCTTTTGTGAGTGTATATACGCTCATCTTTGTTTGTTTCATTATATTAGTTTAATATGGTTTAACTACTGCACACGATTCATTTGTGTGCATTTTTAAACATTAAGCATATTAAAAAACTACATCATCTTTCTTATGTAAAAGATTAAAGGAGAATGTCTATGAAATTTGGTTATTTCGATGACGCCAAGAGGGAGTACGTCATCACAACACCCAGAACACCATATCCTTGGATCAACTACCTGGGTACTCAGGGATTCTTTTCTCTGATATCCAACACTGCAGGGGGATATTCGTTCTACAAAGATGCTCGATTAAGAAGAATTACACGTTATCGCTACAACAATGTTCCTATTGATATGGGTGGTCGTTATTTCTATATTAATGACAACGGAAGCATTTGGAATCCCGGCTGGTCTCCCGTTAAGACTGAGCTTGATTCTTATGAGTGCCGTCATGGTATGGGCTACACAGTTATCACAGGTAAAAAAGACGGTCTTAAGGCTGAGGTTACTTTCTTCGTTCCTCAGAATTATGACGGCGAAGTTCAGCAGCTGGTTCTTACAAACGAAGGCAGCGAAAAGAAGGACTTCTCACTTTTCTCATTTGCTGAATGGTGTCTTTGGGATGCTCAGGATGATTGTACCAACTTCCAGAGAAACTTCTCCACAGGCCGTGTAGAAGTTGTTGGTTCTACTATTTATCATAAGACAGAGTACAGAGACAGACGTGATCATTTCGCTTTCTATACAGTTAATGATTCGATTGACGGTTATGATACAGACAGAGATGCTTTCATTGGTCTTTACAACGGATTCCACAATCCTCAGGCTGTAATTGACGGTAAGGCAACTGACTCTTTCGCTGACGGATGGTCACCGGTTGCTTCTCATTATAAGAAGATTAGCCTTGCTCCCGGCGAGACTAAGACACTTGTATTCATCTTAGGTTATGTTGAAATGCCTGCAGACAAGAAGTTCGAAGCTGACGGCAAGACCATCAACAAGGAAAAAGCCCTTAAGATGATTGATATGTACAATACTCCCGAGAAGGTTGCAGCAGGACTTGCAGAACTTCGTAAGACCTGGGATAAGCTTCTTGGTATCCTTAATGTTGATACACCTGATGAAAAAGTTAATCGTATGGTTAACATCTGGAACCAGTATCAGTGTATGGTTACTTTTAACCTTTCACGTTCTGCTTCTTATTTTGAATCAGGTATCGGTCGTGGAATGGGATTCCGTGATTCCAACCAGGATGTTCTCGGATTTGTTCATCAGATTCCCGACAGAGCAAGAGAAAGAATCATCGATATCGCTTCTACTCAGTTCCCTGACGGTGGATGCTATCATCAGTATCAGCCTCTTACAAAGAAGGGTAACTCAGATATCGGCGGTGACTTCTCAGACGATCCGTTATGGCTGATCCTTTCAGTATCTGCTTACATCAAAGAGACAGGTGATTGGAGCATTCTTGATGAGATGGTTCCTTATGACAATGATATGTCAGTGGCACAGCCTCTTCTTGAGCACCTTAAGGTTTCTTTCTATCATATAGTAGAAAACCTCGGACCTCACAATCTTCCTCTTGCGATGAGAGCTGACTGGAATGACTGTATCAACCTTTCATGTTTCTCAGATACACCGGGTGAAAGCTTCCAGACATACACCAATCCTAAGTTCGCCGCTGAAGGTGGCTACTCTAAGGTTGCAGAGTCTGTAATGGTTGCTACACTCTTTACCTATACAGGTCCCAATTATGTTGCTATTCTTAAGCATCTCGGAAAAGATGATGAAGCCGCAAAGGCTCAGGCTGAAATCGACAAGATGAAGAAAGCCGTTATGGAATCTGCTTTTGACGGTGACTGGTTCATCAGAGCATATGATTCTACAGGCGCTAAGATGGGATCTAAGGAATGTGAAGAAGGTAAGATCTTCATCGAGCCTCAGGGATTCGCAGTAATGTCTGAGATCGGAAAAGAAGAAGGAGCCGATATTAAGACTCTCAATTCAATTGATAAGTATCTTAATACCGAGTTCGGTCTTGTTCTTAACAATCCTGCATATACAAAATACTATGTACAGTACGGTGAGATCTCTACATATCCCGGCGGATACAAAGAGAATGCCGGAATATTTACTCATAACAACGCATGGATCATCTGTGCCGAGGCTTATGCCGGACGTGGAGACAAAGCTTTCGAGTATTATTCAAAGATTGCTCCTGCTTTCACTGAAGAGACATCAGACATTCATAAGACAGAACCTTATGTATACGGTCAGATGATCGGTGGTAAGGATTCAGGTGCTGATATCGGCAAACCTAAGAATCACTTTGGACAGGGTAAGAACTCATGGCTTACAGGTACAGCTGCATGGAACATGGTAGCTATATCTCAGTACATTCTCGGTATCCAAGCTGATTTCGACGGTCTCAGAATCGATCCTTCAATTCCCGCTGAGTGGGATGGCCTCAATGCAACACGTCAGTTCCGTGGTGCTACATACGATATCAAGGTCAGCAATCCCAGCCATGTATGCAAGGGTATCAAGAGCGTTACGGTAGACGGTAAGGCTATCGAAGGCAATCTTCTCCCTGCATTCGGTGATGGCAAGACTCACGCCGTAGAAGTCGTGATGGGCTAAAAAGCCACATAAAGACAAACAAAGACCCCGGTTCGATTGAACCGGGGTCTTTTATTGCTAAAGAGATGCTTTGGGGTGAAGATGATTTTTCAGACTCTATTCTTCCTTGGGAAGGTCGATCTTGATGTGAACATCGGCAAGCTGCTTGGGATCTACCTCAGCAGGCGCGCCCATCATAACGTCCTGGGCTGTTTTGTTCATAGGGAAAGGAATGATTTCTCTTATGCTTTCTTCTCCCGCAATAAGCATTACCATACGGTCTACACCGGGTGCGATTCCCGCATGTGGCGGAGCACCGTAGCAGAATGCGTTGTACATGGCAGGGAACTTGGCTTTTACATCGTCTTCGCCGAGTCCGACCATCTCAAATGCCTTTACCATAATCTCAGGATCGTGATTTCTTACTGCTCCCGATGAAAGCTCAACACCGTTAACAACAAGATCGTACTGGTATGCCAGTATATCGAGAGGATCCTGCTCCTCAAGTGCTTTCATACCGCCCTGAGGCATTGAGAAAGGATTGTGGCAAAATTCAAGTTCACCGCTTTCCTCTCCAATCTCGTACATAGGGAAATCTACTATCCAGCAGAACTCATAACACTCTTTATTCATATGACCTTCAGCTGCTGCGCCCAAAAGCTTACGAAGAACGCCGGCTGTCTTAAGGGCATCATTCTTCTTGCCTGCCGCAAGTCCCACAAAATCTCCGGGCTTTAAGTCAAATTCCTTGACTACGGCATCTTTTCTTTCCTGAAGGAACTTAGCTATTCCGCCTGCCAGTTCTCCGTTTTCATCCATCTTGAACCAGCATGCTTTATTAGCAGTTGCTATCTCTACATCTGCCATTATCTTATCAATTACCTTACGGCTTGCATTGAAGCCTGTTACCTTTACTGCTTCTATGCTTGCGCCTTCTGCATCGAAAGGACCGAAACCGCAACCTGCAAGACAAGCTGTAACATCCTGAAGAACAAGGTCTATTCTGAGATCCGGCTTGTCCGAACCGTAAGTCTCCATGGCATCTCTGTATGAGATTCTCTTAAAAGGAGCCTTGCTTGCTGTCTTATATGTTCCGTATTTTGCAAAAATAGGAGGCAGCACATCCTCGATTACCGAGAACACATCTTCCTGTGAAGCGAAGGCCATCTCCATATCCAGCTGATAGAACTCTCCGGGGCTTCTGTCGGCTCTGGCATCTTCATCTCTGAAGCAAGGAGCCACCTGGAAGTATCTGTCAAAGCCCGAGGTCATAAGCAGCTGCTTGAACTGCTGAGGAGCCTGGGGAAGGGCATAGAACTTGCCCGGGTGATTTCTTGAAGGAACAAGATAATCCCTGGCACCTTCCGGAGAAGAACATGTAAGGATAGGTGTTGTTATCTCAAGAAAATCATGAGCTATCATAGCTGAACGAAGCTCTGCAACTATCTTGCTTCTTAATACAATCTTTTCCTTAACTGCAGGATTACGAAGATCAAGATATCTGTACTTTAATCTTGTTGCTTCATCGGCTTCCTTTGATCTGTTTACTTCGAAAGGAAGTTCATTATATATACATTTTCCAAGTACTTCTATTTTTTCCGGAACAACTTCAATATCACCTGTGGGAAGAGCTGCATTCTTGCTGGATCTCTCTCTTACTGTTCCCGTGATCTGAAGAGTCGATTCGTTGTTAACACCTGCAAGAGATTCCATCATCTCCTCGGTCTCTACAACGAACTGAGTAATTCCGTAAAAGTCTCTGAGGATTAAGAACCCGAGATTCTTACTTACCTTACGCATATTGTCATACCAGCCAACCAGTGTTACCTTCTGACCGACATGTTCCATGCGAAGTTCATTACATGTATGTGTTCTTGACTGCGTCATTTTATGTATGTCCTTTCCGATATAAATATTTACCTATATGATTATATCACTATATCCGCTATTTTGGGCACTTTCCTTGACTTTATCCGGAAGCCCTTTTTAAAAATATTTTTTTCAGGGGTTGTTTAGTTCGTAGCCTCGTCCGATAATATATATAGTGGTAGTAAAATATATGGAGGTACAACATAATGTGGAATTTTATTGTTGCTATTGTTATCGGTGCAATCGCCGGATGGCTTGCAAGTCTCATAATGAAGACAAGCTCAGGTCTTCTCCTTAACATCATCCTTGGTATTGTCGGTGGTTTTGTAGGAAGCTTCGTACTTGGTATTATAGGTATCGGTGCCTCTAACTTTATCGGCAATATTCTGGTATCCGTAGTTGGCGCCTGCATTATAATCGCAGTCGTTAATTTAATAAAGAAGAAGTAACTTTAGCTTTACTTAATCCACTATAGAGGAGCTGGCCAAGTATTCCCACAGAGATTACTTCGCCGGCTCCAACTGTTAATATGAGGAACCAGTAAGCATCCTGTACATGATAAGCATATATCAGTACCAACGGTACTATAATCATGTTAGATACAATCGGTGGAATACAAAGAGCTACTCGATGTTTTCTTAAAAGATAGGTTCCTACAGCTCCTATAAGAGTCGCAAGACTTCCAAAAATCACATCCCAAACAACACAGCCTGATAAATAATTGGATATTATACAGCCCACGAAGAGTCCGGGTATTGCTGCGGGGGTAAATGCGGGTAAGATGCAGAGTGCTTCAGATATTCTTACCTGAATGGCACCTGAAGATAAGCCGAATGCCGTGCTTATCATTGTGAGCACCACGTAAAGTGCTGCTACTACGCCTGATGTGGCAATGTACTTTGCTGTTAATTTCATAGATATGTCCTCCTAGTTTTATTTATAGTCAGGATGGAATTTCGAACTGACTGTGTACAACAAACGCTGTTCTCAATTGCGACAGCTTTTCTAGAATATCACCTTAATCCGACTACGTCAAGCACACAAAATAAAAAGAACCGTCCCCTGCCTGCAGACTTAAGACGATTCTTTCTATAACATAAATAATAGGTTATCTACGCAATCGATTACTGAACGTACACTTCCATGTAACCCTTTACCTTTGTTACATCATAATTGCTGATTACACCAAGGTTGGGATCGTATCCTTTTCCGTCAAAGTAAATAAGATAATGACTGTATCTTCCCATCTTTTCCATTACAACACAGCACTTGGGAAGTGTAATACCCGGCTTTTCATTGGTATATATGATGTCTTCTGAATGATCGATTCCGAAATAGTTCAGCGCATTGATTATTCTGTTCATGGTTGCCTGCCACTCGCCGCAATGCATGATATTGATTGCTTCGTCCAATGTAATACCTGCAAGCATGGCAACGCATGACTGACCGCAGAGACCGTCATGAGGCTGTATAACCACATCGATACTGTCAATCTTTCTGATAGGATTGGACGTACTGTAAGGACTTGATTCAGCACTAGACTGTGTTACTCTGAAGCCGATGGGATATTCTGTATTCTCATCAAAATGATTCATGATCTCAGGCTGAAGGGGAATGCTGTAAAAACCATTGCCTTCGGGAATCAGATTACATACGAATACTGTCTCACCAATACGAACCTTAACAGGTACATCTCCTTCTTTTTTACATATCTCCCATACGTTAAATGGGATTCTGATATTTCCACCGTTCTCGGTCTTATCAATCTTAGATTCAAAAATATACTTCATGTAGCCTCCAAAAATATAATAATCAAGTATCAGTATAACATACTAGTTCTTCTTAATCGAATATCCGAATTTACCCAGCTTTTCACCAAGTAAGAAATATTCACCATGAGAATAAGCAAGAAGATCCGTATTCTCAAGATTGAACTTACCGGACTCATCCATGTATTTCTCACTTACATCAACCGCAAGCACATCTGCTATAAACATGTCATGGCTTCCGAGTTTAACAACCTCTTTTACTTTACATTCAATATTAACGGGACTCTCTTCAATCAAGGGACATGATACTTTTGTTGCTGACATTGCTGTCAGATTCATGTCTTTGAATTTGTCCACGTCGCGGCCGGATTTTACTCCGCAATAGTCTGTTGCATAGACCAGATCTTTTGTAGTCAGATTGATTACAAACTCCTTAGTCTCTTTTATGATGTCATAAGAATATCTCTCAGGTCTTATGGACACTGACACCATGGCCGGATCGGAGCATATGGTTCCCGCCCATGCTACTGTTATGATATTCGGTTTTTCGCCGGGTCTTCCGCAGCTGAGCATCACAGCGGGAAGAGGATAGAGCATATTACCCGGACGCCAGGTTTGTTTTCCTTCTAATTCTTTCAATTTCAAGCCTCGTATCTACTCTGCTTTCTTGACTTTTGGTCTTCTCTCAAAGAAGCCTTTGATCACCTTGGGCTGTATAAGGATAAGGAGAGGGAAGAGTTCAAGTCGACCCGCAAGCATATCTATCATCAGCACATACTTGGTAAATGGAGTAAGAAAGCCAAAATTACATGTGGGTCCAATCAGGTTAAGACCGGGTCCAACGTTATTTATCGTTGTTGCTACAGCCGTAAAGGACGTAATAAGATCCAGTTCGTTGAAACTTACCAGAAATATTGATATGGCAAATATCATTATATATGTGCCCATGTACACATTAATCGATCTTACCACTTCATGTTCAACGGGCTTACCTTCAAGCATTATCTTCTTAACACTCTTGGGATGAATGTAGGTGTTCATTTCCTTTTTAATGGTTCTGAACATTACTATAAATCTGCTTACTTTGATACCACCACCGGTACTTCCGGCACAGGCTCCCACAAACATAAGCATTACTATTACTATCTTACAAGTCGTATTCCAGGTATCAAAATCGGCTGTTGCAAAACCGGTTGTGGTAATTATGGCAGCAACCTGGAAAAAAGATGTTCTTAAAGCCTCTTCTATACCCTTACATGTTCTGAATATATTAATGAATATGATAGCGGTCGATGAAAGGATGATGAGGAGATAATACTTTACTTCTTCAACATGAAGAGCATCTTTTATCTTTCCCAAAGTAATCAGATAAAATGCGTTAAAGTTCACACCGAAGAGGATCATGAATACTATCACAACCCACTGTATATAAGGACTGTAGCTTGCAAGAGAATCGCCTCTTACTCCAAATCCACCGGTTCCCGCTGTTGCAAAACTTAAGTTGACTGCATCAAACAAAGAACATCCGCCTATCACCATAAATATAATCTGCATAAGGGTAAGAGCGGTATATATAAGGTAAAGTGTTCTTGCCGTTGCCTTGATCTTGGGAACGAGTTTTCCAACTGACGGACCCGGGCTTTCTGCTTTCATAAGGTTGATTGTCGAACCGCCGCTAAGAGGTACTATGGCAAGAAGGAATACAAGTACGCCCATTCCACCCAGCCAGTGAGTAAAGCTTCTCCAGAAAAGTGCAGTATGACTGAGGGCTTCCACGTCGCTTAGGATACTTGCACCCGTTGTTGTAAAACCTGATATAGTCTCAAAAAGGGCGTCTGTAAACGAGGGTATCTCACCCGAAAAATAAAAAGGAAGACAACCGAAAAGACTGAGAACAACCCAGCCTAAAACCGTTGCAACAGATCCTTCTTTCAGATACATTACCGAATCAGCAGGCTTTTTCAAAGTCATGAAAACACCTAAAAGAGCGGTTATGCAGGCAATTGCAAGATAAGTCCATCCTACATTCTCTCCGTAGATTACGGCGACTATACACGGAAGCAGCATAAAAGCGGCTTCGATTTTCATAATATGTCCTAAAATGACCCTGATCATTGGACTGTTCATAATCTTACTTCCTTATCTCAATATATCCCTTATATCATTGAATCCCGTATGAGTTGTAACAACCATAACCGAATCGCCCACATGGATCTCATCATGACCACCGGGGAATATAATCTCTCCGTGCCTGTTGATAAAGGCAATAAGAAGATTGTCCTTCAATTTCAGATTCATCAGTGCAGTATCTGTTAAATCCGATTCACTTTCAACCTTGAATTCAATTGCTTCCGCTTTTGAATCAAACATCTTGTAAAGTGTCTCTATGTTGGAATCTTTTGTATTCTGTCGTGCTCTTACGTAAGCAATGATTGCATCGGAAGTAATGTACTTGGGATATACCACGCTTCCGAGATCCATATTGTCAAGAATACCCTTGAAGTTATTTCTTGATATCCTTGTGACAACCTTTGCATTGGATACCTGTTTTGCATGAAGACTTAAGAGAACGTTCTCCTCATCGATTCCCGTCAAAGGAACGAAAGCATCTACAGTCTCAAGTCCGGCTTCCTTAAGTGCATCTTCTCCGGCACCGTCATCATTGATAATTATGGCCTTGGGAAGAAGTACGCTGAGAACCTCACATCTCTCTTTTATCTTTTCGAAGATCCTTACCTCAATACCTGATTTAATCAACATATCTGCAAGGTAGAAGCTTCCCTTGCCTCCGCCTACGATGAGAGTATCCTTAACCTGACCGGTCTTGAATCCGATCTTGCCGAGGAATCTCTTGGTGTCATATCTGGAAGCAACGAAACTGATAAGGTCTCCCTCTTTCAAAATAAACTGACCTGAAGGTATGAATACCTGTCCGTCACGCTCAACACCGCAGAAAACTATGTTGGCCATAATATCATGACCTATGTCCATGACTCTTTTTCCGTCCAGTTTATTACCTTCGGGAAGTCTGATCTTAACCATCTCTACCTGACCGTGAGCAAATGAGCTTACTTCCTCTGCTGTGGGAAGATAGAGGATACGCGAAATAACCTTTGCACACTCATACTCGGGATTGATGATCATCTCAAGTCCAAGCTTGTCCTTAAGGTATTTTGCCTCCTTGCTGTATTCGGGAGTATGTACTCTTGCGATTGTTACGCATTTTCCTACTCGCTTCGCAACGGTACAGCAGAGCAGATTAAGCTCATCCGAGTCTGTTACCGCAATGAGAAGATCGGCATCATCTATTCCGGCTTCCTTCTGAACACTGTATGTAGCTCCGTTACCCAAAATACCCATAGCATCATAGGCATTGGTTATAGCCTGTATCCTTGCGGGATCTTTGTCGATAAGGGTAATATCATGGCCCTCTTGGGTCAGCTGCTCAACAAGTGTTGATCCGACTTTTCCGCATCCCACAATGATTATTTTCAAACCGCTTTTGTTTTTGTTAATAGTTAACATAATTCCTCCAGCTATTTTTCAACGCTATTTCATATAATACTACCAAAGACACTTTTATACAAGATTTTAGTTTACATAATTGTTGGTCATTGCTCTAGATTAATGTTATAATGGCTATACTATCAAACAGGAGACTAGCATGGCTTTATACGACAATTATATTTTTGATTTTTACGGCACTCTCGTTGATATCCACACCAACGAAAGTAAAGCTTTCCTCTGGAAAAAACTGGCACTTATTCTTTCCGGAATGGGCTTCCCATATGAATGGAAGCAGCTAAAGAAGGATTATCTCCGATTCGTTGATGAAGAAACCTCGAAAATGGCTTCCGAATTCACCGACTCTGATATAACTACCCGTCCGGAATACAAAAGTGCTCTTACAAAATCCTGTCCTCCCATTGAAGTAAACGGTGAGATCAGGAAGCCTGAGATTGAACTCAGGAAAGTCTTCAGACAGCTTATGAGTCCCTGGACCACTGATGAAGAGATTGACGAATTTGCAGTTACCTTCAGAGCCCTGAGTCTGGATTACATACGAGTGTATGATGACATCTTTGTCATTTTCGATCATCTTCGCAGTGAAGGAAAAAAGATCTTCCTATTAAGCAACGCCCAGGCATGTTTTACCGTGCCCGAAATGCGATCACTGGGCCTCTACGATCTCTTCGATGATATCTTTATATCTTCAGATCTTGGATGTGCCAAACCGGATCCCAGATTCTTAAGAGCTCTTGTTAAGAAGCATAATCTTGATATCTCCAAGTCTGTTATGATCGGCAATGACTATAACAGTGATGTTGCAATAGCTAATGCTCTCGCTATGGACAGTTTTTATATTCATACAGCGACATCTCCGGCCATAAAGGACGAGAAAGATATTCCCGCAACATATATAGATCAAAAATCGGGAGAACTGAGGCTGAAGCACTTCACTTCTCTCATATAAAAAAGAGACAGTTTCAAAGCATCTCCCGGATGAACCTTTCATTCATCCGGGAGATTATTTTCTGTCCCGTTTATTAATGTCAGTGCGAAGCATTCAGCTCTGCAACATATACTTCTCTTGATATCACGTCATCAACACCGCATACGTAATAGTCCATCAAAAGACCTACGACTTCCGAATAGTTGGCCATACCTTGTTCCAGACCGTTGGCCTGAAGATTGGTCTCAACGAATTTCATGCTGGCTTTCTTCACTGTCTCCGTCTTTATTACTGCTTTTTCTTCCACCTGTTCCCAGGCGTCCGGAGTAAGGAATACATTATCCCTCTTTACAAGTGACGATACTTTCGTATGTCTGTCATAAATCTCCTTATTGTGATCTATAGAGGTTATGAAATCATTGTTAATATATGTAAGTATAGACAAATATCCACTGTACTGAAAAACAGGATCGTCCGAGCGGATGCATGCCAGAAAGGCTATCATGTTGGCCTCATCTTCATATATAAAACCTTTTGTATGTGCAAGCTCATGACACATTGTAGCCGGCTTATTGGCCAAATACATTACATCATTGTAATTGGCTTCAAGACTGAAGGGGAAATAATATCCCTTCATATACTGCTGACTGAAAAATTCACTTGCGGAAAAAGCTTTTGGAGTCGTATAGTAACCTGACAATTGAGGGTAGTCTTCGCCCAAGGCCATCATAGCCTCTTTTGCTTCCTCAGCCATATCGCCTTCATATACTACATAGCCCTTTTCATCTCTGGGAACCTGTTTGCTTAAGGTGTTCGCCCTGGCTACTATGATATCTCTCAGCTCAGCCAGTTCCTCAATAGAGTATTCATTTTCCCCAAGCATATATTCCTCAAGATATTTCTCTTCAAAGGTTGAGCTGTGATAGAGCATATAGCAGTTGAGGGTCATTATTAGACAGACGATTGCAAGAATAGCCACGAATATTCTCATGTAGGGCCTTATCCAACGGCATTTCTCTTTTTTTCCGGATAAAATAAAAATGACCGCAACTAACCCCAGTACGATAGCTATTACTATCAGTACCGCTGCAATTGCAATCATCATCTCACCAATGGATAAACTGCTCAGATCACTGAGCCTTCCGTATGTATGTCCCCATACCGGAAACAGGTTGTCTACATACCAGTCGCAGAAAGCACGAGAGTTCCACGCCATTATATTAAGAATTGCAGTAACCCCAAAAATACCTGCGACGATACCCCAATATCGTCTTCTCATGTACGCCCCTCCGCGTAAAAGCATACTTAAAATGGTTCGTACAAATATAATATCAAATCCATGTGTCCAAAACGTGACCTGATATGAACATTTTGTAAACAAAAAACCGGATGATATTCATCATCCGGATTTGTTTTGGGTTAAGAAAGAAGTACCCCTTTTGGGGTAAATAGACAGTTGCCTGTCTATTTAGAAGGTATTTCTTTCTTATGGGGTATAGCAAAAAACTACAAAATGTATTGGGGGGGTTACAACTAGTATAATAGCACCGGCTACCCCCTCCAACAATGCAATAAAACAACAAATATTACAAATGTTTCTACTTGTTTTTGTGTATTATGCACAATATTTAATCACTTGCTTCCGAATCCGTCTCCTCCTGAACTATATCCACGGGAGTGCTTGAAGAATTGGATGTGTGATTAAGATATATGTCCACATGATCATATATGCATCGCCAGTTGCTGTGTGCATCCACAGTAACAGCAATATAGCTCGTACCATCGTTCTGCTCTGAAAAGCTGACAGCACAACATCCCGACTCATCTACGAATCCCGTCTTGGCACATATCACTTCACCGCCGGTTTCCTTATCCTCTATTCTTCTTAAGAACCAGTTGGATATAAGAATTCCTTCCGGATGCTCGGGGGTAAGACTTGTGGTGTATTTGTGTGCGGACAGTACTTTTCTGCAATAGTCATTGTCAATGGCTGCATTCATAATGACTGCCATATCATAGCAGGTACTGTAATGATCTTCATCATATATGCCCGCTACGTTTGTGAAATGTGTTGTCGCCGATATGCCAAGTTCCTTCAGCTTATCGTTCATCATTTCCACAAAGGCTTCCTGGCTTCCTGCAACATACATGGCTAACTGATAAGCTGCATCTCCGCCGGAGCAGAGTATTGTTCCGTAGAAGAGATCTTCCACGGTTACCACTTCATCATTGGAAAAACCGACTGCGCTGCAGTCATTTACATAGGACCAGTTGGTCGCTTCTCCCGTTATGGTCACTTTATCGGATACATCATCCACATGCTCTGCCGCTACCAATACCGTAAGAACTTTTGTCATTGAAGCAGGAACAATCCTGGCTCTGCAATCCACCTGTCCTTCAATCTCGCCCGTGTCGACATTGACCAGTATGGCATTTTTGCTGGTCATATCCTCTCCACCGAGAAAAACCATGTCAGCACTTTCTCTGTATTCGTAATGTTTTGGTTCGGGTGTGGGTTCGGGTGTCGGAGTGGGAGTTACTATAACTCTTGTCTCTTCAACCTTAACAGCTTCTTCCTGCTTTTGCTTTTCTTTTGCTTCCCTTACTGTCAAAAGTTTGCTTATGACAATGGGAATTGCTATTATGACAGCGAGTGCAAGAAGCGCAGGTAAAGCATATTTCTTAACAAGTCTTCGTCTACGAAGCTGCTTTTCCTGCTCTTTTTTGGCACGTGCAATCAACTCGGCGTGTCTTCGTCGATGATTCTCCGCCCACTCTTCGTCGTAAACCTCGTTCATTTTATTACCTGTCTGCAGTAATCAGATTGGTTACTACAGTATTTTCTTTTTTGTTTTAAGTATAACGGCACCCTTGGGACCGATCTCAACCTTTGTTATACCCTTCTCTTCTCTGAAAGTTTTCTTTTTCGTATTCCATCCGCTTTCGAATGTAGAGAAGATTCTTCTGCTGACGGTCTTCTTGCCGAGGGCAAGCATCCATGTAGGAATCGCCACTTCAACATTCACTTCGAAATTGTTGATCACTACAATCGATGCGTTCTTACCGGATTTTCTTCCGTAAGCTAAAACACCGTCTACCGTAGGAAAAGGAATGAGCGATCCCTTTTTGAATTCCTCATTGGCCTTGTGAATAGATATTATTTTCTTGTGGAAATTAATAAGATCCTTGTCTTCCTCTCCCCATGGATAACATCTTCTGTTATCAGGGTCGGTAAATCCGCCAAGTCCCGCTTCATCACCGTAATATAAGGTCGGAGCACCCGGCCAAGTCATCTGCATTGTAACAGCTTCTCGCATTACTGCCTTGGATGCATTCTGCGTTGCCTCTTCCCCATTGCTTCCGTTATATCTCTCTGCCTTCTCTGTTGTCCTTGTTAAGAACCTTGAATGGTCATGGTTGGACAGTTCGTTCATTGCAAGCTGAAGTGAAGGAGTTGTGAATTTTGCGCTGTTTTCACGCATCATTCTCCAGAATTCTCCCGTGTTGCCCTTAAGATCTTTTCTGTATTCGTCACTGTGCTTTTCCATACCTGTTGTGAACCAGGTAACAGGTTCCATAAAAGCATCATAATTCATGACGGTATCCCACTCATTGCCGCACAGCCATGCGGAAGGGTCACCATAGTGTTCTGCCAGAATGATAGCTTCCGGATTGGCCTCTTTTACGGCCTTTCTGAAATCAGCCCAGAATCTGTGATTCATCTCCGGGTCGTCTCCCAAGTCTGCTGCCACATCCAGTCTCCATCCGTCACAGTTATAGGGTTCAGATACCCATTTTGCTCCCACTTTTAACATATAGTTATAGAGTTCTTCGGAAGCATAATTAAGCTTGGGCAGGGTATCATATCCCCACCATGATTTGTAATTCTTATTATTGGGCCATGTTCCGCCTTCAAATTTAAAGAAGTCATGATAAGGGCTGTTCTCGGCTACAAAAGCTCCCTTCTCGTAACCCGGAGCTTTGCTGTAGAGTTTCTCAGCATCCAGCCACTTGTTGAAGGATCCGCAGTGATTGAATACACCGTCAAGAATGACTTTGATTCCTCTTTCATGGGCCGCTTTTACCAACTCCGCAAAAAGAGCATTGGATGCTTCAAGATTATCCTTGCCTGCTATACGATTAACAAATCTGCTTGCTTTGCTGTTGCCTCTTGCTCTCTCGGAAAGAAGTTCTCCAAAATCAGATACAATCTTTCCGTAATGAGGGTCTATGTAATCATAGTCAGCAGTATCGTACTTATGATTGGAAGGTGATACAAAAAGTGGATTAAAATATATTACTTCAACTCCAAGGTCTTTCAGATAATCCAGCTTATCCATTACACCCTTAAGATCACCGCCGTAGAACTGTCCTATTCCGTCTTTACATACGGGTTCGCCCCATTTTGAAGAATAGACCAGTCTGTCTATATATTTGTATTCTGCATCCACAACATCGTTGGATGGATCGCCGTTACAGAATCTGTCTACGAAAATCTGATAGAATACTGCGCCCTTGGCCCAATCCGGTGTATGGAAGCCGGGAATCAATCTAAAATCACAGAGCTCTTCTCTGTTTTCCTTGAGACCCTCTGCATCATAGAAGTAAAGGTCTTCTCCTATCATCAATTCAAAATGATAAGAATAAGTATCGCTTCCCATAGTGATGGTCTTGCTGTATATATCAAACATACCTTTTCTGCAAGCCCTCTTCATGGCAAAAGTCTCTTCACCGTTAACCAGGCTGACTTCTCTTACAGAGCCTTTAAGAACTCTGATCTTAATCTTGACACTTTCCCCTTCCTTGGGCTCCATGGGTTGAATGAATTCACTTGTGGTATCTGAAAAGATGCCTCTCTTTACCATAGTCTCATCGTAGTTTTTCATTTTTTCTCTTGTCCCCCGAAGAGCTCACGCTCTCCCTTATTCTAATCAAACAAAGCTTCAAACTCGTCTCTGCTTATTCTTTCCTTTTCAAGCAGAAGGGCCGCACTCTTTTCAAGCACTGCCATGTTCTCAAGAATTATTGCTTTTGCCTCGGCATAACACTTATCTATGATTGCCTTAACTTCTTTATCGATCTCGCCTGTAATGAATTCACTGTGGCTTCTGGGATGAGCAAGATCTCTTCCTATGAAGACTTCTTCCTCATCATCGTCATAATTGATAACTCCGATATTCTCGGACATTCCGTACTTGGTTACCATCTTACGGGCTTCTGCCGTTGCACGCTTGATATCATTGGATGCACCTGTTGTGATGTCATCAAAGATGATTTCCTCGGCAATACGTCCTCCCAAAAGAACCATGATATCATGGAGCATTCTTTTTTTCGTAAGGAACATCTCATCCTTCTCAGGAAGAGGCATTGTATAACCTGCTGCCCCTACTCCCGTAGGTATAATGGACACGGTGTACACCGGTCCCACATCAGGAAGTACATGGAAAAGAATTGCGTGGCCGGATTCATGATAAGCCGTGATCTTCTTTTCATCATCGGAAATGATTCTGCTTTTCTTCTCAGCACCGATTCCGACTTTAATAAAGGACTTTTTGATATCTTCCATAGTAACAAAAGCTCTGTTAGATCTTGCTGCTACTATCGCTGCTTCATTAAGAAGATTCTCCAGATCCGCTCCGGTAAATCCTGCTGTTGTCTGTGCAACCTGTTTGAGATCCACATCCTCAGCCAAGGGCTTATTGCGGGCATGTATCTTAAGTATATCTTCTCTTCCTCTTACATCCGGTGTGCCGACAGCAATCTTACGGTCGAATCGGCCGGGTCTTAAGATAGCCGGATCAAGTATGTCCACTCTGTTGGTTGCGGCCATAACGATGATTCCTTCGTTGACTCCGAAGCCATCCATCTCAACAAGCATCTGATTGAGTGTCTGCTCACGTTCGTCATGTCCGCCACCCATACCGGTACCTCTTCTTCTGGCAACGGCATCGATCTCATCTATAAAAATAATACAAGGTGAATTTCTCTTTGCTTCTGTGAAAAGATCTCTTACTCTTGAAGCTCCCACACCTACAAACATCTCAACAAAGTCCGAACCGGATATGCTGAAGAATGGAACATTGGCTTCTCCTGCCACTGCCTTGGCAAGAAGGGTCTTACCTGTTCCGGGTGCACCTTCAAGAAGAATTCCCTTAGGTATACGGGCTCCTACTTTTGTATATTTGTCCGGAGCTTTGAGGAAGTCGATTATCTCTTCCAGATCTTCTTTTTCTTCCTGAAGACCTGCAACATCGGCAAGTTTTGTCTTGGTATCTACGTCCATCTTGGCACGGCTCTTACCAAAATTCATCATCTTGGCATTGCCGCCACCGCCACCTGCTCCCATCATGAAGAACAGCAGTATGCATATTGCTACAATGGAAAGAATCGGCACTCCGTATGCCAAGAACCATCCCTCTTTGGGAACGTCCTGAACAAAGGGATCATATCCTTTTTCCTTAAGATAGTCCTGAATCTCCTCTACATCGGTTACGTTAAGTTCCCTTCTCTCTCCATTTTTCAGTTCCACATTCACAACGCCTGTAGGAACCTCTGCATTTGGTTCAATGGTGATCTCGGCAACATTTTCGTTCTCAATGTCTTTTTCAAAATCTCCTCTTGTATATCTGTTGCTTACAGCTTTGCTTGTGGAATACCACATAAGCATCATTATCACTACAAGCATGATAACGAAGAAAAAATTAAACTTTTTGTTACTCTTGCTCAACTCTATTACTCCTTGGTAATTTCGGTCTTTTTATCCGGCCTTTTCTGATATATTACTGGTCCAGCTCAACCTTTCCGATATAAGGAAGGTTACGATACTTCTGAGCATAATCAAGACCGTATCCTACAACGAATTCATCAGGAATCTCAAATCCTGTGTAATCTACTTTTACGTCCACTACTCTTCTGTCAGGCTTGTCCAAAAGTGTTGAAAGCTTAAGACTTGCGGGTTCACGTCCCTTAAGCATTTCCATAAGATGACTCAGAGTTCTTCCCGAATCAATGATATCCTCAACTATGATTACATCCTTACCTGCGATGGGCTGATCAAGATCCTTAACGATCTTAACGAGTCCGCTGCTTACTGTATCGTCGCCGTAGCTTGAACAGCTCATAAAATCCATAGTAACGGGTACTGTAATTCTCTTTGCAAGTTCACACATGAAGAATACGCCACCTTTAAGCACGCATATAAGATGAACTGTCTTGCCTGCATAGTCCTTGCTTATCTGGTCGCCCATCTCCTGTATTCTCTTGTCAACTTCTTCCTCTGAAAGCATTACACTTATCTTCTCAGCCATTTTCTTTCTCCTCTCATAGCTCAGATATATCTATCTTCATTATTCTCTTTGTCTGCTCGTCAATCTTATAGTAGGAGCTTATTCTGTGCCCCAGAACCCACATTATGTGACTTCCGTCTGCCAAAAGCAGAATACTGTCTCTTTCCGATCGCGGAATCTTCTCGTCTACAAAATAATCTTTTAATGACTTTTTGTGCATTTGATCATCTGTAGTGAGATAGTCTCCGGGACGTCTTGTTCTCAACATCGGCGAACACTCTATTTTACCATAATCCAGCCATTTAGTACACTCTGAAGACGGGATGTCAGATCCCTCTTCTCTGTCAGCCAAAGAAATTCTTACCTTCAGACCGCTGTCTGTAGCAGTCTCCCATTCTGCATTGATATCATCCAGCTCGATAATCTCTTCAAAGCCGCTGTTATCTTTTTCATCCGCTTCCTTGCAAATACGCATTGTAAGCTTGTCGTACTGTTTGAGAGCTCTTATTCCGTAAGGAAGGTCCAGAGATTTCTCGCCCTGCAGATCACACAAAGACAATACACTTTCCACATGTATTCTCCCAATATCTTTTCTGCCCACATGAAGACTGCCAAAAACTTCAAGTATTACTTCCTTCTGTATGTAGATATTTTCATTTTTCAATGAAGGAACAGCAATTTCTAAGGCGTTCTCTGACACGCATGTCACAATTCTGTCGTAAGCTTCTCTGACCTTAGTCATCAGATATTCTTCCGCCTCTCTCACATCTGCTGCCAGGTCACTTATATGACTCTCCGCTCTGGAATTAATGTTTTTCTCAAGATAAGGCATTACTTCCAGTCTTATCTTGTTTCTTGTGTAGTCGGTAGTAAGATTGGTGGAATCCGTACAGTATTCCTGTCCCAAATCATCAAGATATTCCTCAATCTCTTTTCTTGTAAGTCTTATCAGAGGTCTTATTACATCCCCCGATACGGCCGGTACACCTACCATGCCGTGTATGCCGGTTCCTCTGCACATGTTTAAAAGAACCGTCTCTGCCACATCAGAACTGTGATGTCCTACGGCTATCTTCGTAGGCTTATGTTCTCTGTAAGCTTCATATCTTGCTATCCTTCCGGCTTCTTCCGTAGATATGTGTTTTTCTTTTGCCAGTGCCTCTACATCAATTTCATGCAAATAAAAAGGAATATCATATTTGTCACACAGACCCTTTACGAATGATGCATCGTGCGATGCATCTTCCCTGATAAGGTGATTAACATGTACCACCTCAAGGTCAAATGCCACTTTCTTCTGATATTCCACAAGATTAAGCAGGAGACACACTGAATCTGCACCGCCGGATATACCGGCAACCACGTGGTCTCCTTCTTCTATCATATTAAATTGTCTAATGGTTTCAGCCATCAGGTCAATCATTATTCGTTCTCGCTCTTAAATATGATCTCATCCTCACCGACCAGACCAAGCTTTTCCTTGGCCACTTCTTCAGCATACTTCTTTGTCTTGGTATACTTCTCGTATTCTTCTATCTCGGTCGCTCTTTCCTGCTCGGATTCGATCTGTGCTGCAAGCTGTTCTTTCTGCTTTTCGTATTCAGCCAGTTTTTTTCTGTTATTATACTTTCCTACTCCCAAAACAACGGCAAGCAGTATTACAACTATAATAACCAGGGTAACGCTAAATCTGTTCTGACGCTTTTTTGCACTTCGTATTAAATATTTATTACCCTTCATTTCATCACCCGTTATAAATACTTATAAAGTTCTTTAGCCTCATCTTTCTTTACAGTCTCTTCAACTGCCAGCACTTCCACCTTTACTTCCTTATTCCCAAACTGAATTGTTATCTGATCCCCTACCTTAACATTGGTCGAAGCCTTTGCCACATTGCCGTTGATAAGCACTCTCCCCGCATCACAGGCTTCATTGGCAACAGTACGTCTCTTGATAAGTCTTGAGACTTTAAGATATTTGTCCAATCTCATAAAATACACCTTTATCGCTTATATAAAGAAAAGGGTAAGTACAAAGGTACTTACCCTAAATCCCATTTTCTGGACTGCTATATATTAGTTAACAGCATCCTTTAAAGCCTTACCAGCCTTGAACTTAGGAGCCTTAGAAGCCTTAATCTTCATAACAGCACCTGTCTGAGGATTTCTACCCTCTCTAGCTGCTCTCTTAGATACTTCGAATGTACCAAAGCCAACTAACTGAACCTTGTCACCCTTCTTAAGTGCGCCTGTAACTGTCTCTGTGAAAGCCTTAAGAGCTGCCTCTGCGTCCTTCTTTGTAAGACCAGCCTTCTTAGCCATAGCTTCAACTAATTCTGTCTTGTTCATGGAAATCTCCTCCTACGTACTACATAATAGTTTTTTGTGCGCTTTCAAACGCCTATACTATATATAGCCTTTTTTGGCTTCTTTGTCAACTATAAATTGGTGTTTTTCCCCATTTTATGCCATTTTTAACACTTTTTTTACAAATTATTCCTTTTCCTGCAAATCTGAAAATGAAAAAGTCTCATCCTGCTCGCTTCCATCCACGGAAATTGTGTAACTTCTGGTAACAAATCCGTCCTTTCTGAGGATGATTTCATGATTACCTGTTGTCTTTGCAAAGCTTATGGGTGATATTCCTATATAACTTCCGTCAAGATATACTTCAGCATCGGTAGGTGTGGCAACTGTAATCTTGTATCCGCTTACGGTCTTGGAAGTATTCTCCGCAGTAACTACCTCTGTGGGTATTGATGTAGGCACCGGTATCGGAGTAGGCGACGGAGATGCGGTTACATAGTGTGTGCTTGTATCCGTAAATGATGCATTCTTCTCCAGAGACAATTCCAATGTCGCACTTTCCTGACCTACTTTTATATACTGAGTAAGAGTCTCATATCCATCCGCTCTTGCAATCAGCTGATGTATTCCGTACTCAACTTTAATAGGAAAGTTCTTATCCTGTTCTTCTCCGTCTATGTATATTTCAGCAGTATCGGGATTGGTAACTATAATAAGAGTACCGTAAGTAATGGGTTCCTCTACCTCAATAACACTGAGGTCAAGGTTGGTCTCCTGATTACGGGTAATGGTTACCGGCAGAGAATCCTCAACTTTACCCTGGCTGAGCAGAACATCATATGATCCTTCGGGAACCGCTATAAGCATATCTTCCCCGATTGTTCTGATTATCTTGCTGCCCACTTCTATCCAGCCGCCAACGAAGTATTCTTCATTGCTGAGGCGCAGATAACCGTGTCCTCTGTCTACCGTTATGGAATTGACCACTCTGTCAACACCTCTGACAGTGATGGTATCCACGGAATTAACATCCATAAGCTCGGCCTGCTTGTCATCCGTATATACAAGCAGATTGTCGCTCAGATTAAATACACCGGTTGCCAGAGTAATTGTTCCGGCCTTTTCATCTATCTCAAATTCCGATGTCTCGTCAACTGTCCATGCAGTGTCGGACAATTGCAGAGAATTCAGGAGTTTTTTGTCTTTTAGAAAAGTTATGTTAACAATTTGACCTTCCTCTATCTGCTCCATTGAAAGAGAATCGCCGTACTTGTCATAGAGTTTGCTTGTTCCGTCATAGTTAAGTGTGTAATTACGCTTAACCAGCCTGTTGTAGAGGGTTATAGTCTTATCCTTACTGTTCTTGGATACTATAACGGCATTCTCATCCGCACTGTCATACATGCCTGCCTTGGTTACTATAAAACCCGTATTGGCAGAGGCAGTACTGTTTCCGGCTGATGATCCGCATGAACACAGCAAGAGGCACATGATTAACAAATATGCAGTTGTCCTTACTTTTTTGTTCTTGCTCACTACTGTAACAACTCCAGCAACTTTTCTTTAACGTTCAATGAAGGTTCTTCTATTACCTTTCCAAGCAGGTAATTCAGTTTTTCTCCGATTGCGGGACCCGGGGCCATTCCCCTGGCAATAAGATCCGATCCGTTAATCGCCAGATCCGAGATCTGCACACAGTCACCGTCCGAGATGACTTTATCATATGCATCCCATATTTTCCTTAATTCTTCTTCTTTTTGTTCTCTTTTATAATCCGACTGGGCTGAGACATCGGCTGCTTTAACCTTTAGCAGCATAGGGAACAGATCCCTTCCTATAAGATTCATGGCCTTTCTAACCGACTTACCGTCCGCCTCAACCTTCCTGTCATGATATTTTACCAGTTTCTCAACCTTGTAAAGAGTATCATTGTCAAAGCGAAGTCTCTTCATTATTGTATGAGCCATCAACGCAGACAGTTCCGCATGACCGTAGAAATGATCTATGCCTTTTTCATCGGTAATCTTTCGCTTTGGCTTGCCTATGTCGTGGAAGAGCATTGCGTAGCGCAATACTTTGTCATCCTCCACTCCCTGCATGGAACGAATGATATGCTCTCCAACACTGTAACAATGATGCGGATTGTTCTGCTCCGTTATCATACATTCATCCAGTTCGGGCATTATTACGGAAGTGATTCCCAGTTCATAACAGTCCCTGATATATTCCGGATGAGACGAGATGAGCATCTTGGTCAGCTCTACGTTGATTCTTTCGGCACTGATTGCTTCAAGATTGCCATAGAGATCCTTAATTGCTTCTCTTGTTCCTTCTTCTATATCATAACCCAGCTGAGCCGAAAAACGAACCGCTCTCATCATCCTGAGAGCATCTTCCGAGAATCTCTCTTTGGGATCTCCCACACATCTGATGACAGCTTTTTCTATATCATCCAGACCTCCGAATTCATCTACAAGACCGCTGGCGTTATATGCCATTGCATTAATGGTAAAATCGCGGCGCTTCAGATCTTCTGTAAGACTCTTGGTATATACTACGTCCTTGGGATGTCTGTTGTCCTCGTATTCGCCGTCTATTCTGTATGTCGTCACTTCATAACCGACATGATTCCTGAGTACGGTAACTGTTCCATGCTGTATTCCGGTATCGATGGTTGGTCTGAAAAGAGCCTTTATCTCCTCCGGCCTGGCGCTTGTGGTAATATCCCAGTCACTGGGTTCTCTTTTAAGAATCGAATCTCTGACACATCCGCCTACCGCATATGCCTCGTATCCGGCCTGTTCCAGTCGCTCAATTATAAAATTAACATCCTTTGGCATATCAATAATCATCTTTCGACCTCCGGATATATGACATAATCCTACTTTGCAGTAAGTCTTACGGTCTCTCTTGCTATTGCAAGCTCTTCGTTGGTAGGAACTACCATAAGAGTTACCTTATCTCCCGGTTTTGATAAGATCAGTTCTTCTCCTCTGATCTTGTTCTTCTCTTTATCAAAGCTTACACCCAGGAATTCCAGATATTTTGCGATAGCTTCTCTCACCTGCATGTTGTTCTCTCCGACACCTGCCGTGAAAACGATAACATCCACTCCGCCCATGGCAACTATGTATGAGCCGATATATTTTGCAACCTTATATGCATAAGCATCAAGAGTATCTTTTGCTTTTGCATTACCGCTTTCGGCTGCCGTAGCAAGATCTCTGAAGTCACTTGATATTCCGTCAGAGAGTCCGTAGACACCTGACTTTTTGTTAAGAATAGTTACAACTTCATCGGATGAGATTCCTTCTTTTTCCGCAATAAATCCTACGATGGCAGGATCGATATCTCCGGAACGTGTACCCATCATAAGTCCTTCAAGAGGAGTAAGACCCATTGAAGTATCTACTGACTGGCCGTTCTTAACTGCCGATATGGAAGCGCCGTTACCGAGGTGGCAAACGATAATCTTAAGATCTTTACGATCTTTTCCAAGTATCTTAGCGGCTCTGTCAGATACATAGTCATGACTTGTGCCATGGAAACCGTAACGACGAACCTTGTATTTCTCGTAATATTCATAGGGAAGACCGTAGAGATAAGCCTTCTTAGGCATAGTCTGATGGAATGCCGTATCGAAAACTGCAACCATGGGAACTCCCGGCATTACTTCCGCACAGGCATTGATACCGATGATATTTGCGGGATTATGAAGGGGTGCAAGATCGTTACACTCCTCAATAGCCTTAATTACTTCATCATCGATAACAACCGATGAAGCGAATTTTTCTCCACCGTGAACAACTCTGTGTCCTACGGCATCTATCTCTGAAAGTGAATCTACCACTCCGACTTTTTTATCGGTGAGCTTGTCTATAACCAGCTTAACCGCATCTTTATGATCCTTCATAGGGATTTCTTCCGTTACTTTATCACCACCCTTAGGCTGATGAGTTATAGCGCTTCCGTCTATACCTATTCTTTCGCAGAGTCCTTTAGCGAGAACCTGCTCTGTATCCGATTCGATTAACTGATATTTCAAAGATGAACTTCCGCAGTTAATTACCAAAATATTCATTTTTATCCTCTTTTCTAGCTATCAAACTGTTTATTTTAATATGCTCTGCCCCAGTAGACCATCTTCTTTGCAGGCTTACCGCAGCATACACATGTATCACTTATCTGCTCCTGCTCGAAAGGCATACAACGGCTTGTTGCAGACATTTTTTCTTTGATTGCATCTTCGCATGCCTGGTCACCGCACCACATAGCTTTTACGAATCCGGGTGTAGTATCCAAAATCTTCTGCATCTCATCCAGGTTCTTTGCAACATATGTGTGTGCATCTCTGTGCTCTCTTGCCTTCTCAAGCATATCTTTCTGGATAGTATCAAGAAGCTTTGGTATCTCTGTTTCAACAGCATCAAGACTGCAGTCAATCTTCTCACCGTTATCTCTTCTTCCGAATACACACTTGCCTGCTTCTATATCCTTGGGACCGATCTCTATTCTTACAGGGATTCCTCTCATCTCCTGCTCAGAGAATTTCCATCCCGGAGTCTTGTCGGAATCATCAACCTTTACTCTGCATCCGGCTTTAGCAAGTCTGTCTCTGAGTTCATATGCCTTATCAAGGACTCCTTCTTTCTTCTGCTGGATAGGTATGATCATTACCTGTACGGGAGCAACCTTGGGAGGAAGTACCAGTCCCGAATTGTCACCGTGTACCATGATCATTGCACCGATAAGACGTGTTGTTGTACCCCATGATGTCTGATGAACATACTTAAGAGTATTGTCCTTATCAGTGAACTGGATGCCGAAAGCCTTGGCAAATCCGTCACCAAAGTTGTGGCTTGTTCCTGACTGAAGTGCCTTACCGTCATGCATAAGTGCTTCGATTGTGTATGTAGCTTCCGCACCGGCAAATTTTTCCTTGTCAGTCTTACGTCCCTTGATAACAGGAATAGCAAGAACTTCCTCGCAAAAATCAGCATATAAGTTCAGCATCTGAATTGTTCTTTCCTCTGCTTCTTCAGCTGTTGCGTGTGCAGTATGTCCTTCCTGCCATAAAAATTCACGGGAACGAAGGAAAGGTCTTGTCTCCTTTTCCCAACGAACTACAGAACACCACTGGTTATATACCTTAGGAAGGTCTCTGTATGACTGGATATCGTTTTTATAAAAATCACAGAAAAGTGTCTCAGAGGTAGGTCTTACACACATTCTCTCCTGAAGAGGGTTAAGACCGCCATGGGTAACCCATGCAACCTCAGGTGCAAATCCCTCGACATGGTCTTTTTCCTTATTGAGAAGACTCTCGGGGATAAACATGGGCAGGTATACATTCTGTACCCCTGTCTCCTTGAATCTTGCATCCATCTGTGACTGGATGAGTTCCCAGATAGCATAACCTGCGGGCTTGAACACCATGCAACCCTTAACGCTGGTGTAGTCCATAAGTTCTGCCTTCTTAACCACATCTGTGTACCACTGTGCGAAATCAACATCCATGGATGTGATCGCTTCGACTAATTTCTTGTCTGCCATTATCTTTTCTCTCTTTCTGCTTCGCGCCATTCGAAGCCAGTATATTTTTTTGCCATTTTGGCCGGCTAATACTCTATTATAGTGCGAAAAGAGCCAAATATCAATGGTTTGACCATATCAAGGCTCTTTTCGTAAAAGGTTCTTATGTATTTGTATCTTTATAAAAACAGCGAAAACTATGCAAGTCTCGCGATCACCTCCAGAAGCATCTTATAAACCCTCTGTACCGACGGTATATTCATACTCTCATTAAAGGTGTGTATATTCTTAAGATTGGGACCGAAGCTGATGCAATCGATATCCTTAATCTTATCTGCAAAGAAACCGCATTCCACTCCTGCATGAATGGCTTCAATCTTTGGTTCTTCATTGTACTGCTCTTTGTATACTTCCGTCATCAGGTCGCGAATAGGAGACTGCTCTCTGTATTCCCATCCGGGATACTCTCCATGGAATATCACATTGCCTCCTACGGCTTTCATTCCGGTTCTCAGTCTCATCTTAAGATTCTCTTTCTCGGAAGCAACGGAGCTTCTGAGACAATGAGTTGTTATGACGCATTTGTCATTTTTCTCAAGAATACCCATATTCAGAGAAGTTCTCACAAAGTCATTGTTATCAGGACTCATTCTCTGTATTCCGTTGGGAAGACAATTGAGCATGTACAGTATCTTGGAACTTGTCGCCGCATCCGATGCCACGGTATCAAATATGAATTTCCCCTTAACATCTTTGGCCTGAATCGACTTAAAGACTGGACGACACACTATCATCATTTTGGGATCTGTGGATGAATACTCGTTTTTGAGTTCCTTCGTTATATCAGAAGCAATCTGCACAGCCCTGCTGAGCAAATCTTCCGTCTGATCTTCTCTTAAGCCGGCAAGCACTATCTGAGCTTCCGCATTAATCGGTATGGCATTGTCCTTCGAACCGCCCTTCAGCTCTCGAATGCGAATATCGAATCTTTCGCTTATGGCCTGGAGCACACGTCCAAGTAGTACACAGGCATTTGCCCTGTTTTTGATTATCTCAACTCCGGAATGACCTCCCGTAAGACCCGAAACCATAACCTGCATTACAGGGCCCTGGACCTTGGTATTGTTGATGGGAAGAACACACTTCGCAACAACACCTCCGGCACAGCTTACGGTAAATATTCCTTCGTCTTCGGAATCTATATTGAGCATAGTGTGACCTTTTACATCACTTATATCTATACCTGCTGCCCCCAGCATACCTATCTCTTCATCAACGGTAAAGATTGCCTCAATCGGTGGATGCTTTAATTCTTCATCGGCAAGAATGGCCAGAGCCATTGCAATGGCAATTCCGTCGTCTCCTCCGAGAGTTGTATCCTTAGCCCTTATCTCGTCACCCTCTACATAAAGGTCGATGGGATCTTTTGACATATCTATCTTTGTATTGGCAGGATTGACTTCGCAGACCATATCCATATGGCCCTGGATGATTACGGGTTCTTTATCCTCAGATCCTTCGCTGGCATCCTTCCAAATAATCACATTGTTCATATTATCCTGTCTGTATTTCAGATCATGTGATTTTGCAAACAGTACAAGATAATCACTTATAGCCTTTGTATTACGAGAACCGTGGGGAATCTGCGCAATCTGCTCAAAGTAGCGCATCACTTCTGTCGGCTGAATATTCTCTAGTACACTCATTTCATTCCTCCAAGAACTTTGTCCTATGTTAGTATACCACTTCTCAGCCCCGTTTAGTTTTTTTATTTCTCTTCGTCTGTGATAGTCATCGTTTCACCTGTTACAGGATGCGGAAATACCATCTTATATGCTCTGAGAGCCACAGTTTTTATGTTGTTTTCCTTGCTGTATTCAATGGATTTTTCAGATCCGTATTTACGGTCTCCCAAAAGAGGATAGCCTGCATTGCTGCATTGAAGTCTTATCTGATGATGCCTTCCCGTAATAAGCTTGATATCAAGAAGTGCCTCATTTCCTTCTCTCTCCGCAACTTTATACTGAAGGATTGATTTTTTGGCTCCCTTCTCTCCTTCTTTGCATATTATTGAACTGTTGGTCTTCGCATCCTTTCTAAGATAGTCCGTGAGAGTGCCTTCATCATCCTTCGGACCTCCATACACTCTTGCAAGATAGTATTTTTCCGGCTTAGCTTCATTCATAAGCTTCGTAAAAGCTGCCGTGATTTTGCTGTCTTTCGCAAAGAGCACTATGCCGGACACAGGCTGATCAAGTCTTCCGATTATGCCAATCGTATCTTTCTTGCCTTTGGAAGAAAGATAATTCATCACTTCACTGTAGAGGTCTTTCTCAGCAAGCTTGGATGTCTGAGTCGCTATTCCGGCTTCTTTGTGAACCGCCAGAATATAATCATCTTCATATAATATCTTCACCGGATTAGTTCCTTTTCTTAAAAATATGTCGACTATTATATTATTTTGGCAGACTTAGAAGCATAATTCAATCTAGTCTTTATCTTTTGAAAGGATTATCTTTATTTGGGAAATATATTCTTCTCCTATCGGGCTTAAAGGTACATTTTTCTTAGTAACATATCCGATATGCATGAGATCGTTTTCTTCATCCCCTTTGTATGGAAGCATCTTGAACTGCTTACCGTTAATCTCATCACTGATTATTCCCGAACAGAGCGTATAGGCGTTCAATTCTTTCATAATCCCCAATGCAGAACCCCTGTCATTAACTTTTATTTTTCTGGAATAATCCTTTTCGGCAAGTATTTCTTCTGCGTAAAAAATCGAATCCGAATCGCGCTGCTCAAAGGAAATACAAGGATAAGGCTTAAGGTCTTCAAAAGTAATTTCTTTTTTATTTGCCAAAGGATGATTACTTGAAAGATATACACAAGCTTTACAATCAATAAGATTTGTAAAGTGCAGATCGTTATTTCTTAGTTCTTTTTCTATTATCCTGTTATTGTAATCGCTTATAAACAGAATTCCGATTTCGCTCTTCATGTTTCCGACGTCGTCGATAACATCTTTGGTATTGGTCTCTCTGAATGCAAACTCAAACTCTGACGTATCATATTCTTTGACAAGATCAGTAAATGCTCTGATTGCAAAAGAATAGTGCTGTGTGGATATTCCGAATTTTTTCTTTCTGCTGCTCTTTGTATCGAATTTGTCTTTTAGGATTTCATATTGCTGAAGAACCTGTTTAGCGTAGATAATAAAATCCCTTCCGTCTAAGGTCAGTTCAACACCTCTCCCGGAGCGTAAAAAGACCGGAAAACCCAATTCTGTTTCAAGTTCTTTTATGGACTTTGTAAGTGTGGGCTGCGAAATAAAGAGTTTCTCGGCTGCTTTATTCATGGAACTGCTGTTTGAAATTGTAATTGCATATAGTAATTGCTGTATTGTCATGGATTATTCTCCATTCATGTATATACTTCTACTTGCTTTCTGATTGCATTATTATGCTATTTTCGTACAAGTATAGCATTCGTGAAATGTGTTGAATAATCACTTTTTTTTATCGTCAGTAATAACTTTTGGCTAATACAAATCT
>CACZBZ010000006.1:39985-43910 GCA_902779505.1 uncultured Lachnospiraceae bacterium
TTGAAGCGATAGCCGACTCCCCATATAGTCTCAATATATTGAGGGTTGGCACTGTCTATCTCTACTTTTTCTCTTATCTTCTTGATATGAACGGTTACTGTTGCTATGTCACCTATTGAGTCCATATCCCAGATTTCCTTAAAAAGTTCTTCCTTGCTGTATACGTGATTTGGATTCTCGGCAAGGAACGTAAGCAGATCGAATTCCTTACTTGTGAACTGCTTTTCTTCACCATCCACATACACACGTCTTGCTGTCTTATCGATCTTAATGCCTCTTATCTCGATTATGTCATTGGCTTTTTTATGAGTTGTTACAAGAGCATCATATCTTGCAAGGTGTGCTTTAACTCTGGCCACAAGTTCACTTGGACTGAAGGGCTTTGTCATATAATCATCCGCACCAAGACCAAGTCCTCTTATCTTGTCGATATCGTCCTTCTTTGCAGATACCATAAGGATGGGAATCTGCTTTTCATCACGAATTTTTTTGCATACGTCAAAACCATCCATTCCCGGGAGCATAAGGTCAAGGATAACAATATTAAAATCTTCGCTGAGAGCCTTAACAAGTCCGCCATCACCTGTATTCTCAATGGTAACTTCAAATCCGCTCAGTTCCAGATAATCTTTTTCAAGTTCAGCTATTTCCTGTTCGTCTTCAATGATCAGTACCTTACTCATTGGATTCTCCTCCTGTTTCTTCCTTGTTATCTACATATTTGCGGATTACAAAATGCATACAGGTTCCCTCTCCTTCTTTGCTGGTAGCCCATATATATCCGCCGTGATCTTCTATGATTTTCTTTGCAATGGAAAGACCTATGCCGCTGCCTCCCTGAGAACTGTTACGGGATGCATCGGTACGATAGAATCTCTCAAATATCTTTGCAAGATCCTTGGATGCGATTCCTTTTCCGTTGTCCTCGATCTCGACACGAACCGAATCAACCTCATCAAGGAGTCGTATCTCTATCTCTCCTTCCGCCTTATCCATGTATTTTTCACTGTTGCCTATAATATTGTTGATAACCTTCTTAAGCTGTTCCGGATCGGCAATAATCCTTGTGTCATGATGAAGAAGATTGGTGTAATTGAGCTTGATGTTCTTACTTTCAAGATCAAGTCCCACCTCTTCAACACAATCGGAAAAGAAGTCGGCAACATTGATTCTGTGAAAATGGTAAGGAATACGATTGCTGTCGATTCCCTGATAATATGTAAGTTCGTTGATCAGCCTGTCAAGCTCAATAGTCTTGGAATATATTGTCTTAATGTAACGTTCTTTTTTCTCTTCCGTATCAGCAACACCGTCCATTATTCCCTCTACGTATCCCTTGATGGATGTAATGGGGGTCTTCAGATCGTGGGTGATATTGCTTATAAGTTCCCTGTTTTCCTGCTCATTGTTGACCTTGTCATCTCTCTGATCCTTGAGTCTGAGTCTCATATCCTCATAGCTGGCGTAGAGTTCTTTAATCTCTCCGTCACACTCATTTGGAGTAAGTACATAATCGAAATTGCCATCCGCAATATTGTGCATGGCATCGTTAAGATCCCTGATTCGGGAAAAAACAACGTTATTAACCCAGTGTGTCAGGGCCATAGAAAGCAGAACCATCAGGGTGATAATTCCCAAGAATATCTGCAACACGAGTCTTCTGGGAATCGCCTGAATATCCGAAAAGACAACAAGAAGTAAACCCATCACCGCTAAAAGTGTCGGAATCGATAAAAGAGATATGAAGATTACACACAGTGTCTTTTTCAGATTCATAGCTAAAGTATAGCACAGGGACATATAAAATGAAGAAATTTAGAATAAGGTTTTTATTAAAAAAGTGTAAATTAAAGGCATAAAAAAGCCCGAACCTTTTGGCTCGGGCTAATATTATGATCTGTTTTATCTTTGAGATTCTATACCGGGGAAGAAAGCTTTGATAACTCCGAATGCCACTCCGGCTACAGGCCATACAATCCATGTTATATGCCAGTTACCTGAAAGAAAACTCCAAGCAAGATATCCGGCTGTTACAAGTGACCAGTATGCTCCTGCAAGAGGTGCTGCCTTTTTGTTTACTTCCTTATTGGCTATTGTAAAATCACCTTCCTGAAGAAGAACATCATAGCCTTCTTTGATATTGCCTACATTGATAAACATATTAACGGCAGATGCTATGATAACCAGCATAAGTGCTACCATCAATACTTCAATAGTCTCAGATGCTTCGGCCAGTGCTGCTATTACAAGCGGAACAGGACTAAGTATACACATCACTACACCTATGGCTACTCTGATATTGTGTATCGGCATAAATGTCTCTTTCTTCTCTTTTACCATTCCGTCTATGCCGTATTCTGTATCTATTCCGCCATCTTTAAGATATTTAAACTGCTCCTCTTTCGATCCCTGAATGATAAACATGAATACTGCTCCGGCAATAAGACCAAAGAGTACTATAAGTCCGATAATCACTGCCAGACTTTCTGCTATAATATTCTGCTCAGATAATGCGCTAAGAATCAACAATACTACCGGTGATACTATACACATTGATACTCCCAGTGCAATAAAAGGTGTCACGCGTCTCTTCATATCAAGATAATCGTTGGCTTCTTTCATTGTTACTCTTCTGAGAACTGTTGCAGGCTCTTCACTGTACACAATTTCTGTGCCTTCAGTTATTACAGTGGTATCTCCTTCTATATCATCTTTTAAAAGATAATCTGTTGATACTCCAAATATCTCAGCCATCTGTATGATTCTCTGAAGATCGGGAACTGCCTGAGCACTTTCCCATTTTGATACTGACTGTCTGGATACCATTAACTTATCCGCAAGTTCTTCCTGTGACCATCCACATTTTTTTCTTTCATTAATAATCTTATTTGCTAATATCATTGTTATTTCCTCTTTCTTTGTTTGCATATTAATGAGTTCCTTTTGTCGACAATCACAAGTTAACAGTTACATTGGTTGCATGCTATAAACTTTGCTTTTCAATTTGTCAACCGGCGGTTGCAATGGCTTAACCACGCGGTTTATAGCATGCACTTTATATGATATTAGTTTATTTTTTTTATAAATCTTTGACTAAAAATCTAAAAAGCGATTTAAAATGTCTACCTCTCACTGAATCTTTCCGCTATCTCTTTACATACCATATCGGAATTATCAAGGAAAAGAAGTTCTTTGCTGACACCCAAGAGTCGCAGATCCTTTCTGATCTGTTTCTTGGCACTGTCAGGTACTTTGATACGAAGAACAATACTTTTATGGTCTTTTGGTATAGGCTTTATCCTTCGCTTACCTTCTTCAAGGCTATCTTTAAATAATATATATCTTCCTCGCTGAATATTCTGTCGGAGACTGTAGCTGGGTGCATAGACAAATATAATGTCATCATCTTCTTTGCCGGCTGTATCCTCTCCTGCATTATCCGTATTCTTATAGCTTTCGCATATGGCATTTACTCTCGGATAATTGGCCACATCACTGTCATTGCTTTTAAATACAATAACCTCCGCATCTTTCCCTACGGACATCTTGTCGTCATGACATGCAAAATACAGTCCTACCAGAGCATTTTCCGATACATCAAGAAGTCTCGTCGGTATACCATGATGCTGAAGAAGAGCCAAAAGTTCGATAGGAGTCAGGTCTCTTGAGAAGACTGTAGGCAATTTGTATTTTGCCATCTCTATCATATTTCTCTCTTCTTCAATCAGAGCCTTACCTGCCTGAGTCTTTCGTCCTATGGATGGTATCAGGTCATTGTCACAGCAGGCCTGTCCTCTAAAAAGCAGACTTAAACCCTTCTCTCCGGATTCCTTAATCGCTTTGTTTTCTTCACATACAAGTGCAACATATTCTGCGACAGAGTTAATCGTAACACTCTTCATAAGCCAATCCCTCTTTTCACATA
>CACZBZ010000007.1:0-49327 GCA_902779505.1 uncultured Lachnospiraceae bacterium
GGGCAAGTACGGCATAACCGTCAATTCAATCTGCCCCGGGTATTTTATTACGCCTCTTACAGAAGAGACTCTTAAATCGGATTTCTTTAAGGAATATTCCAAGGGAGCGATTCCTCTGGAGCGATACGGCAACGAGGGTGAACTCGATACGGCTGCCGTATTCCTGGCATCTCCCGCATCAAGCTATGTGACGGGCGTAGCCCTTCCCGTTGACGGCGGTTATACGGCGATGTAATATATGCAAACATTAAAAAGGCTGTGTGCGTTTGCACACAGCCTTTATTTACTATAACAATTTCACAAAGATGGGTTGATTATCCGATCTGAGGGAGTTTTGCAAGAGCTTCCGCGATCTGCTCATCCGTAGGAATCTCATCGGTCATCTCACCGTCATGGAATTTCTGATATGCCACAAGATCGAAGTAACCTGTTCCGGTAAGACCGAATACGATAGTCTTTTCTTCACCGGTCTCCTTGCACTTAAGGGCTTCATCGAATACGCTTGTCTGCTCAACGCTGCGAGCTTCCATATATCCGTCATGGTAGAGCTGTGAAAGAGTTGTACTCATACCGTGGAAACGAAGTCCTCCCGCATGATTTGCAGAAGGGATGAAATCGCTGCCCAGTGTGTACATTTTTGCCAGAGGACAGATCATTCCGGTATCGCAGAAGTCATATGCGAACTTACCTCTTGTAAAGCTTGGACATGAAGCGGGCTCTACGGCGATGATTCTGTAATCAGCTTCGCCTCTGAGCTTCTCGCCCATGAAAGGAGCAATAAGACCACCGAGGTTGGAACCGCCGCCGGCACATCCGATAACGATATCAGGCTTAATGCCGTACTTATCAAGAGCTGCCTTGGTCTCGAGACCGATAACAGACTGATGAAGAAGTACCTGATTCAGAACGCTTCCCAATACGTAGCGGTAACCGGGATTCTTGGTTGCTACTTCAACAGCTTCGGAAATAGCACATCCAAGGCTTCCTGTTGTTCCGGGATGAGCCGCAAGGATCTTCTTACCTACTTCAGTTGTCTCGGAAGGAGAAGGTGTTACGGTAGCGCCGTATGTACGCATAACTTCACGTCTGAAAGGCTTCTGCTCGTAAGATACCTTAACCATGTATACCTTACAGTCAAGGTCAAAATAAGAACATGCCATTGAAAGGGCTGTACCCCACTGACCTGCACCTGTCTCGGTTGTTACACCTTTAAGGCCCTGCTTCTTAGCGTAATAAGCCTGAGCAATTGCTGAATTAAGCTTGTGGCTTCCGCTTGTATTGTTACCTTCGAATTTGTAGTAGATCTTAGCAGGTGTCTGAAGCTTCTCCTCAAGGCAGTATGCTCTTACTAAGGGAGAGGGACGATACATCTTGTAGAAATTACGGATTTCTTCAGGTATTTCAATAAATGCGGTGTTGTCATCCAGTTCCTGTTTTACAAGCTCTTCACAAAAGATGGGAGAGAGCTCTTCGGCTGTAAGAGGCTTTCCTGTACCGGGATTAAGAAGCGGAGCAGGCTTGTTCTTCATATCTGCTCTCATGTTATACCAAGCCTTTGGCATCTCGTCTTCACTCAGGTAGATTTTGTAGGGAATTTTGTTTTCTGACATAACAGTCTCCTTTCATTAAACAGTTAATGGTCCTATGGAGACAGGAATTTTTCCAATAAAAAAACCTGTCCCATTGCATTTGTCTGCTGGGACAGGTAACTATCAACCTGCGGTGCCACCCGGCTTGGTGTATATACACCCACTCATGCGTACCATTATACGCGGAACTTTGTTAACGAAGATTCTTACTCCGTCTCACATACTCGGGATTCCCTTTCTGCTCGCCCTCAGAAGTCCATTCGAATCAAGCACTTTTGCCATGATCACACCATCCATGACTCTCTCTGAAAAGGAGGCTTAACCTACTTACTCTTCCTCAACGGTTTAGAAAAAAATAACATAGATAAAATTGTCTGTCAACATAAATTTTTACGATAAATAATTAAAAAAATTGATACTGAACCGCGCATTGAGTGGTATAATGGTATCGGTATGGGAATTTTCAAGGAGGTATTTGCTATGAGTCTCGTGAGAACGAACGACAAATGTATTGGCTGTAACCGATGCATACGTGTGTGCAGCAGCATGGGAGCCAATGTGGCAGTGGAAAAAGGCAGGGGGAATGTCATAGATGTCGATCCCGACAGGTGTATTGCCTGCGGAGCCTGCTTTGATGTGTGTGAGCACGGCGCAAGAGAATATGTTGATGATGTAGAGAAATTCTTTGAGGATTTGAAGAACGGAGTAAAGATATCGGTTCTGATAGCTCCCGCTTTTTTGGCTAATTATCCGAGAGATTATGAAAAGTATCTCGGTATGTTAAAAGCAGCCGGAGTGAACAGATTCATAAGTGTATCCTTCGGTGCGGATATAACCACCTGGGCATACATAAAATACATTACAGAGAACAAATACTATGGCGGAATATCACAGCCCTGTCCTGCGGTTGTGGGATATATAGAGCGATACATGCCCGAGCTTTTACCGAAGCTCATGCCGGTTCATTCGCCCATGATGTGTGCTGCGGTATATGCCAATAAGTACATGAAGCTTACAGACAAGCTGGCTTTTATCAGCCCTTGTATTGCTAAGAAGAACGAGATAGACGATCCCAATACCAAGGGATATATATCATATAATCTTACATTTAAGCATCTTGTTGAATATCTTAAGAAGCATCCTGTCAGCGGTGCAAGTCCGTATAAGGATGAGATAGAATACGGACTGGGATCTATATACCCGATGCCCGGTGGGCTTAAGGAAAATGTCTACTGGCTTCTTGGTGAAGATGCACTGGTGCGTCAGATGGAAGGTGAACATCACATGTATGAGTACCTTAGACGCAACAAGGAAAAACTCAGACAGGGTAACACTTCTTATCTGTTTATCGATGCTCTCAATTGTACAAACGGATGTCTCTACGGCACAGGTACAGAGGCTCGTGACGATATGTCGGAAGATGTATTCATGGCTATTCAGAGAATCAAAGCCGATAGCAAGAACTCTTCTAAGAAATCGGCCTGGGGCAGAGGTCTTACACCCGCCAAGAGACTGGAAGAACTCAATAAGCAGTTCGCCAAACTTGACCTGAATGACTTCACAAGGAAGTATACTGACAGAAGTGCCAAGTGCACATACAAAGTGCCTGGTCCCGGAGAACTGGAAGCGATATATACAAAGCTTAAGAAAGACACTGAAGAGAAGCGTCATATAGACTGCGGATGCTGTGGATACAATTCATGTAAGGATATGGCTATAGCGATATTCAATGGATTCAATCATCACCACAACTGTGTTCATTACATTAAGGACCGCGCTTACGAAGAGAAGGATAAGGCTATCGCGCTTAACGAAGAAGTAACAAGAGCACAGGATGAACTCAAGGAGAAAAAAGCATCTCTTGCCGCAGAGATAAGCGATAATTTTGCTACTCTTAAGGAATCAATCGGACAGATTGCAATAACCAGTGAGGACAATGCTAAGCAGACAGAGGGAATCACTAATGAGATGGCAGAAGTTGATGCTTTCTCAAATGAGCTGAAGACAGTCCTCAGCAATATTGAAGGCTATCTCAACAAGCTTGAAGCCAACAATATTGCCGTTATCGGAATATCTTCACAGACCAACCTTCTTGCACTTAATGCTTCCATCGAAGCAGCCCGTGCAGGAGAGGCAGGAAGAGGCTTCGCGGTTGTTGCGGATGAGATCAAGAAACTTGCCGAAGATTCAAAAGCAACTGCGGATGACAGTAATGCCAATAACAATGATATCAAGCAGACCATTGAGAATCTTATCCTCGAAGCTGATAAACTTGGAAAGATCGTTGGCAACGTCAATGCAAGAGCCACAACCCTTGTATCATCTTCAGAACAGACCACCGCATCCATCGGTCTTATGAGTGAAGTGGCAGATAACGTTGAGAAGTCGCTTAAGCAGATTCTTGAGACCTGATAACATGTAAGTATATGGGAGACTTTTGCACATTGTGCGGAAGTCTCCTTTTTTTGTTGTAAATGCGGGCTTTATTATGCATAATTGTATTGTGCGCGTGGGCCATACGCTGCCTCGGACACAATAGAAAGCGGAAGTAACTATATGACAGTAAGAATGAAAAAAGTGAAAAAATATACAATAGAAATCTTGCTGATATTCGCATTAAGCCTGTCTGTAATCCTGACAGGATGTGCCGGAAGAAAGGCATCCCCGGAAGATATGAACATATCTGAAGCGGAGTCTGAAGCAGAGACTACAGTCGAAGCGGAAGCAGAGAAGGTGGAGACGACGGAGGAAGAGACCGAGGCCCTTACAGAGACGGAGAGCGAGCCTGAAAGCAGTATTGAAGAGACTGAAGTTGCCGCCGAGGTCGATGCATCCCAGGACATGAGCGCTTCACAGTTATCTTCGGAGTCGGAGGCTATATATCTGGATGAAAACTGGCAATATTCGGACTTTACCGTTGTACACAATGATCCGGCCATTCTCTACAGAGCTCAGAACAACAGAAAAGATATCATTATCGGAGTTGACGCGGGACATGGAACCAAGGGAGCGGAAGGAATGAAGATCTATTGTCACCCCGATAAATCTCCCAAGACCACAGGGGGCAGCACTGCCGCAGGAGCTACAATGGCTAATGCCCAGTCAGGCGGAATGACCTTTAACGACGGAACGGGAGAAGCTACCATGACCCTTAAGGTTGCAAGGCTTTTCAGGGACAGATTGCTGGAAGATGGCTATGATGTTCTGATGCTTCGCGATGAGGACAGAATAGAATTGGATCTTATGTCCAGAACGGTTATAGCCAATAACATGGCGGATTGTCACATATCAATACATTTTGACGGAGACGGTCTCGGCTATGATAAAGGTGCTTTTTACATAGCGGTTCCGGATGGCATTAAGAATATGTCTCCCGTAAAAGAAACCTGGGAATTGGACGACAGACTGGGGGCTCAGCTTGTTGAAGGACTTGGAGCGAGCGGAATAAAGATATACGGTAACGGAACGATGAAGATAGATCTGACACAGACATCCTTCAGCACAATTCCGTCAGTGGACCTGGAACTTGGTAATCAGGCCACTCTTGTTAACGATGAGCTGGCGTCAAAATATGTGGAGGGTATGATGCTTGGAGTGGACAGCTTTTTTGCCCAACGCTAATAACTTCTTCGATTGAAAAAAAGCATAATCTTATTTATAATTATCTCGTTGTGATAAAACAGTAAAAATCTGTCAGGAGGGGCAGTTATGTCTTATGTAATAGCGGTGGCTTCCACAGCCGATCTTCCGAGAGAATATCTGGATGAACATGGTATTCCCTTTATAAAATACGGTTATTCCATAGACGGTGAGTTCTATGAGGATGACTGTGAAGAAGCAAGTAAACAGCATGTATATGATGAGATGAGAGCAGGTAAGACGCTTACCACTACGGCTATCAATCCCTATACATATTGTGAATTTTTTAAGAGCCTTGTGGAAAAGGGGGATGATGTGATCTTCCTTGATATGACTCAGAAGATATCTTCTTCTTACTTTAATTCGCTTCAGGCTGTCGATATGGTCAAAGAAGAATATCCTTCAGCCCGCATAGTATCTATGGATACAAGATGTGTATCCGGCGGACTGGGCTTCCTTGTAAAAGAGATGGTAGGGAGAAAAGAAGAGGGCATGTCCTTCGATGACCTCATCAAATGGGGAGATGAGAACAAGCTTAAGATTGCCCACAGATTCACGGTTGACGATCTTAATTATCTTAAAGCAGGCGGAAGAGTGTCCAATGCGGCTGCACTGGTTGGCTCCGTATTCTCCATTAAGCCTGTGCTCTATGTTCCGGATGAGGGAACACTTGAAGTGGCAGCCAAGATTCGTGGCAGAAAGAAGGCTCTTGCCACCATAACAGACAGTGTAAAAGCAGACCTTGCCCGTGTGGATACAAAGGGCGCACGTATTGACATCAATCATGCGGACTGTCTTGAGGAAGCGGAATATATAAAGTCCGAACTTATGGCAGCATATCCGGATCTGGGTGAAGTGAACATCTCTAGCCTTGGAGTGGTAATCGGTGCACATTGCGGCCCGGGACTTATTGCCATATTCTACTTCTGCGACCAGAGACGCGCTTAATAACCTTTTCTAGCAGCCCGTTTCTTATGGAGAGCGGTCGGATAATTGAACAAAGACTTATGAGACCTCGATATTAATCGGGGTCTTTTTTTATAGAAAATTCATATCAAATAAAGCTACTATGCTATGGAATATACGGCAAAGCGTACGGATTCGCTTCTTGCGTTCGAAGTGGTCGAATCTTCACATAAAAATACAAGGATAGTCACTAGTAATATAGTCCTATATGTTGTTAAAGTGACCATAAACAAGGGATAAACTGCATTATTACGGACAGTTTCAGACGGATAATTGGAAAAATAGTAGAGCGAACCGTTTCACATTTGTATGTTCATTTTGAAAAAAAGGTGTTATAATCAGATTTACAGTATATCGGGGAAAATGCATTGAAAGGGAAGAATAAAAATGGAGAAAACGGAGAAAATGACAGAAGTTGTTGAGACCCCGGAAATTGCGGAAGCCTCAGAACAGAAGTCGAAAAAAGAAAAGAAAATCAAAGAGAAGCAGGCAAAGGAAATAAAGTTCTTTGCCGGAAAAGAAAAGGAAGCGGGAAAAGAAACTAAGATAAGACAGCAGAAGGATCCTTCAAAGATGAAAAAGACCAGTGTGCTTTTCAACATCATGCTGCCGGTTGCAATCCTTGGGCTTGCGGCTGTTCTTGGCGTTATATTTTCTGCCCGTGCCCTTGTCAACAATCAGACAAGCAGTGAGATGATTACTGTAGAAGGTCTGAGCACTATCTCTGAACTGGATGGTGTCAATATCGAGCTTCAGGTCATTCAGAAGCAGACACTTGCATATTGCTTTGCTTCAAGTGATGACGACAAGGCTAAGTACAGATCTGATATTGAAGCATCCTTTGCGAGTATTGATCAGAAGATGGAGACTGTAGGCGGAATAGTTGATTCCCTTGGGGGAGATACACCGGCTTTATATGCTTCCATCGAAAACGGCCTGAACAGTTTTAAGCCTTCTGTAGATCAGATACTTAAAATGGCTGATACCAATCCTGAATCTGCCGGAATGCTTGCCAACATGAATATGAAGAGCTGGTCAAGCGGCATAATAGACAATGTCAATTCTATCATCGCGATCAATGACGCCAGGATAGAGGCGCTTCGCAAAGAACAGCAGAGACAATATGATTCTACCGTTGTCCTTGCCAATGCTCTTATCGGAGTGGTTATTTTAGGATTTGTATTTACGGTTATCATGATCTTAAGAACCGTTGTACGTCCTCTTAAGAACCAGAAGAAGCAGCTTTACGAAGTTATCGATGCCATTAATGCGGGACAGGGAGATCTCACAAGAAGACTTGTATATGAGCGTAATGATGAGATTGGTTCTTCATCAAGAGGTATCAATAGATTTATTGAGACTCTTCAGAATATCATCTCAAAGATGGTGACGAATTCCGAGGATCTTGACAGAATAGTCGGTGTGGTAACCAACAGTGTGGCTTCTTCCAACGATGATGCATCAGATATCAGTGCCATCATGGAAGAACTGTCTGCAACAGTCGGAGAAGTATCCGCAACAACAGGTGTGGTACTTGAGTCTACCAACGAAGAGGAAAGACTTGTTGCGGGAATGGCTGATCATACTGAAGAAGTAGCCGCTTACGCAAAAGAGATGAAAGAGCGTGCCATCAAACTTGAGAAAGTTGCACGTGAGAATAAGCAAAATACAAGCGATGTTCTGGGCAGCATAACCGAAGAACTTGAATCTGCCATGGAGAACAGCAAGAGCCTTGAGCAGATTAACAAGCTTACAGGCGATATCTTAAGCATATCCGGCCAGACCAATCTGCTGGCACTCAATGCTTCTATTGAAGCAGCCAGAGCAGGTGCGGCAGGAAGAGGATTCTCCGTTGTTGCCGATGAGATCAGAAAGCTTGCGGATTCAAGCAAAGAGACTGCCAACAGCATTCAGGAGATCAATGAGATGATCATTGAGACCGTGAACAACCTTATGGGCTCTTCTCAGAGGATCATCGACTATATCAATGAGACTGTTATGGCTGATTATGAATCCTTTGTGGAAAGCGGAAAGCAGTATACTGCCGATGCTGTTCATGTAGATGAAGCTATGACAAGAAATGCAAAAGAGACCAGACTCATAAGAGACAACATAGTTCAAATGGTTGAATCCATTGACGGAATCAACAAGGCTATGAAAGAGAGTGCCAAGGGCGTTTCCGATGCAGCCAATAATATCGATCATCTTGTAGGATCAATCGGTAATGTCAGCGACAAGATGAATGAGAACAGCGAGATTGCAAATAATCTTAAAAAAGAGACGGAATGCTTCGTAAATGTATAGCCTTCCGATGATAAATTTAAAAAAATTTGCAGAACCGAAGCCTGTAAATGCTTCCCTGCAGCTAAGGAGTAAAGTGAACATACAACTTATGAACAAGAAAAGAATAACGACTCTGGTCTTAGCATTTACAATGATGGCTTCCCTCATGCTTACAGCATGCGGAAGCAAAAGCCCTGCGGTAAGTTTTTTAACAGATCTAACATGGGAATCATCGGTGGATGACATGATCGCTGCAGAAGGTGAAGAATTCGATAGCTATGCTTCGGTATATAACGGCCTGACTTATATCTATCCCAAGACTTATCAGACCAAAGACGGCGACATCAAATACATGTTTGATGACAAAGGCAAATTGTGTAATGTGGCTTGGTCCTACGAAGGTGAGACCGGGGATGATGTACTGGAGATATACAATCAGATAGTATCCTCCATCACGGCGGAAAGAGGAGAGGGCGAGAACCATGATGGTGTCAACACCTACGGAAGAGTGTGGAAGACAGATAACGGCAGCATAGTCATATCAGCCGTAACCACCACCGGAGCCAACTTCCTCCAGCTCTCCTTCATGAGCAAGGAAGTCTCAAAATAAGAATTTCTGAGAATAGAATATTGCGAATACAAAAAAACTGATTACTTACGGAGACGCCTTTCGGCTTCGACTCCAGACGTAATGGTACGTAAGTCGCTAAAAGACAGCGACTAAGTACCAACGTCTTACGAGACTCCGTAAGTAGTCAGTTTTTTCATTCGCAAATATTTTTTCAGAAGCTTCCTTTTTAGAACCTTTGCTTCGTGAACTGCTTTGGAGTAATTCCTTTATACTTGTGGAATGTTTTAATAAAATAACTTTCATCACTAAAACCACAAGAAATAGCGACTTCTTTAATAGACGCATTCTTGGTGGACAGCATCTCGCAGGCACATTCGATACGATAGTAGTTGAGGTAATCGATGGGAGTACGCTCCGTCATGCTTCTGAAATACCGGCAGAAGTATTTGGGATTCATTCCGGCGATTTTTGCCAGATTGTCCAGAGTGATGCTGCTTGAATAATTCTCGGAAATGTAGCCGAGAACATTCTTGATGGAATCAAGTCGCTCCGAGGTCAGATCGTCAGAGAGGATCTCTTTGTATAACTTTTCTTCTATAATTGTTCCGATAAGCATATAGAGATAAGCCTGGGTCATGAATTCATACCCCGGCTTTTTTTCGGATAAAGAAAGACACAGGGCCTCCGCAATCTCAGGAATCCTGTCGCTCTTCTCAGATAAAAGCGTATTGACCTTAATCTTGTGATTCATGATGTTGTAAATGGTATTGTAGCAGGCATGATTGTCCTTCATGAGCATGCCCAGATCGAATACCACACAGTCGTAGACACAGTTCTCCGGGTTGCCACCGTGAAGAATACCGTCCGGTATAAAGATCACATCTCCGGCTTGATATTCCTTGGTCTCATTGCCCAGAGTCAGGTGAAAAGATCCTTCAAGAATGCGCATAATTTCATACTCCGGGTGCCAGTGATATGTCATGTAATACCTTGGACTCAACTTGGTCTGATGGTAGTAAGCTATAGGAAAATTAAAGGTTCCTTGGGTTCTTCTTTCTTTGTAATCTATGTATCTCATCCTTTATCATCCTCCGTATGGAAAACAAACAAGTGAATATCGTCACATTTTTTTATAGTATAACACTTTGATTTTGTATTGCCTAGTTATAAGATAATAGTGGAATGAGGCGTAACGTTTCGTCTAGTTTGAAACACCTTCCCATGTATACCTGCGGAACGTTGCGTAACTCACGAAAAAAGAAATTAATTAACGGCATTATAAATATAAGGAGGTTATATTGTATGGCAAAGAACAGATACATCGGTGAATATCCCGTAATCGGCATCAGACCTATCATTGACGGAAGAAGAGGACCCCTTAAGGTCCGTGAATCTCTCGAGGATCAGACAATGAATATGGCTAAGGCTGCCAAGAAGCTTTTTGAGGACAACCTCAAATACTCTAACGGCGAGCCTGTTAAAGTAGTAATAGCTGACACTACTATAGGACGAGTAGCGGAATCGGCTGCTTGTGAAGCAAAGTTCCGTAAGGAAGGCGTGGCAATAACACTCAGTGTTACACCCTGCTGGTGCTACGGTTCGGAAACAATGGATATGAATCCTCTTACCATCAAAGGCGTATGGGGACTCAACGCAACAGAGAGACCCGGTGCTGTGTATCTTGCATCCGTGCTTGCTACATATGCTCAGAAGGGACTTCCCGCATTCGGTATTTACGGAAAAGATGTTCAGGATGCTGACGACGAGACAATCCCCGAGGATGTTAAGACAAAGCTCTTAAGATTCGGACGTGCTGCCGTAGCTGCAGCCAGCATGAGAGACAAGTCTTATCTCCAGATCGGATCTCAGTGCATGGGTATCGGCGGATCAATCATCAATCAGGATTTCTTCGAAGAATATCTCGGCATGAGAGTTGAGTCCGTTGATGAAGTTGAGATTCTTCGTCGAATGGAAGAACATATATACAATGAAGACGAATTCCAGAAGGCTCTTGCATGGATTAAGAAATATGCAAAGCAGGGCTTCGATAAGAACCCCGACTGGATTCAGAAATCAGACGAGCAGAAGGAAAAGGATTGGGAGTTCACAGCTAAGATGGCTGTTATTATCGAAGACCTCTATCAGGGCAATCCCAATCTTCCCGAAGGATGCGAAGAGGAATCTGTGGGACACAACGCAATCTGCGGTGGTTTCCAGGGTCAGAGACAGTGGACGGATCACTGGCCGAACTGTGACTTCCCTGAAGCAATCCTTAATACATCATTTGACTGGAACGGAGCAAGAGAGCCTTTCATACTTGCAACAGAGAACGATACACTTAACGGCGTATCAATGCTGTTCATGAAGCTTCTTACCAACAGAGCTCAGATGTTTGCAGATGTACGTACATACTGGAGCGGAGCATCCGTTAAGAGAGTAACGGGATATGACATTGAAGGACATGCAAAGGACGCTGACGGATTCATTCATCTGATCAATTCGGGTTCATGCTGTTTGGATGCCTGCGGTGAAGTAAAAGACGAAAAGGGTAACGCCATAATGAAAGAGTGGTATGACGTTACCGAAAAAGATATCGAGACTATGATGGGAGCAACCACATGGAATCCTGCAGACAACGGATACTTCCGTGGTGCCGGATATTCATGCAGATTCCTTACAAGAGCAGAGATGCCGGCTACAATGATCAGACTCAATCTTGTTAAGAATCTCGGCCCTGTTCTTCAGATTGTTGAAGGATGGACAGTTAACCTTCCCGATGAAGTATCAGACGTATTGTGGAAGAGAACAGACTACACATGGCCTTGTACATGGTTTGCACCTCGTACAGACGGCAAGGAAGGTTCTCCTTTCAAGACAGCTTACGATGTAATGAACAATTGGGGCGCTAACCACGGCGCAATTTCATATGGACATATAGGCGCCGATCTTATCACAATGGCTTCTATGCTTCGAATTCCCGTATGTATGCACAACGTACCTCTCGATGATATTTATCGTCCTGCTGCTTGGAATGCTTTCGGAACTGACAAGGAAGCAGCTGACTACAGAGCATGCGAAGCTTATGGTCCTCTTTATAAGACAATAAGATAAATAATCCTATAATCACTGATGACGGGTACGCCGGAAGTGTTGAATGCTTCCGGCGTATTTGATATAATGATAACGAAACGTTTCGCAAGGAACGTAGATTTATGAGAGGGAATGGAACATAGGAAATGCCAGCAACAATTAGGGACATTAAGAAACAGACGGGATTGTCGCTTGCGACGATTTCCAAGTATCTTAACGGAGGAAATGTATTACCGGAGAATAAGGTAAAAATTGAAGCTGCGATTAAGGACCTTCATTACGAAGTCAATGAGATCGCAAGAGGACTTGTCACCAACAAGACCAGGACTGTGGGAATACTTGTCTACAGTATAGAGAGCCCATTCAGTGGACTGATACTCACCCATGTTGGAACAGCACTCAGAAAACACGGATACGGAATGCTTATCGCGGATTCATGCAATGATGAAGAGATAGAAGCAGCTAATGTTAAGTATTTGATCAGTAAAAAGGTCGACGGAATAATCGTTATTCCGGTTGCCTCAAAAGGTGATTTTCTTCTTCCTGCCAAAAATGCGGGAATACCGATAGTATTGCTTGACCGATCTTTGACGGATGCACAGTATGACTGCGTAAGAATCGACAACAGAAAGTCGGCCAATTATGCAATGAAGGAACTGTTAAATAAGAATCATAAAAAGATTGCGGTTATAGCGTCTGAAAAAGAATATACCGGACGTGAAAGATATAACGGATTCATGGATGCGATGAGAGATGCCGGACTTGATGTTCCGAAAGAATATCAGGTAAGAGGAACCCATTCCATTGCCAGCGGCTACAACGGTATGAAGCAGCTGCTTGCACTGAAGGATAAACCTACGGCTGTATTCATGAGTAATTACGAGATTACCCTCGGAGCCATGCTTGCCATCAACGAACTTGGCTACAAGTCTCCGGATGACATATCACTTGTGGGATTCGATGATCAGATTATCTTTCATATATTAAAGCCACAGGTGTACATGATTGAACAGCCTCTTCAGGAGATGGGAGAGAAAGCGGTTGATATGCTTATGAAGCGTGTTACGGATGGATCTCTTGACAATCCTGTGGAGATAGCACTCGCTACCAGGATGGTACAGGGTAATTCAATTAAAGAAATGTAGACTGATAAAATTGCCCAATTTTAAGTCTTTAAAATTGGGCAATTATAACGAAAGTTAACGAAACGGTTCACTTTTTCAAAAAAAGTGTTGACTTCAATAATATTGGTAAATATAATGAGCATAAGGGTAGAAAATATCTCCCTAATTTTTATAGGGTAGAGCGAAACGTTACGCCCTAAAGACTGATCAATATTTCAATAAATACTATTTGTGTAGGGGCAAAAAGGATAACCCTAATTTTTTATGCCTCAGAGCGAAACGTTTCGCTCTAAAAAGCGGAGGATTGATGAGCAAGGAACTTTTACTTGGAATAGATATAGGAACATCTGCATGCAAGGTCGCAGTTTTTGATGTAAGCGGCAAGGTTCTGGCACAGGCCAACAGACCTTACAAAGTATATTATCCCCACAGCGGATGGGCAGAGCAGGATCCGGATGAATGGTGGGATGCAATCTGCCTGGGAATTAAAGATGTTCTTTCGGAAGACAATATATCTGCTGATGATATAGCAGGTATCGGAGTGGATGGACAGAGCTGGTCAGCCATTCCCGTTGATAAGGACGGCAAGGTTCTTGACAGAACACCCATATGGATGGACACAAGAGCCAGAGATATATGCGACAGAGTTAAGGAAAAGGTCGGTGAAGACAGGATATTTGATATTGCCGGCAATGACTTCCTTCCTTCTTACACAACACCCAAGATGATTTGGTTTAAGGAAGAGAAGCCGGAGGTATTTAAAAAGACCGACAAATTCCTTCAGTCAAACAGTTACATAGTATACAGACTTACAGGCGAGATGAGCCAGGACATGAGTCAGGGCTACGGAGTTCACTTCTTTGATATGAAGAAACTGAACTATGACGAGACTCTAGCCGAAGAACTTGGATTGGATATCAATCTATTACCCTCTATATACAACTGTGATCAGGTAGTTGGTGCCATCACCCCTGCAGCGGCATCAGCTACCGGCCTTCGGGTTGGAACTCCCGTAGTTGCCGGAGGACTGGATGCAGCCTGCGGAACACTGGGAGCAGGAGTATATAAAGTTGGTCAGACGCAGGAACAGGGCGGACAGGCAGGTGGAATGAGCATTTGTACCGATCACGCCCTTGCACATAAGAAACTAATCCTTAGTCCTCATGTTGTTCCGGGTAAGTGGCTGCTTCAGGGAGGAACAGTAGGCGGTGGCGGAACCCTCAAATGGTTCAAGCAGGAATTCGGCAAAGATATTTCTTTTGACGATCTCACTGCTGAAGCTGAAAAGGTCGCTCCCGGATCAAACGGAGTTGTATTCCTTCCTTATATGTCAGGCGAGAGATCACCCATATGGGATCCGGATGCAAAAGGAGTCTTCTACGGACTGTCTTTCGACAAGACAAGAGGCCATATGATACGAGCTCTGCTGGAAGGTGTTGCTTATTCACTTAAGCACAATCTTGTGACTGCAGAGGAGACAGGAGCGGAGATAGGCGTTCTCAACGCAATGGGCGGATCTGCCAATTCCCTTCTTTGGACTCAGATCAAGGCTGACATAACCGGAAGAACCATTCAGGTACCCACATCCGATACGGCTACCACACTTGGCGCCGCAATACTTGCGGGTATAGGATGCGGACTTTACAAGGATTACGATCAGGCCATCAGCCAGACGGTTGTTATAACCAGAGTTCAGGAACCGGATATGAAGAACCGTCAGGTATATGAAGAAGGCTTCAAACTGTACCTGGAGCTTTATAAGAATCTCAAAGGTACGTTTAAAGAATATAAGTAATTACACAATTAAATAATATTTTCACAAGAAAAGAGGAGAGAAAAAATGAAAGCTGGCGTAGTACATGCTAAGAACGACATTCGTTACGAGGATATCGAGAAGCCCGTAGCGGAAGCGGGAAGAGTAGTAGTCAAGGTAAAGTACACAGGCATATGCGGTTCGGATATTCCCCGTGTCAACGGAGATGCCTGTCACTATTTCCCAAATGTACTTGGACATGAATTTTCAGGTGTGATTGATGAAGTGGGCGAGGGCGTTACAAGCGTTAAGCCCGGGGACCACGTAGCAGGGATTCCCCTTGTTCCCTGTATGAAGTGTGAGGATTGCCAGAAGGGTAATTATTCACTTTGTAAGCATTACAGTTTTATAGGTTCGAGAGAATTCGGAAGTTTTGCGGAATATGTATCAATGCCTGAGAAGAATGTTGTAAAAATTGACAACGATGTCAGCTTTGAGAAGGGCGCATTCTTCGAGCCTGCAACAGTTGCTCTTCACGGCCTGAGAAGACTTGATTATGTCGGCGGCAAAAACGTTGCCATCTTAGGAGGCGGAACCATAGGTCTTATGACAGCACAGTGGGCTAAGATCTTCGGAGCCAAGAGCGTAACTGTTTTCGATATTCTCGATGAAAGACTTGACCTGGCTAAGAGACTGGGATGTCACTACGGTGTTAATTCTTCAAAGCCGGATTTTATGGACAGAGTTAATGAGATTACCGAAGGAAGAGGTTTTGACTACGTATATGAGACAGCCGGCAACACCATAACAATGAAGATGGCATTCAGGCTTGCAGCCAATAAGTCTCAGGTATGTTTCATAGGAACACCTACCAAAGATCTTACATTCTCGGTAGAAGAATGGGAAAACATCAATCGTAAAGAGTTCTTCCTTACAGGTTCATGGATGAGTTATTCGGCACCTTTCCCGGGTGATGAGTGGAAGCTTACAGCTCATTATTTCAAGACCGGAGATCTTAAGCTTGACGATTCATTTATCTTCAAGAAGATACCTCTTTCACAGATAGATACGGCGTTTGAAATGTTCAAAACACCGGGAACTGTTAAGGGCAAGATCCTTATAGACAGTGAAAAATAATTGCAACTGATTACGGGGATAACCCTGACAGATTATAAAAACGGAGGAAATTTATTATGGCAGTTGACGCAAAAAAGGTTCCACAGATTACTTTGAACACAGGTGACAAAGTTCCGTGTATCGGAATGGGAACATTCGGTTCCGACAGATTTACGGCAGAGGAAGTATCCAATGCAGTAGCCGGAGCTATAAGAGCAGGATACAGAATGTTTGACTGTGCTGCTTGCTACGGCAATGAAGACCTTATCGGTAAGGTGTTCAAGGAAGCACTTGATGAAGGCGTGTGCGAACGTAAAGATTTATACATTATGACAAAAGTATGGAATGACATGCACAGAGAAGTAGAGAAGTCATGTCGCAAGTCTATAGCTGATCTTCAGTGTGACTATGTTGACCTCTTCTTTATCCACTGGCCATTCCCTAACTATCATGCACCTCATTGCGGTGTTGATTCACGTAATCCTGATTCTAAGCCTTTCTCGGTTGAGGAATTCATGGATACATACAGACAGTGTGAAGAACTGGTTCGCAAGGGACTTATCCGTCATATCGGTATCTCTAATATGACAATCCCTAAGCTTGAAGCAGTTATAGATAAATTTGAGATTAAGCCTGTAGCATGCGAGATGGAACTTCATCCTTGCTTCCAGCAGCAGGAACTCTTCGATTATCTTGTTGCACATGATATTCAGCCTATCGGATTCATGCCTCTCGGTTCACCTCAGAGACCTGAAAGAGATATGGAAGCAACAGATATCGCCGATATGCAGGTTCCTGAAATGCAGGAAATCGCTAAGGCTCACGGGGTTCATCCGGCACTCATCTGTCTTAAGTGGGCAGTACAGAGAGGTCAGATTCCGATCCCCTTCTCAATTCATGAAATGGAGTATGTAAGCAACCTTAATTCAACCATTACAGAACCTCTTACAGATGCTGAAATGGCTACTATTGCAACACTTGAGAAGAATAACCGTCTTGTTAAGGGACAGGTATTCTTATGGCCGGGAGCAAACGACTGGCATGATTTATGGGATGAAGATGGTGTTATCGTAGATTGCCCAGACGCAAAGTAAATCAAGAGGAGGAAACAGATTAACATGGATGCAATGAGAGAAATGCTTGCCAAGAGAAAGAAGGGAATGAAGTATGCCGGAATTCCTTCCTTCTGTACAGCTTCGGATCTTGTTATTGAGGCTTGCCTTAAGCAGGCAATGAGATTCGACGACTACGTTCTTGTAGAGGCAACAGCCAATCAGGTTAACCAGTTTGGTGGTTACACAGGTATGAAGCCTGCTGATTACAGAGATTTTGTCTACAAGATCGCTGACGGAATAGGATTTCCCAAGGAGAAGATTATTCTCGGAGGAGATCACCTTGGACCTCTTACATGGCAGGATGAGCCTGAAGCAGAAGCAATGGCAAAATCCGTTGAGCTTGTAAAGCTCTTTGTTCTTGCAGGTTTCAAGAAGATCCATCTTGACACAAGTATGAGAGTTGCAGATGATCCGCGTGATGAGATGCTCAGTGATGAGACAATCGCACGCAGAGGCGCAATCCTTTATGAGGCTTGCGAAGAAGCTTATCAGGAACTTTTAAAGAAGAATCCCGATGAAGTAAGACCTGCTTTTATCATCGGAAGTGAAGTACCGATTCCCGGTGGTGCACAGGAAGCGGAAGACAGCATAAGCGTTACAAAGCCTGCAGCAGTTGAAAAGACTCTTGCGGTATACGAAGAGCAGTTCAAGAAGAGAGGCCTTAATGACGCATTTGACAATATCATAGGTATCGTAGTTCAGCCCGGTGTTGAATTCGGTGATGCGGATGTATTCCATTACAATCGTACAAATGCCGCAGAACTTACAGAAGCTATGAAAAAGCATACGAATGTTGTTCTTGAAGGACATTCGACAGACTATCAGCCACCTGAATGCTTAAAGGAGATGGTTGAAGACGGAATCGCCATCCTTAAGGTTGGCCCCGCACTTACATTCTCATTAAGAGAGGGACTTTTTGCTCTTTCTATGATGGAGAAAATACTTGTTCCGGAAGAGAAGCAGGCTCACTTTATAGAAGTTATGGAAGAGACAATGCTTAAGAATCCGGGCAACTGGCAGAAGCACTATCACGGAAGCGATGCTGAACTCGCTATTAAGAGAAAGTACAGCTTCTCTGACAGATGCAGATACTATTTTGCACAGCCTGAGATGCAGGCAGCTATAGCGAAACTGTTCGCCAATATGTCTGAGGTGGAGATTCCTCTCAGTATGCTCAGACAATACATGCCTCAGCAGTATATTAAGGTACGTGACGGACTGCTGAGCATGGATCCTAAGGAACTGGCAGAGGATTGCGTCGTTCATCTTGTTGAAGATTATAATTATGCAACAAAACTCAACTATATGATCAGCGATGCATTTTGCCGTTAGATGTGACTAATTCGGGTACGGAGGGTATTTTGCCCCTCCGAACCCGGTCAATAAAAAGGTGAATATTGTAATATTATAATATAGGATTTTAGTTCCATTTTTTTTACATTATGATATACTCTTATCATGATGTAGAACGAAACGTTTCATTCAGGGGATGTGGGACGGTAAATAATTTGTTGGGAGGAAAGACATTGAAAAAGATTAAAGAGAATCCAATAGTTAAGAAGCTTGGATTTAACAGAATCGTGCTGACAGGTGTTCTTATTTTGATGTATGTGCTCTTAAGCCTTATGGTTAATAATTTCGCCGGTCTTCCACGTATTATGAGTGCATTGAACTATGCGTACTTCCTTGGTTTCTTATCATTGGGCGTAACATTCGTTATAGCAACGGGAGGAATCGATTTCTCTATCGGACCTGTAATGTTCTGTTGTGCACTTGTGGCAGGTTATTCCCTTACAAGTAAAGGCATACCCATGTTACCCTCGCTTTTGATAAGCATCGTTGTGGGACTGATCTTCGGCACATGGAACGGATACCTGGTTGCATATTGGAAGGTGCCGCCGTTCATTGTTTCAATGGCAAGCATGAACATGGCAAAAGGTATTGCTTCCGTATTTACCAAGACTCAGTCGGTAAGCTGGCCTCAGGCAGCACAGGGCGGCTGGTTCAGAAATCTTGTAAAGGTAGGAAAGTTCCCTGTAGGACTTGTGGTATTCCTTTGCGTAGCAGTTATTTGTTCGATAATTCTTAACCATACTAAGGCAGGAAGATATATGCTCAGCCTCGGAAGTAACCGTGAAGCAGTTAGACTTTCCGGAGTAGATATTAAGAAGTGGGAGATGTTAGCTTACATCCTCTGCGGAATCTTAGTTGGTATTGCAGCTATATATTATGTAGGAGCTTATACAACCGTTCAGCCGGGTTACGGCGACCAGTACAACAACGAGGCAATCGCCGGTTGTGTAATGGGAGGTACATCAATGGCAGGTGGACTTGCTTCCATCGGCGGTACCGTGATCGGTGTGTTCATCATCGCTCTTTTACAGGAAGGTATCTTAGCACTTGGTTTCACCAAGGACTATCAGTTGATCATCACCGGTCTTATCGTTATCGTTGCGGTTTACGCAGACGTAATGGCAAGACGCAGAAAGAACTAAGGTTAGTTAACGGATACTTTTAATATTAGAAAGGACGAGGTAAAAGATGGGCGAAGTTATCCTGGAAATGAAAGAAATAGATAAGACTTTCCCCGGTGTTCATGCGCTTGACCATGTTAACTTTGAGGTTAGAAAAGGTGAAGTACATGCCCTTATGGGAGAGAACGGTGCCGGAAAATCAACTCTTATGAAAGTGTTGACCGGTATATATACAAAAGATTCGGGCTCAATAATATACGAAGGAAAAGACATTGAGTTCCACGGCGCAAGAGAAGCACAGGATGCCGGTGTTGTTATAGTTCATCAGGAACTTAACATGGTGGGACATCTTACGGTTGCGCAGAACATATTCATTGGACGTGAGTTCAAAAAGGGAATCAAGATCGATGACAAGAAGATGAACGAAGAAGCCAAGAAGCTTTTCGACAGACTCAACATTGACATTGATCCCACAGCAACAATGAGTGACCTTACTGTAGGTAAGCAGCAGATGTGTGAGATTGCAAAAGCTATCTCCCATGAAGCTAAGGTAATCATCTTTGATGAGCCTTCGGCAGCTCTTACGGAATCAGAGATCGAAGACCTCTTCAAGATCATCAGAGATCTGAGAGAACAGCAGATGGCTATCGTATATATCTCACACCGTATGGATGAGATTAAAGTCATCACAGACAGAGTAACTGTCATGCGAGACGGCTGTTACGTAGGAACACTTATTACAGATGAATGTACAAAAGATGACATCATCAACATGATGGTTGGTCGTGTTATTTACGAAGAGCCCAAGACAAAGAGCATGGTTGCTCCTGATGCTCCTGTAGTACTTAAGGTTGAACACCTTAACGCAGGCAAGATGGTTCAGGATGTCAGCTTTGAACTTCGCAAGGGCGAGATACTCGGTTTCTCCGGACTTATGGGTGCCGGACGTACAGAGACCGCAAGAGCTATATTCGGAGCGGATCCAAAGGAAAGCGGAGATATATATGTTAACGGCGAGAAGGTTGTTATCAACAGCCCTCAGGATGCGGTTAAGCATGGTATCGGTTATCTTTCCGAAGACCGTAAGAGATTCGGTATAGTTGTTCAGAAGTCAGTTGCCGAGAATACAACAATGGCAGATCTTCCCAATTACATTAAGGGTATCTTCATCAACAAGAAGAAAGAGAGAGAAGTTGCTCAGAAGTTTGTTGATTCCCTTAATACAAAGACACCGGGAGTTGATCAGCTGGTTGTTAACCTTTCCGGTGGTAATCAGCAGAAGGTCGTTATTGCAAAGTGGCTTTGCAAGAACTGTGACATCCTCATCTTTGATGAGCCTACAAGAGGTATCGACGTAGGTGCCAAGAATGAGATCTACAAGCTGATGAACAAGCTGGCAGCCGAAGGCAAGTCGATTATCATGATCTCCTCTGAAATGACAGAGATCTTAAGAATGAGTGACCGTGTTGTGGTTATGTGTGAAGGCCGAAAGACAGGCGAGATAGCCATCGAAGAAGCTACACAGGAAAACATCATGAACATGGCAACAAGAGAGATCGGATAGGAGGAGGTTGAAAATGGAAATTAAGAAATCTAAAAAGATTTTCAAGCAGGAAGTAATCGTATTCCTTGTTGTAATCGCATTACTCTTATTCTTCTGCTTGATGAGTCCTGATTTTAGAAAATATACGACAATCCTTACGATCATGGATTATTCGTACTACATAGTTCTGATGTCAATCGGTGTAACATTCCCGCTTATTACAGGTGGTGTAGACCTTTCAATCGGTACAGGTCTTATATGCTACTCACTGGCAGGTGGTTATCTGGTTGTACATGCAGGCTGGCCCACAGGATTGGGTATGCTGGTATCAATACTTTTCGGTGTTGCTATCGGAACACTGAACGGTGTGTTGATTGGTGTTATGGACTTACCGCCCTTCCTTGCAACTCTTTGTACATGTATGATCACAAGAGGTTTGGGTTCCATATGTGCCAAGAACTTTGGTGTGTCATGGCCCACAGCGGGAACTCCCGGCAGCTGGTTCAGAAGTATCTTTAAGATAACTGTAAACGGAACAAAGCTTCCCCTTGGTTTTGTATGGGTACTGATGCTTGTACTTATCATGAACTTCGTACTCAAGCATACCAAGATGGGTAGATATACAATAGCCATCGGCAGTAACAAAGAAGCAGCGATTCTTTCAGGAATCAATGTTAAGTTCTACCACATTATGGCATATGTAATTTCAGGTTTCTTCGCAGCACTTGCTTCTATCGCGTACTCAGCTGTTTTCGCAACAGTTCAGCCCGGTACAGGTGCAGGCTTCGAGCTTGAAGCTATCGGTGGTGCCATCGTCGGCGGTGTATCCGCTACAGGTGGTGCGGGAAGCATTGTAGGATCTCTTATCGGTGTATTTGTCATCTGTCTTCTTAAGACAGGCCTTCCTTTCATCGGACTGCAGGCTAACTGGCAGCAGATCGTTACAGGTCTTGTTCTTATAGGAGCCGTAATGGTGGATATCATCAAGAGAAAGAGAGAAAAAAAGTAACATATATTGTTACGGGTAACTAATAGGCGATATGTACTGCATGAGCAGTTCATATAGAAGTGTATTTCTTTATTAAAGGAGGAAAACAAATGAAGAAGAAGTTATTAGCAACACTTTTGGGAGTAGCTATGGTAGCAAGCTTACTCGTTGGTTGTGGCAGCTCAGCTGAAGAAGCAGCACCCGCAGCAGAAGCAGCACCTGCAGCAGAGGCAGAAGCACCTGCAGCTGAAGAAGCAGCAGCACCTGCAGCCGGTGATCTTGAGTTCAAGATCGTTGTAAAGAGCTTCCAGTCATCATACTGGCAGGCAGCTGTTACAGGTGTTAACCAGGCAGCTGAAGAGCTTGGTGTATCTGTAGAGTGTAACGGACCTAACGCTGAGTCAGATATCGCTGATCAGGTTAACATGCTTACTAACTACATCAACGCACAGCCCGATGGAATCGGTCTTGCAGCTTGTGACCAGAGCGCAGTTTTAGATGCTCTTCAGATGGCAATGGATGCAGGTATCCCTGTAGTATGTTTTGACTCAGGTGTTCCGGATGCTCCTGCTGGATCAGTATTATCTACAATCGCAACAGACAACTACGGCGCAGGCGCAACAGCAGCTGACAACCTTTACGCAGCACTTAAGGACACAATCGCAAGCGCTACAGCTCCTGTAAGAATTGGTGAAGTTAACCAGGAATCTACTTCTGAGTCAATCACACAGCGTGGTCTTGGTTTCATCGACAAGTTCACAGAGCTTGCTAAGGCTGATGGATATACAGTAGCAGTTGTTGGTAATGAGTTCTATGTAAACGGTGCAAAGGACAAGGGTGACGAGGCTTCAGCTAACATCATCATCGAAGTTGCAGTTCCTGCACAGACAACAGTTGAGCTTTGCGCAACAGAAGCTTCTGCAATCATGAACAAGTCAGACGTTATCGGTATGTTCGGTTCTAACCAGGTTGCAGCTGAAGGTATCCTTTCTGCAAACGAGAACCTCGATGTACTTGGTACAGAGCCTGGAACAAAGATTCTTGCAGCCGGATTTGATGCTGGTTCAGTTATCAAGCAGGCTATAAGAGATGGTAAGATGTTTGGTGCTGTTACACAGTCACCTCTTGCAATGGGTAAGACAACAGTTGAGACTCTTTATGCAATAGCTAACGGTGAGACAGTTTCTGATATCGCTACAGATGGTTACTGGTACGATACAACAAACATGGATTCAGCAGACATCGCTCCAAACCTTTATGACTAATCTTTGCTTGTTATAAACTAACATAATTTAAGGTAGAGGGATCGGGCTTCCGGTCCCTTTACTTAAATAAGATGATTCCCTTCGGGGAAGAGCGGAGGAAGAAGATGTTAAAAGGAATTCCAACAGAGATATCTCCGGAATTACTTAAGGTTCTGGATGAAATGGGACACACAGATGAGATCACCATTGCAGACGGCAATTTTCCCGGTCACACAATGGGTAAGAGAGTAATAAGAGCAGACGGTCTCGGAGTACCTGAGCTTCTTGATGCTATTCTTAAAGTGTTCCCTCTTGATACATATCCCAATGCAAAAGGAGAGGTTGATCCTCCCTGCACACTCATGGCACTTGAGCCCGGAGATGTAGGCAAGGTTGCTACTCCTATATGGGATGAGTACAAGGCTATAGTCAAGAAATATGACGACAGAGGAGATGCTTGTTTTCAGGAGATCAACAAGTGGAAATTCTACGATCAGACAAGAGAAAAATCGTCTGTTGTTGTAATGACTACAGAAACAGCTATTTATGCAAATATCATATTAAGAAAAGGTGTTGTTATTGAATAAGCGCCTCTTAAATGTAGATTAGGCCGGCTCTTACAGCCGGCCTAAATTAATAGTAAAAGACAGACAGGCGTCTGCGTTATGCAGGCGGAAGGGGGTCATTTTGGATAAGAAATATTTTCTGGCCATAGATATAGGCGCGTCCAGCGGACGCCATATTCTTGGTTCTTTGAATGAGGGTAAAATCGAACTTGAGGAAGTCTACAGATTCTGGAACGGAATGGATGATGTGGACGGAACTTTGTGCTGGGATCTGGACAGACTTTTTAACGAGATCATAAAGGGCATGAAAAAATGTAAAGAGATCGGTAAGATTCCGGAAAGCGTAGGTGTCGATACATGGGGAGTCGACTATGTGCTTTTGGATGAAAAGGATCAGATCATAGGTAAAGCCGTGGGTTACAGAGATCACAGAACCGACGGAATGGATGAAGAAGTATATAAGATAATATCGGAGGACGATTTGTATGCAAGAACAGGTATACAGAAAGCAATCTATAATACGATATATCAGTTGATGGCATTGAAAAAGATCCATCCCGAGCAGATGGAAGCTGCAAAAGCCATGCTCATGATTCCCGATTATTTTCACTTCAGATTATCGGGAAAAAAGGTGCAGGAATATTCGGAAGCTACAACCAGTCAGTTGTTGAATCCGGACAGCAGGGAATGGGATTATGAATTGATAGATATGCTCGGTTTCAATAAAGAGATATTCCAAAAGATATATATGCCGGGCACTTTTGTGGGTGAACTGACAAAAGAAGTAAGAGATATGGTTGGATATGATTGTAAGGTGGTTCTTCCGCCTACTCATGATACTGCCAGTGCGGTTATGGCCATACCCACCAATGAGGAGAATACCTGTTACATATCATCGGGTACCTGGTCTCTTATGGGTGTGGAGATGGATAAGCCCAATTGTTCGCCAAAGAGCAAAGAGGCAGACCTAACCAATGAGGGAGGCTACGGCGGTAAGATAACTTATCTTGCCAACATAATGGGACTGTGGATGATTCAGTCCGTTCGTAACAAACTTGCTCCGGATATGGGCTACGGTGAACTGTGCGACAGAGCATCCCGTGAGACCATAAAGAGCATAGTCGACTGTCAGGACTCTTCATTTTTATCTCCTGACGATATGGTTACAGCGGTACAGGATTATTGTAAAAAAACAGGCCAGCAGGTTCCCGAGACTCTCTACGAACTTGCAGCTGTCATATATAACAGCCTTGCAAAATGTTATGCCGACAAGCTTGCCACTATTGAGAGTATGACGGGAATAAAGTATAATAAGGTGAATATAATCGGTGGCGGTTCCAATGCAGCGTATCTTAACGAACTTACTGCTAAGAGCACAGGAGTCGACGTACATGCGGGTCCCGGTGAAGCCACTGCATTAGGAAATATACTTGCTCAGATGATAGAGAGCGGACTCTTTGCTAACCTGCGAGAAGCAAGAGAATGTGTCAGAAGATCATTTGAAGTAAAAGTATACAGTAATTAGCAGGTGAATATGAACACAAGGACGATTTGTTTTACCAACAACAAAGGAGGAAGCGGAAAGTCAACCACGTGTGCCAACCTGGCATACGAGCTTTCGGCGGCAGGAAAAAAAGTCCTTATGGTGGACGGAGATATGCAGCTTAACCTGTCCTTATCTTTTTTTGAAGAAGATGAAGTGCTGGCTATGGCTGAGAACAAGAAGAATCTCTATTATGCCATTAAGGACAAAGATGACCTGACTGACTACATCGTAAAAACGGAATATGACAATCTGGATCTGATCCCCTCATCTACTCTGATGAGCCAGATTGAATATGAACTGTTTACCATGATGCAGAGAGAACTGGTTCTGAAGAAATGCCTTAAGAAGGTTAAGGAATCGGGAAAATACGACTATATTCTCATTGATGCACCGCCGACTCTGGGCACATGGGTGATCAATATCCTGTGTGCGTCCGATGATGTAATAGTCCCGGTAGAGGCTTCTCCCTGGGGACTTTTCGGACTTGCGAATATGTTTGAATTTATAGCGAGTCTGGAAGAGATGACGGATGCAAGAGTTCTTGGTGTACTTATCACCAAAGTGGACGAACGTAAGAATTATTACAGGCAGACTATGGAAGTACTTGATTCTTATGAAAGCATCAATGTATTCAAGTCTGTTATTCATGTTGATTCAATGATTGAATGGGCACAGGACGCATCAAAACCGGTTGCTGTATTCAAGAAGAACACAAGAAGTGCTCTTGAATTCAGGGAACTGGCAAAAGAACTGATGAGACTGTGAGATAGGAGAAAAAAATGGCAGTAGGAAAAGGAAGTATGGACAGAGCTGCAAAGACAACTGCAGCACAGAAGGATACACAGGTAAAGGAAGCAGTTAAGACAGAGTCGGCAGCAACAAAAGCACCTGCTAAGAAAGCACCGGCTAAGAAGCCTGTAGCAAAAAAAGCGCCTGCTAAGAAACCGGTAGCGGCAGCAAGCAAGAAGACAGCAGCCAAGAAAAGCGTTATAGCAGCAACTCATCCTCAGGTTCTCGGAATGATAGAATATGAGAAGAGCAGCCAGATGATAGACCAGAATACAGAAGTAAGACCTGATCTCAGAGTTGAGATAGGCGATGCTATGCCGGTATATTATTTCTGAAATCTGCAAAAAAAGAAATGAAGGGGATTATTATGAGAAAAAGAGTAATAATTGCAACTGTAATTTCTGTATTAACATTTGCCACATTCGCTAACGGATGTGGCAAAAATGCTGATACGGACAATCCGGGCACAGACGCAACAATGCCTGTAATGACCGAGGTCGAGAATATTACTGAGAATGCCCCCGCGACTGCAGCCGATGCTGTGGGAGAATGGGAATTCGTATATATCAACGATCATTCGGAATACGGCGACGGAACAAGCTGGGATTATTTTACCATGGCTTCTGATGATGAAGGCATAGATATCGATCTGGCAATCAGGGAAAACGGTGACGGATATGCGCTGGATTTCCGTTGTGACAGATATGAGTCTTCCATCAAGATGTACGGCGCAACTCTTACCTATAAGGAAGAGGCGGCATATGAAAAAAGTGCAAACGATAAATGGTGTTTCGAAGTAATCGAACCCTTTGCCGAAGATGACAAGAGCAGTCGTAAAATTACCCTTACAGACGACGGAATGCTGATCTTATATGAGTTCTATACATATACGGATTCGGAAAATCCCGAATACAATTCTTTCTATGTCAGTGAATACAGATTTGTCAGAAAAGGTGACGAAAGACTTAACGATCTTGAGCAGTTCAGATATTTCGATACAGTTACTGTAAGCAATGTTGTGGAACTGGTTAATTCACTCAAGAGCAACAGCTGCATAGAAGTGGAAGCGGGAACATATGATTTCTCACGTGTCTCTTCGAGTCAGATAGACAATGCAAGAGTACAGCTTATGTACGAGGAACTTGTTGTTTCGGATGTGCATGATATTAAGATCAAAGCCAAAGACGGAGCAGACGTTCTTTTCTGTGTGGACTCTCCCACAGCGGCAGTGCTTACATTTGAAAACGACCGCAAGCTTACCCTTGAAGGTATTACCGCGGGCCACAATGTTGAACCGGGCTTCTGCAGCGGAAGTGTTCTGAAGTTCAGCAACTGCAGCGGACTGAATATAGATAAGTGTAATCTCTACGGCAGCGGTACTTACGGTATTGATGCCACAAACAGTTATGATATCAATGTAACAGACTCCGAGATATACGAGTGCACCTACGGACTTCTCAATCTCTATGATATAGGAACTGCAAGATTCAGCAGATGTACCATGAGAGATTCGAAAGAATATTCCATGATCAATATCTACAGTGCTTATGATGTTACGTTTGAAGACTGTATTTTCGCGAATAATGAAGTGGCATATGACTACTGCTATTTTGTTGAGTTGGGAGATTATGATTCGGCCAATTTCCTGAATTGTACATTTAAAAACAACAAGTTCTATACTTTTGCCAACAAGGCAGTCAACATGGAAAAGTGTAAGGACGAGAACAACTCAGCCGGATTCAAGGATGCCATGAATGATTCCGGAGTGCTTGATGCAACTGCAATCAAAAAAGAGTATGACAATGCAGTGGAAAGGCAAAAGGAGATAGATACAGAGCTTAACGGATCCTTGATGGATCAGCAGAGCCTGAACGATCTGTCGTATGAGTCTTATACCATCTGGGACAATCTTCTTAACAAGCTCTGGTCATACTTGGGAAGCACACTTGATGAGGCGACCTTCTCAAAGCTGGGTGAGGAAGAACTTACCTGGATAAAGGAAAAAGAAGCCAAGATGAAGAGTGACGGCGAACAGGTCAGCAGCGGAAGCATTCAGCCTATGGTTGAATACGGAAGCGGTGCCACAATAACAAGAAGCAGAGTTGAAGAACTCATGAATAAATATATGTAGACTTAAAAAGCGGTTCTCTTCGGAGAATCGCTTTTTTGCGCCATTTTTCACAGAAAAACAACAAAAAACAAACACAAAAGCCACACGTTTTTTACGTTGTTTTGCACAAAAATTACAAAAACAACAAAAAAACAACAAAAATGTGTGGGATTGTGTTGACTTCTATAAAAAACGGGCATATAATGGCATTACAAAGGTGAAAAGGATGCCTATATGCGCCTTTTCACCGATGTTTGCCAGCTGCTGTACATACATGAATCAATGGACGCATTGCTTTATGTATGTGCAGCAAATAAAAAACAATATAAAAAGGAGAAAAAATATGGCACCAAACGAGTACGAGATCAAAAAACAGATTTGCGAGATTGGTAGAAGAATTTACAACCGTAACATGGTAGCTGCCAATGACGGTAACATTTCAGTTAAGCTGAATGACAATGAATTCCTTTGTACACCTACAGGAGTATCCAAAGGATTTATGACACCTGAATACATCTGTAAAGTAGATGCACAGGGTAACACAATCCAGGCTAATAAAGGATTCAGACCTTCAAGTGAGATCAAGATGCACATGAGAGTATATCAGAAGAGACCTGATGTAGGATCTGTAGTTCATGCTCATCCTACATATGCAACAGCTTTTGCAATTGCAGGTATTCCTCTTTCACAGCCTATCATGCCGGAAGCTGTTATAGCACTCGGCTGTGTTCCCATTGCACCTTACGGAACACCTTCAACAACAGAGATTCCAGATGCGGTAGAACCTTATCTTGAATACTTCGATGCAGTACTTCTTGAGAACCACGGAGCACTGACATGGTCAGGAGATCTTCTTTCGGCTTACATGAAGATGGAATCCGTTGAATTCTATGCAGAACTTCTCTGGAAGGCAAAACAGATCGGCGAGCCCAAGGAATTCAACGAGGCACAGATCCAGAGATTATATGAGATAAGAAGACAGATGGGATTACCCGGACGTCATCCCGCCAATGTCTGTGTAAACAAGGACAAGGCTAATTGTCATAACTGCGGAAATTGCGGTTCTTCAGCAGCACCTGCAGCAAATGATGCAGCACTTGTATCAGAGATTACAAAGAAAGTTCTTGCTCAGTTAGGCAAGTAAGATAAGGAGGTAATACAGATGTCTGTAGATGAAAGTTTGGTTCATGACATAGTACAGAAAGTCATGGCGAACATGCAGATAGCGGAATCTCCTCAGGGCATGCACGGTGTGTTTGCTGATATGAACGATGCCATCAACGCATCGATCAAAGCACAGAAGGTCGTAAGAGATATGTCTCTCGATCAGAGAGAAAAGATAATTGCGGCCATCAGAAAAAAGACACATGAAAATGCTGAGCTTATCGCTAACATGGGTGTTAATGAAACAGGAATGGGTAATGTGGGAGACAAGATCTTAAAGCATCACCTCACAGCTGAGAAGACACCCGGAACGGAAGCTCTCGAGACAGTAGCATGGTCGGGAGACAAGGGACTTACACTTGTTGAGATGGGACCCTTTGGTGTAATAGGTGCCATAACACCTGCCACCAACCCTTCTGAAACAGTGATATGTAACTCAATCGGCATGCTTGCCGGCGGTAATACAGTGGTATTCAATCCGCACCCCAATGCAAAGAAAACAACAATTTATACAATCAATATGATCAACGAGGCTTCTCTTGAAGCAGGAGGACCCGACAATATCGCAACAACAGTGGAGGTTCCCACAATGGAGACCAGCGATATCATGATGAAGCATCCAAGCATTCCTTTGTTGGTTGCTACAGGCGGTCCCGGAGTTGTTACGGCGGTTCTTTCTTCCGGAAAGAGAGCGATCGGTGCCGGAGCAGGTAATCCTCCCGCACTTGTTGATGAGACGGCGGATGTGAGAAAAGCCGCAAGAGACATCGTTAACGGATGTACATTTGACAATAACCTTCCATGTATAGCAGAGAAGGAAGTTGTTGCGGTTGACAGCATAGCAGATGAACTTATGAACTACATGATAAGCGAGAACGGATGCTATCTTGCAAGCAAGGAAGTTCAGGACAAGCTGGCTGCAACGGTTATTACTCCCAAGGGAGCACTCAACCGTAAGTGTGTGGGAAGAGATGCAAGAACACTTCTTTCCATGGTAGGAGTTGAGGTGGGACCCGAGATACGTTGTATCGTATTCGAAGGACCCAAGGAACATCCTCTCATTACAACAGAACTTATGATGCCGATCTTAGGCGTTGTAAGAGTTAAAGATTTCGAAGAGGGTGTTGAGACGGCGGTATGGCTGGAGCACGGCAACAGACATTCAGCTCACATTCATTCAAAGAATGTGGATAACATCACAAGATATGCCAAGGCAATCGATACAGCGATTCTTGTTAAGAACGGCCCTAGCTACGCAGCACTTGGATACGGTGGTGAAGGATATTGTACCTTTACAATTGCATCAAGAACAGGCGAAGGACTTACAAATGCGGCTTCATTCACCAAGAGAAGACGCTGTACGATGACTGACAGCTTATGTATTAGATAGACAAGGAGGAGAGACAATGGCAGTAAACGAACAGGACGTTGAACAGATCGTCAAGCAGATACTGAGTACCATGGGCGCTGCTCCAAGTACATCGGCATCGGTTGGAGGTCAGGGTGCAATTCCTAAGACAGCCCATGTTGCGGTGCTTACATCACTTAAGCACTTCGACATCAAGGAGTATCCAATCCCCGAAGTGGGAGATGATGATATCCTTGTTAAGGTTGAGGGCTGCGGCGTGTGCGGAACAGATGCACACGAGTACAAAAACGACCCCTTCAGTCTTATCCCGGTTGCTCTCGGACACGAGGGAACAGGTGAGATTGTAAAGCTGGGTAAGAATGTTAAGAAAGACAGTGCCGGCAAGGAAGTTAAGGTAGGCGACAAGATCGTTACCTGTATGATTTTCAAGGACAATCCGGATATCACAATGTTCGATCTTAACAAGCAGAATGTAGGCGGAGCTGATGTATACGGACTCCTTCCCGATGATGACTGTCATCTGAACGGATGGTTTGCGGATTACATTCTCATCAGAGGAGCTCTGGGTTCAACATTCTTCAACGTAAGTGATCTTGATCTTGATTCAAGAATTCTCATTGAGCCATGCGCGGTTCTTATTCATGCAGTGGAAAGAGCCAAGACAACAGGCATTTTAAGATTCAACAGCAGAGTGGCTGTTCAGGGATGCGGTCCCATAGGTCTTATCTGTATAGCAATCTTAAGAACAATGGGTATTGAGAACATCACGGCAGTTGACGGTAATGAACAGAGACTTGCATTCGCTAAGAGACTTGGAGCAAGCAAAACAGTCAACTTTATGGAACACAAGGGAATAGAAGCTCTTACAGCTGCAGTCGAGGCATCCTTCGACGGACATCTTGCAGACTTCGCTTTCCAGTGTACAGGTAACCCGGGAGCGCATTCCAACGTATATAAGTTCATCCGCAACGGCGGTGGCTTATGTGAGCTTGGATTCTTCATCAACGGTGGAGACGCAACCATCAATCCACACTTTGATCTGTGTTCAAAAGAGATCACACTTGTTGGTTCGTGGGTATACACATTGAGAGATTACGCTACGACCTTTGACTTCTTAAGAAGAGCAAAAGGAATCGGACTTCCCATGTCAGAGCTGATCACTCACAGATTCCCGCTTGAACAGATCAATGAAGCGCTTGAAACAAACCTTGCCATGAAAGGTTTGAAGATAGCCATAGTAAATAAGTAATTCTGATAGTAACGGAGATAAGAAATGGAAGACATGACAAACCAGATGGAAGGTGAAGCAGTAGGACTGTTGGAAGTATTCGGCCTTGTATGTGCTTTCCTTGCTGCGGACGCAGGATGCAAAGCAGCAGACGTAAGACTGGAAGTATTTGACAAGAACAAACCTGCCAATGCGGATTCGCTGCCGGTACCTTTGCTGGTAACGGTGAAGTTCAGAGGCAGTGTAGCGGATGTAAAAGAAGCCATGAGGGCTGCGGAAGCAGTTGCACTTGCCAATACGGGTATCGTGTCAAAGCACATTATTCCGAGACCAACGTCAGATACTGAAAAAATGCTGAAGATCAGCGCATTAGATAAAGATTAAACTATCAAACAAGAAATTAAGGAGGAGGCATAATATGTCACAGGAAGCATTAGGAATGGTAGAAACAAGAGGACTTACAGCAGCTATTGAAGCAGCAGATGCAATGACAAAGGCAGCTGAGGTTACATTGGTAGGAACAGAGAAGATCGGTTCCGGACTCGTTACAGTTATGGTACGTGGAGACGTAGGAGCAGTTAAGGCTTCTGTTGAAGCAGGTACTTCTGCAGCAAGCAGACTCGGTGAACTCGTAGCAACACATGTAATTCCTCGTCCACACAACGACGTTGAGAAGATTCTTCCCAAGTTCAAGGCTTAAATAAAAGCCCAACATCCGGGTAAGATTCAGGAGAAAAACATGATCGGTGCATATGGATTTATAGAAATTACCGGTGTTGTTGCAGCAATGGATGCACTGGATATTATGTGTAAAGCAGCTGACATTAAACTGTCCACATGGGAGAGAAAGCTCGGAGGACGACTTGTAACCATGGTTATTGAAGGGGAGGTGGCAGCTGTCAAAGTTGCTATCGAGGCCGGAAGAACTCAGGCTATCAAGAGGCCTGCCAACTATGGAGTTATCTCCAACCCCCATCCCGAGATAATCAGGATGGTTGAATTGTCGGCAAGCCGGTTCAGGGGTAAAGAAGAGCCCTCATCTGATTCAAAGATGTTGGGTCAGGACCCGCCGGATTTTGTACCAAAAGACAAATAAGATTTTTAAACAGATGATTTAAAACACAAGAAGACAGGAGGAAATGATTATGTCAATGGAAGCATTAGGAATGGTTGAGACAAGAGGTCTTGTAGCAGCAATCGAGGCAGCAGATGCAATGTGTAAGGCTGCTAACGTAACACTTGTAGGAACAGAGAAGATCGGTTCCGGACTTGTAACAGTTATGGTACGTGGAGATGTAGGAGCTGTTAAGTCTTCGGTTGAGGCAGGTGCCAACAGCGCAGGAAGCCTTGGCGAGCTTATCGCAACACATGTAATCCCTCGTCCACACAACGATGTTGAGCTTATTCTTCCCAAGGTAAAGTAATTAAAGCTAACAAAGGTGGTGTGAATATTGGATAACAACAGTATTGAGCAGATCACCAGAATGGTCATAGAGGCTCTCGGCGAATCCGGAAAGGATGAAGTCAAAATGAAGGTGCCCGTAGGGGTATCCGCAAGACACATTCATCTGACTCAGGAGGATGTCGAGAAACTCTTCGGCCCAGGCTATCAGCTCACTAAGAAAAAAGATCTTATGGGAGGCCAGTTCGCCTCAAATGAGCAGTGCACCATAGTGGGTCTCAAGCTTCGAGCTATTGAGAACGTGAGAATCCTCGGACCTGTAAGAAAAAAGACTCAGGTTGAGATATCTCAGACAGATGCCCGCACATTGGGAATCAATGCTCCCGTAAGACAGTCCGGTGATACAGCCGGATCGGCGCCGATAGCTATTGTGGGACCCAAGGGTGCCATATATGTTAACGAAGGCTGCATAGTAGCGGCAAGACATATTCATATGTCGACAACAGATGCTATCAAAGGCGGATATAAGGACGGCGACTTCGTATCGGTCAAGGTTGAAAATGACAGAGGAGCTGTTCTGGACAATGTGAAGATAAGGGTTGATGATTCTTTCACATTGGAGATGCACATCGATACAGATGAAGCAAATGCCTGCCAGATCAAGCAGGGAGATACAGTAGCAATATTAGCAAATTAGCAGTGACCAACAGTAAGGTGGATTAATTATGATTATAGGAAAAGTAGTGGGAAGCGTTTTTTCAACAAGAAAAAGCGACAAATTGGTAGGTAATAAATTCATGATAGTAGAGCCTGTTGAGTCTATGACTCAGAGCGGTTCGAAGTTGGTTGCAATTGATATCATCGGAGCCGGAATCGGAGAATATGTACTGGTGGCACAGGGATCAGCTGCCAGAATAGGATGCGATGTTGCGGACGCTCCAATTGATGCTGCAATCGTCGGAATAATCGATGAAGGACAGGAATGGAGCTGAAGACCATGCTTATTGATGAGTTAAAAAGTATTGCAAGGGATAATGGCATAGTGGGAGCCGGTGGAGCCGGTTTCCCGGCATATGCCAAGATGACGGAAAAGGCAGACACGGTAATACTCAACTGTGTGGAATGTGAACCTTTGCTCAAACTTCACAGACAGCTTTTGGCTACTCATACAAAAGAGATAATCACGATGTTAGATGAAGTGAGGCAGGCATTCGGTGCAAAGGAAGCCGTTGTGGGAATCAAGAATGAATACAAGGCTACCATTGATGCGCTTAATGAGATATTACCCGATTTTCCAAATGTAAGGATATGCGGTCTCAAAGCGGCATACCCCATGGGAGACGAAGTTGTTCTTATATACGAGGCAACAGGCAGAGTTATAAGAGCGGGCGGACTTCCCATAGAAGAGAATGTAGTGGTCTACAATGTGGAGACCATGTACAACCTTTACAGAGCGGTACATCTGAATATACCGGTAACCAACAAACTGGTGTCCATAGTCGGAGAGATAGACAGACCTCTTACTGTAAGAGTTCCTCTGGGAACCACAGTCAGAGAAGCAATAGCTCTTGCGGGACATGTAACTTGTGCGGATCCGGCTTACCTTATGGGAGGCCCCATGATGGGAAGACTGGGAACCGAGAACACAGTCATAACAAAGACAACAAATGCGATTATCATTCTTCCAAAAGACCATCCGGTCATTGCGAAGATGAATAAGAAGCTTGAAATAGAGAGAAAGAGGGCTTCATCGGCATGCTGCCAGTGCAGAACATGTACGGATATGTGTCCGAGACACGCACTGGGCCATCCCATAGAACCCCATAAGGTCATGAGAGCCGTGGCTAACGCGGATACATCGGACCTGAGTGTATATACCAATACGGCATTCTGCAGCGGATGCGGCGTATGTGAAAAATATGCCTGTCCTCAGGGACTTTCACCTAAGTCAATAATACAGAACCTTAAAGGCGGTTTAAGAGGAGCAGGTGTGAAGGTTGAACCTGTGGAATCGACAGGGGTGATTGAAGACAGAGAGCTGAGAAAGGTGCCCGTTCACAGACTGGCAGCCAGACTGGGACTTAGCAGGTATGACGTGGAAGCACCTTTTATAGATACAACGCCTAGCACGGCCTATGTAAGGATTCAGATGAGCCAGCATATAGGTGCTCCGGCAGTTCCAACAGTAACTGTGGGAGAGATGGTTAAAAAAGGTCAGAAGATAGCTGAAGCCGCCGAAGGCTTAAGCGTAAGTATCCACTGTTCAATAGACGGAATCGTGGAAGAAGTATCAGATAGAGAAGTAGTAGTGAGAGAGAGGACAGTAACAAATGGCTAAAGCATTGGGAATGGTTGAGATATCAACAGTATCATCCGGATTCGCGGCAGCGGATCAGATGGCTAAGGCTGCAGATGTAGAATTGCTTCAGGCCGAAGTTACATGTCCGGGTAAATTCGTAATCCTCATAGCGGGGGAGATAAGTGCGGTTAAGGCATCGGTTGATGTGGCCGCAAAAAATTACGCAGACAAAGTTATAGACACATTTGTACTCGGCAATCCTCATGAGTCAATCTTCCCTGCCATATACGGTACGGCAGAAGTTGAAAAAGTGGACGCCTTGGGAATTCTTGAAACATATGATGTTGCGGCACTTATAGTTGCGGCCGATTTTGCGGCAAAGACGGCAATAGTCGAGCTGTTGGAGATACGTTTGGCAAAGGGTATGTGCGGTAAGTCATATATGACTCTGACAGGAAGTGTATCGGCGGTAACGGCGGCAATCGAGAAAGCGAAGGCAGAGGCCGGAGAAAAGGGCATGTTCCTTGACAGCCAGGTTATTGCAAGACCTTCGGACAGATTGCTCAAATACATCATGTAATAAAGTGCAGAAAGCAGGGGGTTGCACATGTTAGCAGTAGAAAGACGTAATATTATTCTTCAAAAAGTCAGCGACGAAGGCAAAGTAGTCGTCGCAGAACTCAGTAAGGAATTCGATGTTTCGGAAGAGACAATAAGAAGAGACCTCGAAAAACTTGAGGAAGACGGTCATGTTACAAGATCTTATGGAGGCGCGGTGGTAAATGAGAAGAATTCCATCGATCTTCCCTTCAATGTAAGATGGAAGGCCAATGCCACAGGCAAGCAGAAGATAGGAGAATTGGTAAGCAGCGAGATAGATGACGGAGATCATATTTTCCTGGATGCTTCTACCACATCCGTCTTCATAGCAAAAGGAATCAAACAGAAGAAGAGACTGACGGTTATAACCAATTCCGTTGAGAACATCATCGAGCTTTCGGATGTTCAGGATATGGATATTATCTCAACAGGTGGCAAGCTGAAGCCGGGAAGTATGTCTCTCCTCGGCAAGGCGGCTTTTGACTGTGTCAATTCTTACAATGCGGATAAACTCTTCATGTCATGCAAGGGCATAGACATGGAAAAAGGAATCACTGACGGCAATGACGATTCCGCCAGTATCAAGAAGATAATGATCGAATCAGCCGAGAAGATATATCTCGTTGTGGATTCGACAAAATTCGGAAGGGTTGCTTTCTCACAGATATGCGAGATAGGTCGTGTGGATGTGGTGGTAACCGATGTTAAGCCGGACCATGAATGGCTGGCATTATTTGAAAGAAACGGTATCAGATGTCTCTATCCCGAAGACTAGAGACAAGTATTTGAAAGGAAAGTTTCATGAGCAGTTTTTTATATGACAGACAGTACAGCTGTAAATAAGACAGAGAGAATAGCAAAGCTTGTAGAGCATCTCTATGCAAAAAAGCCTGAGATCGAGCCTGCAAGAGCAGAACTTATCACAGAGTCTTTCAAGCAGACGGAAGGCAAGCCCATTGTTCTTCGTAAGGCATTGTCGTTTAAGCATATTCTCGAGAATCTGCCTATTATAATCAGACCTTTGGAACTTATTGTGGGCAGCAGCACCATAGCTCCCAGAGGATGTCAGACATACCCGGAATTCTCTTATGAGTGGCTGGAAGCGGAATTCGATACTGTAGAGAACAGAGCTGCGGATCCTTTCTATATATCGGAAGATACAAAAAAGAGACTTAAAGCTGTTAACGGTTATTGGAAGGGCAAGACCACAAGCGAGCTGGCAGAGTCCTATATGGCTCCCGAAGCTCTTAAGCTTATGGCTCACAACTTCTTCACACCGGGCAATTATTTCTACAATGGAATAGGACATTTCACGGTTCAGTACGATAAGGTTCTTGCCGTAGGACTGAACGGTATTATTAGAGAAGCGGCAGCAGAACTTGAGACAGTTAAGCCCGGAGACTATAACTGTGCCACCAAGACTGCCTTTCTTCAGGCGGTTATCATAGGCTGCAAGGCCGTTGCGGATTACGGAAAAAGATATTCTGAGCTTGCTAAGGAGATGGCTGAGAAGGAAGCCGACCCCGTAAGAAAGGCCGAGCTTTTAAAGATAGCTGAAGTATGTGCACATGTTCCCGCAGAACCCGCAAGGAATTTCTACGAGGCATGCCAGTCTTTCTGGTTCATACAGCAGACCATTCAGCTTGAATCCAGCGGACATTCCATCTCTCCCGGAAGATTTGATCAGTATATGTTCCCTTATTTCAAGAAGGACATTGATGAAGGCAATATAACAAGAGAATTTGCCCAGGAACTTCTGGATTGTATATGGGTAAAACTCAACGATCTTAATAAGTGTCGTGATGCTGTAAGTGCAGAAGGTTTTGCAGGTTATTCACTTTTCCAGAACCTTATAGTGGGCGGCCAGACAAAGGACGGCATGGATGCCACCAACGATCTGTCATTCATGTGTCTGGATGCAACAAAGCATGTATTCCTTCCCATGCCTTCAATCTCAATAAGAGTATGGAACGGCTCGCCTCAGGAACTGCTCCTTCGTGCAGCGGCTCTTACCAGAACGGGAATCGGTTTTCCCGCATATTACAATGATGAGATAATTATCCCCGCACTTCTTAACAGAGGAATTCCTCTTGAAGAAGCAAGGGGCTACAGCATAATCGGATGCGTTGAGCCTCAGGTACCCGGCAAGACGGACGGATGGCATGACGCGGCATTCTTCAATATGTGCAGACCTCTGGAGATGGTATTCTCCAACGGATACGATCAGGGAGAACTGGTAACCCTTAAGACCGGAGAATTATCCGAACTTAAGACTTATGAAGACTTCAAGGCTGCATATAAGAAGCAGATGGATTACTGTATATCCATGCTTGTCAATTCCATTAATGCAATTGATGTGGCACATGCCGAGAGAGCACCTCTTGCCTTTGTATCAAGCCTTGTGGATGACTGTATGAAGAAGGGCAAGTCAATGCAGGAAGGCGGAGCCGTATATAACTTTACCGGCCCTCAGGGCTTCGGTATAGCCAATGTGGCCGATTCACTTTACACCGTTAAGACTCTGGTCTATGAGCAGAAGAAGATCACTCTGGAAGAGCTTAAGAAGGCAATGGATATGAACTTCGGTCAGGGCTTCGATGAGAAGACGGCTACGGAAGTTGCACTTCAGGTGGCAAAAGCATACAGACTCGAAGGTAAGGAAGTATCTTCCGCACTTTTGGAATCAATAATAACAAATGTACTTACAATGGAATTGTCGGCTGAGGAGAAGGCCCATTACGAGGAGATCAAGAATATGATCGATGACATCCCCAAGTACGGCAATGATATTGATGAAGTTGATGAGATAGCAAGAGAAGCGGCATATTATTACACAAAGCCTGTTGAGACCTTTAAGAATCCCAGAGGCGGACAGTATCAGGCAGGACTTTATCCCGTATCTGCCAATGTTCCTTTGGGAGCACAGACAGGTGCAACACCTGACGGTCGTCTGGCACACATGCCTATTGCGGACGGTGTATCGCCTACCTCGGGAAGAGATGTTAACGGTCCCACAGCCTCATGTAATTCGGTTGCAAAACTTGATCATGCCATAGCAAGTAACGGAACTCTCTTCAATATGAAGATGCATCCTACGGCAATGGCAGGAGACAAGGGCCTTGAATCCTTTGTCACTCTTGTAAGAGGATACTTCGATCAGAAGGGTATGCATATGCAGTTCAACGTCGTTGACAGAGAGACTCTTCTTGATGCTCAGAAGCATCCCGAAAAATATGCCGGCGGGCTTAAGCAAGTCACTTCAGGATGAGATCATCAGAAGAACGGAACAGGCTCAGAACAGATAATCATTGAGGTTGTTATGAAAGAATACATGAACGAAAAAGGAAGAATATTCGATATACAGAGATATTCAATCCATGACGGAATCGGCGTCAGAACCATAGTATTCCTTAAAGGCTGTGCCTTGAGATGCAGATGGTGCTGTAATCCGGAGTCACAGAATTACGACATAGAGAATATGACCGTTAACGGCAAGGTCAAGACCATGGGCCGTGATGTAAGCGTAGAGGACGTAATGAAGGTGGTAAAAAGAGATCTGCCTTATTACTCAAGATCCGACGGCGGTCTTACCTTATCAGGCGGCGAGAGCCTTTTGCAGCCGGCTTTCTCATCGGCACTGCTTCGAGCAGCCAAGGACATGGGCCTTAACACGGCGCTTGAGAGCATGGGATTTGCGGAATATTCCGTTATAGAAAAAGATATACTTCCCTATCTGGATACATATCTTATGGATATCAAACACATGGATCCCATGAAGCATAAGGAGTGGACGGGAAAAGAGAACACCCTTATGGTGGAAAATGCAATGAAGATCGCCAAGAGCGGAATGTGCAAGCTTATAATCAGAGTTCCCGTTGTTCCGGGATTCAATGATACAGAGAAAGAACTTCTGGATATAGCCAGATATGCGGACAGTCTTCCGGGAGTTGAAAACATTCACATACTTCCCTATCACAATTACGCAATGGGCAAGTATGAAGGTCTTAACAGACCTTATTCCATGGGGGATGCAAAAATCCCCGAGACTGACAGAATGGAAGCCTTTAAGAAGGCCATAGAGAGGGAAACACATCTTAACTGTCAGATAGGCGGTTGATTTTATTAAGAAGGGTTGTCAGTATGCCAAACGAACACGAACAGATAAGAATAGTCCAGGAGACGGTTGCAGGTAAGGAGATAACTTTTGCCCACATTATGGGCGGACCTGCTCCCATCATATATCAGAAGCTGGGACTTAATCCCCAGATTGATTATTCGTCTTCTGCCATAGGTATTATGAACATGACTCCGCCGGAGTCTGCGGTCATAGCCTCGGATATAGCGGTTAAGAGCGGTGATGTCTATCTTGGCTTTGCCGACAGATTCACGGGAACACTCATCATAACGGGAGAACTGTCGGATGTAAGTTCTGCCCTTGAAGAAGTAGTCAACTATTTCCGCGATGAACTGGGATACGTTGTATGCAGGATCACCAAGAGTTAGGAAGTGATATCATGCCTCGTATGGACAAAAAAGAACTCTTAGAAAGAATATTTAATGACGATTACGAGAGTCTGAAAGGGAAGACGCTGAGGATGACCAGGGTCAGAGTGCCCGGCAAGGAAGTTTGTCTTGCTCATGTCATCAATCCCACAGATGAAAGTGTATATAAGAATTTGGGTTTGCATATAGGGGTACATGAAGGCGAGAACCATATGGGTGAAGCAATAGGAATGGTTCGCTTTACACCCTGGGAATGCGTGGTGGCAGCAGCGGATGTTGCCATGAAGGCTGCCAATGTGGAGATTGGATTCATGGATCGTTTTTGCGGTTCCCTTATAGTCACGGGAAGACTTACGGATGTGGAGACCGCAGTGGAGAAGGTTGTGGAATTCTTCAGAGACGACCTGGGATTCAGGACCTGCGATGTGCATAAAAACTGACGGCAAAAGGAATTATGAAGAGATTATTTTTAATGGGAAGAAGTGAAGCCGGCAAGACATCACTGGCCCAGGTTCTCAGAGGAGAAGAACTTCATTACGTTAAGACGCAGTACACCAACGCGGATGATGATATGATCGATTCGCCCGGTGAATACGCCGAGTCCAAGGTGTTCAGCACAGGACTTGCCTGTTTTTCTTTTGAAGCCGATGTGGTGGCAATAGTTCAGGCAGCGGATGAACCTTTCAATCTCTTCGGTTCAAGTATTCAGGGAAGCATATTAAGACCTCTTATCGGAGTGATAACCAAGACCGATTCACCATATGCCAATGTGCCAATGATAAGACAATGGATGATCAATTCCGGATGTGAGAGGATATTCGAAGTAAACAATATTACAAGAGAAGGAGCGGAAGAACTTCTTGCTTATCTTAAAGAAGACCTTCCCCGCATAAGCCTTGAAGAGGCCAAATTCAGACAAAGATACGGTATAAAGGAATGGGAAGATGTCCCGACAGAACTGCAAAAAAACGATAGATAACATGTGTTATCTACCGCTTTTTTGTTTATCCTAAACCACATGAATGTGAAGAAAACAATCTAGTCGGATGCAGGGACTGCCGTATCTTCCGTATCAATCGAGGGCATAGTCTTCATGAATGTGATGCACATATAGAGTGCGGGGAAAAAGGTGAGTATATAAGCCAGTGGCTGTGCCTCCTGTATGCCTGCAAGTCCTCGCAACTTGGCAAGAATCAGTATGGCGGGGATAAAGAATATTGTGTCCCGTACTCTGATGCAGCATCTCCGTAACCATGGATAAAGGCAAGAAAAGAAGGGATATACACTGAAGTCTTAAGGCTCTGGTGGCTATCTCTATAACTCTCGGATCGTCTCTGAAGACGCTTATAAAGGAGGGCGCAAAGATAAATGCCGCAAAAAGCGCTATAGACATAAGAAGCTCACCGCAAATAAGAGTGAATCTGAATCCGTGCTTTACCCGGGCGTATTTGCCGGCTCCGTAGTTGAAAGCACTTACAGGCTGAAATCCCTGGCCCACGCCCAGTGCCACGGAGAAAATAAAGAAGGATATTCTTGATACGATACTCATGGCGGCAACCGCTTCATCACCGTATATACCGGCCGATGTATTAAGGATGATTGTGGCGATGCTTCCCAGCCCCTGTCTTAAAAGACTTGGAAGTCCGGTTGCGCATATATTCAATATCACGCCATTAGCGGGGTGCACATTATGGATTGAGAGCTTGCTGACTGTCTTGCCGCTTAAGAAGGCGGAAAGCAGTATGAAGAAGCTTAAGATCTGGCTTATACAGGTAGAGAGTCCCGCACCGGCAACACCCATATTCAGACCGAACATTAAGATGGGGTCTGCAATCATATTAAGGATGGAACCCGTAAGGAGTCCTGCCATTCCCAAAGCGGCTTTTCCCTCATATCTTAGAAGATTGTTCAGGGTAAAGCTTGCGGACATAAAAGGGGCCGCAATAAGTATGTAGATTATATATTCTTTGGCGTAAGGGGCTATTGTCTCGGTTGATCCCAATAGCATAACCAGAGGATTGATGAATATAAATGATGTGATTGCCAAGAACAATCCGAATCCAAAGGCAAAGAAGAAAGCTGTAGATGCATTGACGGACGCATTGTCCGTATCCTTGGCACCCAAAAGCCTTGATACAATACTTCCGCCACCCTGACCGAACATAAAGCCAAAGGCCTGAATTACGGCCATATAACCGAATACTATACCAACCGCTCCGCTGGCTGAGTTGCCGAGTCTGCCCACGAAGGCTGTATCTACCAGATTGTAGATGTTGGTAACAAGCATATTGATGATCGTTGGAATTGACAGAGTGATTATAAGCTTCGGAATGGGAGTCTCTGTCATTTTTTTATATTGTAAAGTCTGATTATCCATAATTCTGTCCTCGTTTTCGATTCTTCCATTTTATCAAAAAAGAATTAAGGTCGAAAGACTCCTTTTTTGTTATAATAAAACGGGAAGAGAAAGAAGGAAATATAAATGAGTATTTGGGTAGTACAGAAACAGATGATAATGATATTTGTCTTTATTTTGATAGGTGTATACCTCTATAAAAAAGGACATTTATCCAATATGTCATCAAGGCAGCTTTCGTGGATCATTGTAAATATCACCAATCCCATCACACTTTTGTGTGCGGCCCTTAAGGAGGAGGAGAAGGTCCCTGCGGGGGAACTGGGCATCGCATTTTTATGCTTCGTGCTGATGTATGCCATGTTGATACCCCTGGCCTACCTGATACCCCTGGCCCTGGGGATTAAGAAGGAAGACAGATATGCCTACAGAATGATGTCCATATTCGGCAATGTTGGTTTCATAGGAATACCTTTTGCTGCGGCTGTATTGGGAACAAAATCCCTTATATTTGTGTCCATATGCGGACTTACATTCAATTTGATAGCTTATACCTACGGAATGGCGGTTATGCGTAAAATAGGTGATGAACAGCATCCCGACCGTCATGCGGAGAGTACTTTCACCTGGAAAAATGTTATCAATTCGGGAACAGTTATATCGATTCTGGCAATTTTGCTGTATATAGCTGATTTTCCCGTACCCGAGGATATAACAACGGGTCTGTCATACATAGGCAATACCACCACTTTCATGTCCATGATCGTCTTGGGAGTATCGGTTGCTCAGATGGTTCCGAAGGAAGTGTTCAGCAAGTGGCGTCTCTATGTATTCGTTATCCTGAGGCAGATTATAGTGCCGATTATCCTCATTTTTATCCTGAGGCCTTTTATAAAAAGCGAACTGATACTGAGTACGGTTGTGGTAATGGCAGCAATGCCTGCAGCCAATATGCCTCTTATGATGGCAAAACAGTATGGGGTTAAGGACGATATCATATCGGCGGGAATAATACTCACAACCCTGCTGTCCATAGTGACCATACCTGTTGTAATGATGTTCTTGTAAGAATTTCCCCGATGAGGGGTTTTGTGTAAAGATAGGAGGATCTTAATGAAAATACTTTTTTATGACACAAAGAAATACGACAAAGATTCCTTTGAGAAGGCAAGAGTTAGCTTCCCCGATATTGAGATTGATTATCTTGAGCCGGATCTGTCGCCTCAGACGGCGTCTCTTGCCGAAGGCTATGACGGAGTATGTGCCTTTGTAAGCTCCGACGTGGGTGCGGAAGTAATAGATAAGCTGGCGGATAAAGGAGTGAAGCTCGTCCTTATGCGCTGTGCCGGATTCAATAATGTGGATATAGATGAAGCCAAGGCCAAGGGAGTGACAGTCCTCAGAGTACCCGGATATTCACCCGAAGCGGTTGCCGAGCATGCCATGATGCTGGCTCTTGCCGTTAACAGACATGTTCATAAAAGCTATATAAGAGTAAGAGAGAACAACTTCTCCCTTGCGGGCCTCACAGGTGTGAACTTCCACGGCAAAACAGCGGGCATTGTAGGTACCGGTAAGATCGGAGCCGCTATGTGTCGCATGTGCCAAGGCTTCGGAATGAAAGTAATCGCATACGACATGTATCCAAACAAAAGTCTGGACTTTGTAGAATATGTGGATCTTGAGACACTTCTTAAAACAAGCGACCTTATATCGCTGCATTGTCCTCTGACGGATGAGACATATCACATGATAAGCGAATATACCATCTCGAGAATGAAAGATAACGTAATCCTTGTTAACACTTCAAGAGGAGCACTTATCAATACCGCTGATTTGATTGCCGGCATCAGAGCTAAGAAGTTCTTCGGCGTAGGCCTGGACGTATACGAGGAAGAAACCAACAACGTATTCGAGAACCGTGAGGATGACATTCTTGAGACCTCCATAACCTCAAGACTTTTGTCTTTCCCCAATGTTATCGTTACATCCCATCAGGGATTCTTCACGGAGGAAGCCCTTTTGGCTATCTCCCAGACAAGCCTGCAGAATGCTATGGACTATCAGGCCGGCAGCATCGATCAGGCAAACCTGGTGTGCTGATTTTTGAATAATTTGGCTTAAATAAAAAAATTCCAATGTATTAATCAAAAGTTCTTAATGAATAAGCATTCTGTTTAACACGTTTCGAGGACTGTTCGAGCGAAGCGAGTTCCGCAGAAACGTGTTTGTCCTTTCAGAATGCTTATGAATTTAGAATCTTTTGACCCTACATTGGAATTTTTTTATATTCTAAGCCAAATTATCAATAAAAAGCGACAACCGGGATAGTCATTGGATTCGATATGCAGCGAACTTCATCTCAGGGCGCCTGAAATGATACAGTTTTACGGTGGCATAGGAACCATATATGGTCTGATTGAAATTATATATATATGTCTCGACAGTGACAGTATCTTTAGAATTGACAGTTGGCTTGTGACCTATGTTGGTTATTCCTTTGTAGGCATGGCCATTAAGGACTACTTCACTGAAATATACACCGAAAGGTGGTAATATACTATCTTTTGCAGGAACCTGGTTAATTGTTGGAATGCCGATAGTACGGCCTAATTTATTGCCATCCAGAACGGTTCCTTCAATGGTAAAGGGGCCACCTGTTAATTTTGTGTACTCCTCCATATTTCCGGTAAGAATAGCGGTCTCTGTTAAATTGGCTTTATGTTCGTTTAAAGCTGTCATTTTCTATACCATAAAGGTCTCAAGTACGAATACGATAAGGCAGCATATGATGGATACGGGGAATAATCCCAGACCGAAATATGCGGCGATGATACCTGCGATCAGAGCGGCAAGGCCGGCTATGGGTATCTGTGTTGCGTCCATAATAGCGGGAAAAGTCATTACCGCAAGAGTTACATAGGGGACGTAATACAAGAAACTTTGCAGGAATTTGTTCTTGATCTTGCCACGTATCAGAGTAAGAGGAAGAACTCTTATAAGATTGGTGGTAAGGATCATAAGGATTATATAAAGGAGGGTGCTGTGTTCAGTCATGGCTTGCCTCCTTTTCTTCATCTTCCGGAACGTGAGGCTTAATCAGGGCCGCAGCAGCGGAGATGACGATTGTCAGGATAATGGTTCTCGTTCCTGCGGAAAGAGAACTAACAAGGGGTGCGTAAGAGCATATAAAGCTCAGAGCAAAACTGCAGAGGACTGCAATCATAACGGCCTTGTTTCTCTTGGAAGGCGGTACGATTATGGCAAGGAACATACCATAGAGCGCAACGCTTAATGCGGATACGGCTCTTACGGGAAGAACAGTACCTGCAATGATACCGCATGCTGTACCGGCTGCCCACATAGGGGAGGATACCAGAGCGGCTCCGTAGGTATATGTAGGATCCAGATATCCGGGGAAACCTATTGAAATTCCGAATATTTCATCCGTTACACAACAACCCACAAGTATTCTTTTGAATAAAGATGTTGATGGATCGAATTTCTGTGAAAGAGCGGTACTCATAAGCAGATATCTGGCATTGGTTATAAGACACATTATGAATACTTCAATATATGAAGCACCCAATGCAACCAGTGAGTATACACCGTATTCACCGGCACTTGCTCTTGTGAAGAAACTTGCTATGAAGCCTTCAAGCGCGGTCAGACCGCCCTTTTTGGCCATTATACCCAGAGAAAAAGATACCGCAAAATATCCCAATCCTATGGGGATACCATCGCGCATACCCTTTAAAAGAGCGTTGTTACGGCTCATTTTTAGATGTCCTCCGTCCAATCTGTATTCTAACAGTGTTAAACCAATGCTGATTATAACATAGGGAGATGATATATTCCATTGAAATTGCGGGATAATCGGGACAAAAAAAGCCTGCGGATGATTTTTCCGCAGGCTTATATCTTAATCTATGAAATCAGTTTTCTGCTTTAAGTTTTTCAGCATCTTCGTTCAGGCTGTTAACCAGATCGCCGATCTTGTTAACTATATCCTGATTGCTCTTGCTTATTTCATATGTCTCCGTTGCATGAGCGGTAACCTCTTCGGAAACGGATGAATTGGTCTGGATGCTGTTTACAATCTCCTCATTTGCCTTTGCCAGACTACCAACAAGACTGTTCATATCAAGAGTATGCTGCTTGATAATCTCAACTGTCTCTGATATCTTTTCAAAGCTTTCAGCTGTTTCGCTGGCACACTTGCTTTCTTCATCATCTGTTGAAAGGAGTTTTCCTATTGTTGCAACCATGTTGTCTACCTGACTTACAACATCAGCAATAAGGTTGGTTATGTTCTCGGTAGCCTGAGTGGTCTGGGCTGCAAGGCTTGATATCTCGCTGGCAACAACCGCGAAGCCTCTGCCTGCTTCACCTGCTCTTGCGGCTTCTATGGAAGCATTAAGAGAAAGGAGACTTGTCTGAGAAGCAACATCGGTTATTATTACGGTGATGGAATTCATCTCATCCGCAGTCTTCTTGAATTTTTCAAGAGCCTCCGCAACATCCTTACCTTCGGATTCGACTTCATTTGTAAGTTCCGTCATTCTTCTGATGTTCTGTTTTCCGACGGCAACGGCTTCTGCGGCGAGTTCAACATTCTGATTGATGATATCGGATGAACCCTTTACATTATCAATATGCTCTGAGATCTGACCGGTCTGCACAAGCTGTGACTGTGAAGCTTCAGCAGATTCATTGGTTCCCTGTGTAACTTCTTCCATAGATTCAATAGTACGGTCTATGGAAGTTCTGAGTACAGACATTTCACCGGCAAGACTTGCTGCTGTTTCACTTACTCTGTCGGATACTTTAAGTACGTTATCAAGAAGGGCAACAGTTTTGCCGTTGGCTTCTTCCAGATTCTCGGTACGCATAGCCTGCAAAGTGTGGTTGGTCTTACTTACTATGATAAGATAGGCAACTATCATTATAGTTACAAGCAACTGAATCTCAGCTACGGCAGTGTCCGTCAAAAGACCGTTCTTAAAGTTGATAACTACGGAAATAATGTTACATATAATAACGCCGACACCGATCTCGGTAATATAAGCCACATCGTCAAAAAGTGTTATTACTATCAGTAAAGGGATAACATATGTGAACACAAGGATATTTTGGGTTGTGAAGAGTACCGTACAGTACATTACGGCATAACCTATGGAAACAATATGTTTGATAAGTCCGGAAGCTTTGTCTCTGCTGTATATGACCCAGCCGACCGCATTGGGGACCAATGCCAATATGACAACCAATGCAACATAGCCTATAGTTCTGGCTCCTTTGAAGAACTCAAGAACATAAGCTATGGCGATTAGACTGCATATAATGGTGCTGGCTAAAAGAAGTCGATGGGATGCCAGAATAAACTCCTGCTGTTTGATATTGTTAGCATTCTCTTTTTCCATATGAAATTCCTTTCCTTTTACAGACCGTGTCAACTGAAACGTTTGCTGTTACAACTGATTAAATTATATCATATATTTGATGAAGTTTGGTTTGAAATATGATAAAATAAAATGCAGTTGGGTGGAGATGTGAGATTCCACCGGAGGTTATTTTATGGATTCGATAGGTAAGTCAAGAGAAGATTATCTCGAAGCGATTCTTATGCAGATTAAGAAAAACGGTGCATGCAGACTGACCGATGTTGCAAGTAAACTCGGATTCAGTAAGCCCAGTGCAAGCGTGGCCGTAAAAAAACTTGAAGAAGAAGGCTATATCATAAAGGACGATTGGAAGATTGTGCTTACCGATAAGGGAATGAGTATAGCAAAGAATCTCTATGACAGACATACATTTTTTACCAGTCTTCTGATTGAAGCGGGTGTTGAAGCAGGTGTTGCCGAGGATCAGGCCTGCCTGATGGAACACGGTATCTCGGA
>CACZBZ010000007.1:49377-71134 GCA_902779505.1 uncultured Lachnospiraceae bacterium
TCAATGAGTATGAACAGCATACAGGGAATCGGTCCGATGATGAGAAGACCTCAGGTTAAGAATGACAATGAACTGTCTGTGGGCAGCCTGAATAAGGTCGCCGCAATTTCGGATGATGTAACGGATTCCAAAGTGGATTTTTCGGGGCTTCTTGATGAAGCGGTTAAGACAATCAATCCGTTAAAAAGAGGCGAAAGTGTTAATTATGCAGATATCTTGGCTTCTCAGATGGCTATGAGCATGGCCAACAGAACAAGATTAATGATTGAAGAATAAAAAATGGACCGCAAGGTCCTTTTTTATTGTATTCGGCTGCAAAACGAAACGAGTAGGGGACGCTCCCGCTCGTTTTTTTGATTATGCAAGCCATAAAGGGTGTCTTATGGTATAATCTTATCTTAAGGGAAAAACTACAAAACAGCACCGGGGAGGTAGCGTTATGTTAACCAATTATGCGCTTGTTATTATTCTGGCAGTAGTGGGGATACTGCTTCAGATTGTTTTTATCTGCAGAGAACATACCGAGAATTATGTGGCCGCGGATATCCTTAAGGGAGCCGCATCGCTCTGTTTCGTGCTGATCGGTGTGATTGCATCTTCAGTGGGAAAGAACGGATCCTTTGCAAGTAAGATCGTAGCCGGTCTTGTATGCGGAATGATAGGAGATATACTGCTTAATCTCAGATTTGTATTTAAGAAAAACGGGCAGAAATTTTTCCTTGCGGGTATTCTTGCATTTCTTATTGGTCATATCCTTTATCTTACTGCCATAGTGCCGGAATCGGTACATACTTTGGCGGGTGTCTGTATAGGAGCGGTTCTTGCAGCGGGACTTCTTACTTACATATTCAAGACAATGGATGTAAAGATTGCATTTAAGATATTCGGAGTATTCTATCTGGGTGCGGTTATAATCATGACTGTTCTTGCGATTGATATTGCCGTATTTGCACCTTCCGCAAGGGCATTGATGTATGCCGTGGGAGCTTTCCTTTTTATGGCTTCCGATATCGTACTTATATTCAATACCTTCAGCGGTGTTACAAAATTCTCATTAAGAATTACCAATCTGAGTCTTTATTATATCGGACAGCTTTTGATCGCTGCCTGCCTTATGGTCTAGGAGAAGATTATGGCCGATATGCGCGAAGACTGTGATTATATTATAAAGAAGGCCATTGAAGGAGTGCTTCCTGAAAAAGCCGTTGCTAAAGCTCTTGAAGGATTTGAAGCTCCGGCAGGAAGACTTATTCTTGTGGCAATCGGCAAGGCGGCTTACAGAATGGCAGCATCGGCCTATGAACTGCTTGGCGACAGAATAGACAGTGGCATAGTAATAACGAAATACGGCCATCTTGGGGAAGATATTCCGGGAATTACCCTCAGGGAAGCGGGACATCCCATCCCCGATGAAAATGGCTACAGGGCAACGGAAGAAGCATTGCTGGTCACAGATAATCTGACCGAGGATGACATGGTTCTTTTCCTTGTTTCCGGCGGTGGATCGGCTCTTTTTGAGAAGCCCTTGATTAGTCCGAAAGAAGTTGAAGAGATTACGGGCAGTTTGCTTAAATGCGCCGCATCCATAGGAGAGATTAACTGTATAAGAAAGCGACTGTCGGCTGTTAAGGGAGGAAAATTCGCCCTTCACTGCAGTCCGGCAAGAGTGTTTTCCATAGTCTTATCCGATGTACTGGGAGATCATCTCGATGTAATAGCGTCGGGACCTGCCTATCCGGACAAAAGCACGGCTAAAGATGCTTTGGATATAGCCCAAAAATACGGGCTCAAGCTCAGTAAAGAGGCTATGGCACTCATGGAGGCAGACGGACCGAACAGTCTTCCAAATGTAGAGACCATAATATCCGGAAGCGTTAAAGAATTGTGCAGATATGCGGCGGAAGCTGCAAAAGAAAGAGGATACGATCCTCTTATAATCACGGACAGTCTTGACTGTGAAGCGAAGGAAGCCGGCAGAGAGGCCGCAGGTATAGGAGCGGAAGCAGCCGGTAAAGGTGAGAAAAAAGCTTTTATTATGGGCGGAGAGACTGTTGTAAAAGTAAAAGGTCAGGGACTTGGCGGCAGGAATCAGGAGATAGCTCTGACAGCCGCAAAATATATAGATGGAATGGACGGTGTTGCCGTCTTTTCTTTCGGATCCGACGGAACGGACGGCCCGACAGATGCCGCAGGCGGATATGTCGACGCCTCTACCGTGAAGACACTTAGAGATAAGGGACTTGATATTGATGAATTCCTTGCAGACAACGATTCATATCATGCTTTGGAAAAAAGCGGAGGCCTTATAATAACCGGGCCCACCGGAACCAATGTCAATGATGCCACACTTGTACTGGTATCGGGATAAGCAGGCGCCACAGACAGTTAATAAGCAGGAAACAGAAATGACGGAAAGCAGAATATATGTGGCCGGAACCGAGGCTTTTGAAGACCCTGTGGTTTTTGAGGAATATTATGGTCAGATTCCGGAATACAGAAGAGAAAAGATTGATAAGATTGTACCGTTACAGTCCAAGATAGCATCTCTGGGAGCGGGATTGCTTCTTAAAAAGATGCTTTCGGAGATAGATCTGGAAGATATGAAGGCTGTCTTTGGAATAGGAGAGAACGGTAAGCCTTTTCTCAAAGAACATCAAAACATTCACTTCAATCTATCCCATTCGGGGAAATGGGTCATGTGTATCCTGTCCGATAAGCAAGCGGGATGTGATGTTGAAAGGGCAGACAGAGGAGATATAAAACTGGCAGAGCGCTTCTACTCGGCCGAGGAGATAGAGTATCTTGAAAAGATAGAAGATATAGGGAAAAGACAGAAAGCCTTTATAGATATCTGGACAGGAAAAGAAAGCTACATAAAAGCTCTGGGTAAAGGGATGGCAGAACCTTTGAACGGTTTTTCGGTGTTCAACTGAAATAAAAGAAGTCAGTCTTATATAGGACAAAGATTTATGAGGAGGACCTTAAATTGTTAATTGCTGTTTTAATTTTTGTACTAATGTATGTGTGCATGCTGGCACTCAGTAAGTGGAGAGTGTATGTTGCTTTGGCAGGTGCCGTTGCCATGATTGTATTCGGTGTACTTCCCATCGCATCCGTTCCCGGAGCAATCAATTGGAATGTCATCATGATGATAGCCGGAACCATGGGACTTGTAACTCTCTTTATTGAGACCGGAATGCCTGCAAGAATGGCTGATTTGATGCTGAAAAAAGTTCCCAATGCCTGCTGGGCCATAGTCGCTCTCTCTGTTTTTTCCGGAGTTGTGTCGGCATTTGTGGACAATGTGGCCACCGTGCTAATGGTTGCACCCGTCGGTCTCGCCATTTGTAAAAAGCTGAAGATCAACCCGGTACCCGTAATCATATCCATAGCGGTATCTTCCAATCTGCAGGGTGCAGCTACCCTTGTTGGAGATACAACCAGTATCTTGCTTGGCGGATATGCGGGTATGAGTTTTATAGACTTTATTTTCTGGCAGGCTAAGCCCTCAATCTTCTGGGCAGTAGAACTCGGAGCCCTTGGAACGGTATTTATTCTCTTCTTTATATTCAGAAAGGAAAAAGAACCTGTTGACAGTGAAAGGCTTACTCCCGTGGATGACTACATTCCGGGTATAGTCCTCGGACTGGTGGTTGTATTCCTTATCATAGCTTCTTTCTTCGAAGTTCCTTATGTAGATGATCTTAAAAACGGTATGATCTGCATGATCTGCTTTATCTTCACTCTTATAAGGAGCTGTATAAAGAAAAGATCCTCAGCACCTTTGAAACTGGTAGGCAAGGAGATGGACTATCAGACAATAGCCATGCTTTGCGGACTCTTTGTTGTTATTGCGGCCATTACGGAGGCCGGTGTCATTGATGTGATTGCGGACTGGTTCGCTTCCATCGGAGGAGGCAATGTCTTTGTTCTCTACACAATTATTGTATTTGCATCGGTTCTTCTGTCAGCATTTATTGACAATATTCCCTATGTTGCGGCAATGCTTCCCGTTGTTCAGGGAATTGCCATTAAGCTGGGAATCAATCCCGTGGTACTTTATTTCGGTCTTCTGACGGGAGCAACCCTTGGAGGTAATATCACTCCTTTCGGTGCATCAGCTAATGTTACAGGTATTGGTATACTGAAAAAAGAAGGCTACAGTGTTAAGAACAGTGATTTCTTCAAGATTGGTATTCCTTTCACCATGACTGCGGTAATCATAGGATACCTCTTCATCTGGTTCGTATGGTCTTAAGTGCTGTTACGGAGCAACAGTTATAACTGAAGGATATGATCCCTGTGTCAGACTTGACACAGGGATTTTTATTGTCAGATCCCTGTCATTCGAGACAGCGTGGGTACCGTAATAGAGACATTTATCACCGTGACTGTCATAGAGAACGTACGAAGTCGTGGCCTGATCGGTGCTCGTGTATTCGGCGGCCATGCTTCTGTCACCTTTTGCAGTGAGTAAGATCAATAACAATACAGCAGAGAGGATTTTTTTACCGCTTCCTAAGAATATGTCTTCACGGATCTCAAGGACTCTTTCGCCGTCAGCACTTTCAGCCATGATTCCTGACATAAGAAGGATTCCGAGAATAAGAAAGAGGAGATTACTGCCTTCCTTAAAAGTTAAGAAGGATAAAAGGGAAAAGAGAGCAAATGATGCTTTGTAAAGCAGTCGAAATGAACGTTTGATAAGTGTGGCAAGACATGATCTTAAGGATGAGATTCTTGCTCCTTCAAGGGCTTTTATCATTTCATCCATATTTGGGAAGCGTCCTGAGGGCTTAAGAGAGGTTGCTTTGGCAATTACGTCTGCAAGAGGTCGTCCAAGGGAGGGATTGATTTTAAGAATATCAAGTTCGCCCTTGGGGTTCCTGTATTCTTTCTTAGCACCGGCGGCCAGATAATAAAGGGTCATACCCAGTCCGTATACGTCTGTACGAATGTCTATCTGTCCGCAACTTTTCTGTTCCGGAGCGGCGAAAGCTGCGGTACCGCTGATACGTCTCTTATCCGAACTGTCGCATATATATATGCTGCCTATATCAACGGGTCTGACACTTCCGTCCTCGCAGAGAATGAGATTGTCGGGCTTGCAGTCCATATAGAGCATGGACGGAGAGAGACTGTGCAGGCCTTTTATGGCAGTCGCCACATCAATCCCCCAGTTTATCATCTGCTCCTTAGTGGGGGGATTGTTCTTACAGACTTTTGAGAGAGGACTTCCTGTCAGGAGATCCATAACCAGATATGAATAAATATCACACGTTATCACATCCGTAATATGTGGAAAACTGCGGCTTTCGAGACTTTTTACCACATCGGTTTCATTGTCCGTTAGTTTGCCTGTTTTCTTGACGGCAACCTTCTTTCCCAGCCTGTAATCCAAGGCAAGATAAACGGAACCGCTTGCTCCGGAACCGATCTTTTTTAGAATCTGATATCTGTTATCCAAAAGGGTAGGGATATCGGCATATTTTTCTTCTTTAATAGGCTTCCTCCTTTCCGGATCCTTTCGGATCCCATGCAGTGCCCCTTGGTCTCTATGAGGCTTTGATCAGCACAAGAGTCCTGTTGTCCTTTTCATCATTAAGATAATATCCGTCGGTGCAGAGGCTGAGCTCATCTTTTTTTGACAGATGAAAACGTCGACAGAAAGGACGTTTATAGGAGCCGGCACCGATACAGCCTTTAAGCTTCCTTGGAGATATTGTCTGATCCTTTGTGAGTATCCGCTTGTTTTTATATACCCGACTGTCTCCGCAATGGATAAGAACGCCTCTTTTACCCAGGATAAGAACCATACTTACAGTGCTACCAAGGCTTATGGAATTGTCTTTACCATAGTCCGTCATATGTCTGTGACTTCGATAAAGCTCCTTAAGCATCAGCCTTTTTAATCTTGATAAGGATATCTTTCCGGGACTTCGAAGTCTTTGTTCCAGACAGAACTTAAGCCGGTAAAGAAGGCTGCTGCTGGCATCCTGGCCCATGGGAAGTCCGCCTATTCCGTCGGCGACCGCGGCAAATATAAGAGATGTGGAATTAAAGCTCAGTGAAAGAACGGCAAGGGAATCTTCGTTGACGGGACGTGCGCCCTGTTCCCAGAGATAAGAAATGTGATACGTCATGAATTGCTCCTGTGAAATGCTTGGTACGTGATGCGTACATTGATTATATGTCTCTTTCAATATAATTGCAAGTGCTTTTTTAACATATTCCGGAGTCGATGTGATAAAATAGAAAAGGTTTAGTTTAAATGACTAACAGAAGAGGAATCGCCAGTTTTACTCCGGAGAAAGGCTGTCCATGACCAAGCGCAGGATAGAAAGATTAAAAAAAGCAGCTGAAAAACGCTGTGCAATAAGGAAGCTTTTGGGAGAACACGGCAAGGATATTCTGTGCTCCGACAAATTCAGATCAAGCAAGAATTATGTCCAGCACGGTAATATGTCCGTAAACCAGCATTGTAAAAACGTGGCTCTTGCAAGTCTTACCCTGAACAGGGCTCTTCATCTTAAGGGCGATACAAGGGATATAGTCAGAGGAGCACTTCTTCACGACTATTTTCTCTATGACTGGCATACCATGAAGCCTGCAAAAGGAGAGAGACTGCACGGCTTTACCCATGCGGGAACCGCTCTTAAGAATGCCGATCGGGACTACAATCTTACCGACAAACAGAAGGACATAATTGGAAGCCACATGTGGCCCCTTAATATAAAAAAGATACCCCGTTGCAAAGAAGCGTGGACCGTGACGGCGGCAGACAAATACTGCTCACTCATGGAGACCCTTAAGATACACAAGGGAGTTATGAAATAATCAGAACAGAGGAAAAAGTTATGTACAGAGACAATACAAAAGTAATCCATATAGGCGACAGAGTGATAGGCGGAGGCAACCCCATCCTTATCCAGTCCATGACAAATGTTCCCACGGAAGATGTGGACAGATGCGTGGAGCAGATTCTGAGGCTGGAGGCGGCAGGCTGCGAGATTATCAGATGTACCGTGCCTAATAAGGAAGCGGCTGAGGCACTTAAGGAGATCAAGAGACAGATACACATTCCTCTTGTTGCTGACATTCATTTTGACTACAAGATGGCTATAGCTGCCATTGAGAACGGAGCCGACAAGATCCGTATCAATCCCGGCAATATAGGCAGTGAGGAAAAAGTGAAGATGGTGGTGGATGCCGCAAAAGAGAGGAATATTCCCATCAGAGTCGGTGTCAACAGCGGTTCCCTGGAGCAGGGGCTCATCAAAAAATACGGTGGCGTAACAGCCGAGGGTATTGTGGAAAGTGCCCTGGATAAAGTGCGTATAATCGAGAATTGCGGCTATGACAATCTGGTTATATCCATCAAGTCATCGGATGTTCTTATGTGCGTAAAGGCTCATGAGATCCTTGCGGAAAAGACGAACTACCCTCTGCATGTCGGTATTACGGAATCGGGAACGGTTCAGAGCGGTAACATCAAGTCGGCCATAGGTCTTGGAATCATCCTGAATCAGGGCATAGGAGACACCATACGAGTATCCCTTACCGGCGATCCGGTGGAGGAGATCAAGTCAGCCAAGCTTATACTGCGTACTCTGGGACTCCGCAAGGGCGGAATAGAGGTTGTAAGTTGTCCCACATGCGGAAGAACCAAGATAGATATGATCGACCTTGCCGGCAGAGTGGAAAAAATGGTTGAAGACATACCTCTTGACATAAAAGTGGCCGTAATGGGCTGTGCGGTTAACGGTCCCGGTGAGGCAAAGAATGCGGACATAGGAATCGCAGGAGGAATAGGTGAAGGCCTTCTTATCAAAAAAGGAGAGATAATCAAGAAGGTTCCCGAGAAAGAACTGCTTTCTACTCTCAGGGAAGAATTGGAGAATTGGAATCTTGGACAGTAAGATCTTTGGGGAAGTATTTCCAAATATCAAACTGAATAAAGAGCTTTTGACTGCTTTTGAAGATGTGCTTATAGACAGAGTGGGCATGACCCCCGACAGGAAAGAGATGAGAATATGCATCACTTCCGACCACATCATAGAAAAGTGGGTCATCAGAAAGATGGAAAAGCTCATAGGCGACGTTGTCGTTAAGGATAAAGATGTCCGCGTAAGAATACTTCAGAGATATCATCTGTCGGACAGTTATAATCTGAAGACTCTTATGGATGCTTACGGTGACAGTATATCCGATGAACTCATGGATTATGACCATCTGCTTTCATCGGCCTACAGACACGGACGCATAGAATTCACGGATGACAACAGTATGAGAGTATTCCTTCCGGATACCCTTCTTAACAGGGACGGAAAGGAAAAGCTTCTTACTTTTCTCTATAAGGTAATAAGAGACAGATGCGGCGTTGAGGCTGATATCACAGTGGATTTCGATGAGGATCTTGTCGTATCCCATACTCATGAAGAAGAAGTCAAGATGAAGCGCAGGATTGCCGAGATTGCTGCAAGAGCCGGAATGGAGACTGTATACAGCACTGAAGATGCGCCCGGAGAAGACGCAGCCGAGGGAAGCAGTGAAGGAAGTCCCAAGGCTCCTTCCATGCCCGGTGCTTCCGAGGTAAAATTATTCAACGGCAAAAAGTCCGATTCAAAAATGCCTGTGGGAGCCAACAGAAAACCTCTTAAACAGGCTTCAGATAATCCCAATCTTATCTTCGGAAGAGAATTCGAAGGAGATGTAACTCCTATAGTGGATATTATAGGAGAGATAGGTGAAGTAATAATCAGGGGACAGGTCATAAGCACCGAGGAACGTCCCATAAGAAATGAAAAGACCATATACTTCTTCGATGTGACAGACTTCACGGATACCATGCATATGAAGGTGTTCGTTCACAACGAAGATCTGGCAGAAATCAGGGGCAAGATTAAGAAGGGCGCTTTTATCAAGGTAAGAGGTATGGCTCTTACCGATTCCTTCTCCAAGAGTCATGACCTTACAATCGATAGAATATCGGGTGTTATGTCAATAAGCGACTTCCGTACAACACGCTCGGATCTCAGTGAAAAGAAGAGAGTCGAGCTCCATTGTCATACCAAGATGAGCGACATGGACGGTGTATCGGATGTTAAGGATATAGTTAAGAGAGCATACAAGTGGGGCCATCCCGCCATCGCCATCACAGACCATGGTGTGGCTCAGGCCTTCCCCGATGCCAATCATGCTTGGGAGGATATCGGAGATCCAAACTTTAAGATAATCTACGGCCTCGAGGCCTATATTGTGGACGACCTTGCAAAGGTGAGTTATTTCGGCAAAGGCCAGAGCCTGGACAACAGATTCGTTGTATTTGACCTTGAGACCACCGGTTTTTCATGTGTTAAGAACAAGATTATAGAGATAGGTGCCGTGAAGCTTGAGGGCGGCAAGATTGTTGACCGTTTCTCAACCTTTGTCAATCCCCTGGAGCCCATTCCCCACAGGATCACAAAGCTCACAAGTATCGATGATGACATGGTACGTACCGCAAGGACCATAGAGGAGATATTGCCGGAATTCCTGGAATTCGTGGGAGACTCCGTATTGGTGGCTCACAACGCATCCTTCGATACTTCCTTCATCAGACATAACTGTGAAGTGCAGGGATTCGACTATGATTATTCCCATGTGGACACGGTGGAGCTTTCAAGAATACTCCTTCCCCACCTGCCCAACTACAAGCTGGATACGGTGGCCAAGGATCTTAACTGTGTGCTGGACCATCATCACAGAGCTGTGGATGACGCGGAATGTACGGCCCTTATTTTTGAAAAAGAGATTGAGATTCTCAGATCCAAGGGCATTAGAAATATAGACGAACTCAACGCTCTTGAAGGAGATCGTGTCGCAAAAGTTAAGAAAATGCGCTCTCACCATGCCATTATTCTTGCAAAGAACAATACGGGCAGGGTGAATCTCTATAAGCTGATATCCGAGTCCCATCTTAATTATTTTGTTAAAAAGGGAGCAATCGGTACCCCCTGTATACCCAAGAGTCTTCTTGATGAGAACAGGGAAGGACTGCTTTTGGGCTCGGCCTGTGAAGCCGGTGAACTCTATGAAGCACTGGTGGAAGACAGACCGGATGAAGAGATTGCAGCCATTGTGGAATATTACGACTATCTGGAGATACAGCCCGTAGGCAACAACATGTTCATGATTGCTTCGGACAAGCATTCCGGAGTTAACAGTGTTGAAGACATTCAGGATCTGAATAGGAGGGTGGTCGCCCTGGGTGACAGATTTATGAAGCCTGTCGTAGCAACCTGTGACGTCCATTTTCTCGATCCCGAAGATGAGATATACAGAAGAGTCATACAGACTTCCAAGGGCTTCAAGGATGCGGACAATCAGGCACCGCTTTTCCTGCGCACCACGGATGAGATGCTGAAGGAATTCATGTATCTGGGTCCGGATAAGGCGGAGGAAGTGGTAATAACAAATACCGTTAAGATAGCGGACATGATCGATACCATCAAGCCGGTACGTCCCGACAAGTGTCCTCCGGTTATTGCCGACAGTGACAAGACTCTGACGGAGATCTGTTACAGCAAGGCCCACGAGATATATGGAGATCCCCTTCCTGACATAGTTGAAGAGAGACTGAAAAGAGAGCTGAATTCCATCATATCCAACGGATTCGCCGTTATGTACATAATCGCTCAGAAGCTGGTATGGAAATCAGTGGAAGACGGATACCTGGTAGGTTCCAGAGGCTCGGTAGGTTCCTCCTTCGTGGCCACCATGGCGGGAATTACGGAAGTTAATCCCTTAAGTCCTCATTATTATTGTAAAAAATGCCATTATGTGGATTTTTATTCGGATGAAGTCAAGGCATATGCGGGCAAAGCAGGTATAGACATGCCTGAGAAAAACTGCCCCGTCTGCGGAGAGAAGCTCTTTAAAGACGGATTCGATATACCTTTCGAGACTTTCCTCGGTTTCAAGGGAGACAAGGAACCTGATATCGACCTTAACTTCTCCAATGAATATCAGAGTAAGGCTCATAAATACACGGAAGTTATCTTTGGCGCGGGTCAGACCTTTAAGGCGGGAACCATCCAGGGTGTGGCCGACAAGACGGCATTCGGTATTGTAAAGAAATATTATGAAGAACACGGCGTGGCCAAGAGAGGCTGTGAGATCAACAGACTTGCTCTGGGATGTATGGGTGTACGAAGCAGTACGGGTCAGCATCCCGGAGGAATTGTTGTTCTGCCTGTGGGTGAGGATATCAATTCCTTTACTCCTGTGCAGCATCCGGCCAATGATATGACCACTGATATAGTCACTACTCATTTTGATTATCATTCCATAGATCATAACCTGCTGAAGCTTGATATACTGGGACATCTTGATCCTACCATGATCAGGATGCTTCAGGATCTTACGGGAGTGGACCCCATCACCATACCTTTGGATGATCCGGGAGTCATGTCCCTGTTCAGATCTACCGAAGCACTGGGAATCACGCCGGAAGATATAGGCGGGGTGCCTCTGGGTTGCCTGGGTGTACCGGAATTCGGTACCAATTTCGCCATGGGAATGCTTCTTGATACCAAGCCTCAGGCTTTTTCTGATCTTGTAAGAATAGCCGGTCTTGCTCATGGTACGGATGTATGGCAGGGTAATGCGGAAAAACTGATAAAAGAGGGAACAGCGACTATTTCAACAGCTATCTGTACCCGTGATGATATCATGCTCTATCTGATACAGATGGGCGTGGAGAGTTCCCGTGCATTCAGCATCATGGAGAATGTCAGAAAGGGTAAAGTGGCCAAGGGCAAGTGTAAGGAATGGCCCGAGTGGAAGGAAGATATGCTGGCCCACAACGTGCCCGAATGGTATACCTGGTCCTGCGAGCATATACAGTACATGTTCCCCAAGGCGCATGCGGCTGCCTATGTAATGATGGCCTGGAGAGTGGCTTACTGCAAGGTATATTATCCTCTGCAGTTCTATGCATCTTTCTTCACCATAAGAGCGGATGCTTTCAACTATGCCACCATGTGCTTCGGTCCGGAAGCCCTTAAGAACAACATGAAGGCTGTTCAGGATGAGATCAAGAGAAAGAAAGATCTCAAACAGACAACTAACACGGAAGAGAAGACTATCCGTGATATGCAGATAGTTCTGGAGATGTATGCAAGAGGATTTGAATTCATGCCCATTGACCTAAAGCTTGTCAAGGCAAGACATTTTCAGGTTATAGACGGCAAGATCATGCCATCCTTAACCAGTATCGAAGGTCTTGGTGACAAGGCTGCGGAACTTATTGTAGACGGATGTAAAGGGGATGATTTCCTGTCCAAGGAAGACTTCAGGAACAGGACTAAGGCATCCCAGACCATTTCGGATATTATGGCTGATCTGGGCATTCTGGGAGACATTCCGGAGACCAATCAGCTGAGTATATTTGATTTTGCAAATATGTAAAGAAACAGGAGACGGATATGGAAGAATTACGAGGCAAGCCTGTAGTCGATCATATTGCACAGGACGTGATAAAGCGAATGGCGGTTCTTGCAAAAAAGGACATCGTTCCCACCTTGGCTGTTATCAGAGTGGGTGAACGCGAGGACGATCTCTCCTATGAGAGAGGCCTTACAAAGCGTTTTGAGTCTGTGGAAGCGAAAGTCGTTAACAGGATCCTTCCCGAAGACTGCAGCGAAGAAGAACTGTGTAAAGTGATCGTGGAATGCAATGAAGACGACGGTATACACGGAATCCTTCTTTTCAGACCTTTGCCCAAGGCCATTGACGAGAAGAAGGTAATCAATCTTGTGGATCCGCGAAAAGATGTGGATTGCATGAGCCTTATAAGCAAGGCACATACCTTTGCCCAGGACGGTGAAGGACATGACCCCTGTACTGCTCAGGCGGTTATGGAAATGCTTGACTATTATAAGGTAGACCTTACAGGCAAGAACGTAGTGGTAATAGGGCGCAGTATGGTGGTAGGCAAGCCCCTTTCCCTCATGCTGCAGAAAAAGAACGCTACGGTAACAATGTGTCATACCAAGACAGTGGATCTTCCGGCTGTATGCAGGAAGGCTGATATCATCTGCGCCGCTGCGGGTGTGGCAAAAATGCTGACCAAGGATTATGTGTCCGAAGGTCAGATAATAATGGATGTGGGTATCAACTTTGCCGACGGCAAGCTCTGCGGCGATGTTGATCTTGAGGACGTGAAAGATATAGTGGCATCTGCAACACCGGTACCCGGAGGAGTAGGGACCGTAACAACGTCAGTGTTGCTTCTGCACACCCTGAAAAGTGCGGAAATATCAGCTGTAGAAGGGAATTGAAAAAATTTTTAAAAAAGTTTTTTCAGCTATTACAGTTCTGTTACAGTTGCTGTGATAGTATACAGGTGTAGTCAGGAAATAGCGACTGCAACTAAACTTGATATAAGTAGTCGTCAGTAGACGATCATTTATATACTTCCCCTTTTACATGACCATTTACGTCCCCCGTGAATGGTCTTTTCCCTTATAATGGGGATTTATTAGGAGATTTATGACAGAGTGGGTTATTCATTATGAAATAGCGGCAATCATTATTCTGCTTGCCCTCATAGTGCTTTTTTACGCAGGTCGAAAGATCAGAACCAGAGAATCAAGAGTATATATCTACCTGGTATATACTACTTTGCTGATGGCAATTTTCGATGAGCTGGCCACTTTTACTCTTTCGCGCCCGGGAATTGTCCCCGTTTGGTGTGACTATATCCTTAATATTATCTACAACATGGCAGCCTTTACGGTGTTCTGGCTCTATGCTCTCTATGTTCTCTACATGACCCATGTGGAGAATCAGTATAGGAAAAACGGAGTAAACGTACTGGTTCTTCCTCTTATCATAGAGTATATCCTTATACTCACAACACCCTGGACAAGATGGATATTCTACATCGATGAGACCAACACATATCACAGATGCGGAGGTATGGCTCCCCTTATGCTTATCGGAGCCTTTTATATGGTATTCATATCCATACTCTGTTTAAAAAAGAACCACTTTTTGGCAAGGATTCAGCAGGCGGCCATCATATTCTATACGGGAACAGCACTTTTATGCATAGTTCTTCAGATTGTATTGTCCAATTATCTTCTCAATGCATTTGCAATATCATTGGGACTTATCATGACATATATATCACTACAGGGTACTTTTGTAGATTCCGACAAGATGCTGGATGCCTACAGCTGTGAGGCTTTGAGCAAGAAAGTGGAAGCATCCCTTGAAGCAGGTAAGAGATTCTATCTTTTGATGCTTCATATGGCAGATTTCGACCGTATTAACGTAATGCACGGATATGCTGTGGCCAACAACATCTTAAAACAGGTATCCGAGTATCTGGTCAATCTGATTCCGGAGCATCAGGTATTCCATGTAACAGGTCTTTATTTTGCCTGCTATATCGAAGCACCGGATGATGTTCATGTTGAGAGTTACGCAAGAAGAATAGAAGACAGATTCGCGGCTAATTTCAGGGTTAAGGACGGAATAAATGATTTCCATATTCCCTTCTGTATCGCCATGATAAAATGCCCGGATCAGGCAAAGAGTGCTTATGAGGCAACATCCATCATGAGCAGTCTGCTTGAAAAGCCAAATGTATATGCAACAAAGCATATGAGCTGGGTAGCTGACGAGATGGTTCTTGAAAACAAGAGGAGGGAGCAGGTTGGAAAAGCTGTCAACCGCGCCATCAGGAACGGAGCTTTCAAAGTATATTACCAGCCCATACTGGATATAGAGACCAAGAAGGTAGCGTTCGGTGAGGCTCTTATAAGGCTTTATGATGAAGAGATAGGAGAGGTGAGCCCATCAGAATTCATACCCCTTGCGGAAAAGAGCGGCGATATAGGTCAGATAAGCAATTTTGTCCTTGGTACCGTCTGTCGATTCATCAAGTCCAATAATCCTAAAAAACTTGGAATCAAACGTATAGGTATCAATATTTCGGCGGTTGAATGTGCTAAGCCCGGTATGGCTGAGAGGCTTATGTCCATCTTAAGAAGTTACAATATAGATCCGGGTATGTTAAGTTTTGAAGTGGCGGAGATATCTTCCATTGCTGACAATAACAATGTAATAGACAACGTAGTGAAACTGGCAAAAGAAGGCGTACACTTTGTTCTTGACAGATACGGAGAAGGATATTCCAACGTATCCGAGCTGATCAACCTTCCCTTCAACACGATTAAGCTGGATAAAAACATTCTCTTCATGGCTTCCGAAGGAGATGATGCCTTATCTGTTCTTACGGGTATGGCAGAATTCATAGGAAAGCTTAATAGAAAGGTTCTTATGGTGGGAGTGGAGACCGAGGAACAGGTTGAAATGCTTGAAGATATCTGTTGTGATTACGTACAGGGCTTTTATTATTCCGAAGCTTTGGACGAAGAGGCTTTCATGGAATATGTAAGCAACAGGAATCTCTACGGTATTACAGACTGATAATAATTCAGATGATTTTTCCGTTCTTATGATGTATAATCAAGAAGGACGCAAGTTGTCTGACAGAGTATAAAAGTATTAGGAGGAAGAAGACATGGCAAATTGGGAAGAAGTAAAAGAGAAGATTGGCGCAGGTAGCAAGGTAGTTGCCGATAAGGCCAAGGAGATTATAGATGTAGCAGGTCTGCGTGCTCAGATCGTATCATGCGACACCACTATGCTTAAGGCTTACAAGGATCTTGGTAAGGCATTTTACGAAGCACATAAGGATGAAGCAGCCGGTGAGTTCGCTGAGCTGATCGCTACACTGAAGAATGCCGAAGATAAGAAGGCAGGACTTGAGAAGAAGATAGCTGAGGCAAGAGATAAGGGCGCTACAGATATTGTAGACGTACCTGTTGACGAGCCCGATGATTCAACATTTGAAGAAGTTGCAAAGAAGGTTGCTTCCGATGTTGAAGATATTGCGGAAGACATTAAGGAAGAGGTTTCAGAAGAGATATTATCTGAGTAATCCTTACAGACTTATAAAAAAGAAAGATGCAGGATATTTTTCCTGCATCTTTCTTTTTTTATGTTACAGTCTGCTGAGGGTTCGTGCTGACCCTCAGCAGATATTCTATTCTCCGCCTTCCGCAGGAGCAGCAGCGGCATTGGGATCAACACCGCCTGCTGCCGCAGCAGCTGCTGCAGCAGCTTCCATCTCGGCTCTCTGTTGAGCAATGATAGCTTCAGAAGCCGGATCCAGCATGAATTCGGGTGTGTGAGGACAATATGTAGGCGCCACCGTGGTTATGGGATTGCCTTCCTCATCATATGTAACTTCCTCTGTAGGAGTTGTGGCAATAGCACCGTTATAAATATTGGCAATCTCCACATCTGCGGGAAGTGTAAGTTCAAATACACCATCAACTCTGAAAGGACATGTCTCACAGGCAGGAAGTCTGCTGTATGCACACATGGTTCCTGCGTAGTGAACGTCGCAAGTCTCAGTGGGAACTGTTCCTTCTGCAAAGATTTCAGTCTTGAGAGTTCCGTCACAAAGACCTGGAACAGGAAGCTTACCTGACTTTGCACATACTGTTGCCGTAACGATTCCTCCCGGTGAAGGGAAGTCGGCATAAGGGAGATCCTCATGTATTCTTTGCATAACAGCCTTCCATAAAGTCTTGTTCAGCTGTTTTTCAGCATTGCTGGTGAGCTTGGCATTGTTATCAAAACCAACCCATGTTGAAGCAGTGTAGTAAGGTGTATAACCTGCCATCCACACATCATTGTAATCTGTAGTTGTACCGGTCTTACCTGCTGTGGCCATACCCTGGAAGTTGGCATTTGTACCGGTTCCGGATGTCATAACATCGATCATGGCACTTGTAAGCAGATAAGCTGTCTGAGGTGTGATGACCTGCGTTGTTTCGGGCTCTGTATTGTCAATAAGTACTTTGCCGTCATGGTCAACCACCTTGGTATAGAGCTTGGGCTTGATATACACACCGTTATTGGCAATGGCTGCATAGGCTGCATTAAGTTCCAGGTTGGTAACACCCTTGGTGAGTCCACCCAAAGCCAATGACTGCTGAATATCGGAATATATCTGACCATTAACTTCCTGGCCCTGTACCAGAGTTGTAAAGCCGAACTTTTGCAGATATTCATAACCAAGTTCCGGACCGATCTGCGTCAGACACTTAACCGTTACTATATTCATGGAATCCCTGATACCGTCTCTGAGAGAGGAGATACCTCTGTATTCTTCACCCCACCAGTTACGTATCGGAGTACCCTCTTTGAAATTGAAAGGAGCATCGTTCTCCACTGTTGCAAGTGTCATGCCTGCACTGTCCAGAGCAGGTGCATATGTAGACAGGATCTTAAATGTTGATCCCGGCTGTCTCATGGTACTTGTGGCTCTGTTAAGAGTTCTGCTGGCCTCTTTTTTACCGCGTCCGCCCATCATGGCAACCACGTAACCTGTGCTCTGTTCCTCAACTGTTATGGATGCCTGGGGCTGAGGTGTTATGGAGATGGTCTCCGAATTGATCTCATCGCCGGGCTCAAGTACGGCATTCTGATATTCTTCGATAGCAGCATAGGCCTCTTCCTCGGAAGAGTAGAGCAGATTGAATCTTGCATTGAACTGCTTGAAATATGCCTTAACCATCTCGGAAGAATGATTAACCTGAGTTCCGTCGGCCTTGTCTACGGTCAGACGGTAGTTCAGATAATATTTGGTTCCTTCAGGATAATTGTCCTCATTGGCGAATTCTTCGTTAACAATCTTCTGGATCTTGGGATCCTGAGTAGAATAGATTGACAGACCACCACTGTAGAGTAAGGTGTAAGCCTGTGTCTCGTTGTATCCCAGAGCGAGAAGATCGTCGTATACCTGCTCTGTTACCGCATCATCAAAGTATGACATGATGGTGGTATCCTGAACGGTCTCGTCAGTAGACTTGATCCTTGAATATACGTCATCGGCCATGGCTTCATCATACTGGGACTGGTCTATATAACCCTGTTCAAGCATATTTCTGAGAACCTTGTCTCTACGCTCCTTATTTTTATCGGGGTGCGAGATGGGATTGTATTTTGACGGATTCTGTGTAATACCTGCAATCACGGCACTTTCACTCAGATTCAGCTCATATACGTTCTTGTTGAAATATCTGAGGCTGGCTGCCTGAACACCCAGTGTGTTCTGTCCAAGGTTGATGGTATTGAGGTAGTTGATAAGGATATCATCCTTGCTCATTACCTTCTCAAGCTCTATGGCCAGGTACTGCTCCTGAATCTTTCTCTTAACCTTCTCTATGGTACTGTTCTCACTTATCCAGTCTGTAAATACGTTGTTCTTTAAGAGCTGCTGGGTAATGGTGGAAGCACCCTGTGAGAGGTTCTTGTCCTTGAGGGCAGTGATACCGGCACGCATGATACCCTTGATATCAATACCGTTGTGACTGTAGAAACGCTCGTCCTCGATCGCAACAAATGCATGCTGCATATCAATGGGAACCTTATCAAGAGTGACCGGGATACGGTTACTGTCTTTAGCCACAAGCTTGGCTGTCTGATTGCCCTGATTATCATATATAAATGTAGAAAATCCTGTAGGTGATACGTTGATATTGGAAATATCCGGGGCCGAATCAATGATTCCTTTGAAGACACCGATTCCGGCAGATATACCGATGATAACGCCGGCTGCCATGGCAATGAGAATAAGTCTTGTAATTATAAGGCCTATCTTTTTGCCTATCTTTGTGCCTTTGGAATTGAGTGCCACCGCTTTCTTACGTACACCCTGTTTGCTGTAATCCATTATTTTCCTCCAAAATGGTGAAAGCGTGCGCTATTATCAAAAACTGCATAACTATAGGAAGAAAGCCTTTCACCACCGATTGATTATATCAAAATAATCATATTAAATAAAGTGTTTTATACGATATTAAGAAAATCATAACAATATATTAAAAGCCTCATAATTATGCTATCATAGGGTCTATGGACAGAATGATCTCGGAGTATCTGACAATTGAAGAAAGCCGTACGGGCGAGATAGTGGAAAAAAAGTCCCGCTTTATCTGTACCCTCTTTCATGTGGAGACGGAAGAGGAGGCAATCGCCCTTATTGAGAAGACAAAGAAGCAGTATTGGGACGCAAGACACAACTGCTATGCTTTTATCGTTGGAAAGAATATGGAACTTAAGCGCTTTTCCGATGACGGAGAACCTTCGGGAACTGCGGGTAAGCCCATACTTGAAGTGCTGGAAGGCAGAGGCCTTACATATACTCTTGCCATAGTAACCAGGTATTTCGGAGGTGTGCTTTTAGGAACCGGAGGACTGGTAAGAGCCTACAGCGATGCCAGCAAGACCGCCATAGAAGCCGGTGAGATAGCCTGCATGAAGCTGATGCAGCCCTATGAGTTCGTCATTGATTATCAGATGGTGGGCAAGATCAAATACAGTCTGAATGAACTGGGAATAGACATTACGGGCGAGGAATACACCGACGTGGTGACCATGAAGATTGTAGTTCCCATAGATATCTGTGAAAAAGTGGAAAAGAATATTACCGAGATAACAAACGGAAAAATACTTCTTGATAGAAGTTCACATAATGTTGTATACTTGAAAAGCAAAAAATGTAACTAGAAATGTACTCATAGCATATGGAAAGGTGGTGATCATTATATGAAGAAAGTCAAACAGTCAGACGCAAATCCTGATCCCGGGCGAAGTTGTATAGTGATTACTAAGAAAAGAGGTATGCTATGGAAGAAATACTTGAACTGGAGAGCATAGAGCAGCTTGCGGCATTGGAAGAACTGGAGGAGACCGAACAGCTGAAGGTGTTCAGAATACTCCCCAAGGACATGGCTGCAGATGTTTTCTCTTACATGGATGTTGATGTCCAGCATTTTATCATCACATCTCTTTCAGAGAGAGATGCGGGAAGTATTATCGATAACCTGATGGCCGATGATGCTACCGACCTTTTGGAGGAGATGCCTGCAAATATCGTAAAAAAACTGCTTGCTTCGGCCAGCCCCGATACCAGAAGAGATATCAATAACCTTTTGAGATATCCGGAAGATTCAGCCGGAAGCATCATGACCGTGGAGTTTGTTGATCTCAAGGAAACTCTGACGGTGGAGCAGGCTACCGAAAGAATAAGAAGTCTTGCAATCAACAGTGAGACAATCAATGTTTGCTACGTGCTTGATGCAAGAAGAACATTGATAGGAACCGTTGCCCTGCGTTATCTCTTGCTCAGTCAGCCGGATGACGTTATCGGGGACATAATGGAAGAAAACGTTATCTCTGTAAACACTCTGATGGACCAGGAAGAGGTAGCGAGACAGTTCAAAAAATACGACTTTACAGCCATGCCGGTTGTAGATAACGAGAACCGTCTGGTGGGAATCATCACTGTCGATGATATCGTGGATATCATGGAACAAGAGGCTACAGAGGATATCGAAAAGATGGCCGCTATCGTTCCTACGGATAAGTCATATATGAGAACGGGTGTTATCGAAACCTGGAAGAAGCGTATTCCCTGGCTTTTGCTCTTGATGATATCAGCTACTTTCACCGGTTCGATCATACAGAATTACGAGAACGCCCTTAGTGCTTATGTGGTGCTTACAGCATTTATTCCAATGCTGATGGATACCGGCGGTAATGCCGGAGGACAGGCTTCCGTAACCATCATCCGTGGATTGTCACTGAATGATATTGAATTCAGAGATATATGGCAGGTTATTTTCAAGGAAGTCAGAGTTGCGGGTTTGTGCGGAATTACCCTTGCGGTTGCCAATTTTGCCAAGCTAATGCTGATTGACAGAGTGGGCCTTACCGTTGCACTTGTTGTATGTTGTACATTGGTTGCGGTTGTGCTCATAGCAAAGATTGTGGGATGTACACTGCCCATGTTTGCAAAGAAGCTGGGCTTTGACCCTGCGGTAATGGCCAGTCCGTTTATCACAACGATTGTTGACGCAATCTCTCTGCTGATCTATTTCACGATTGCGACATCATTGCTAAAAATTTAATTACGAATTAATAAAGCTCCTATGTGATAGAAATCCATAGGGGTTTTTAATTATAAAAATTTCATAAAAAGTGATTGGAAGTTATTTTCAAAATTATGAAATTGGTGTATGCTATCTAAAGTTAGCCTTTGTTAACTATGTAAAGGGGTAATTGGGAAATATATAAGAGTGGGGGCATTTACGGTACTCATGGCTGTAATTGCCGCATTGATTCTCGGTTTTGTCAGTCTTGGCAAAATGCAGTTGGATCTCTTGCCGGAAGTATCATTGCCATACATCCTTGTAATAACGACTTATCCCGGCGCCAGTGCCGAAAAGGTGGAGAATGACGTGTGTATTCCCATGGAAGGCGCATTGGGAACCATCAATGGTGTCAAGAACATCTACAGTATCTGTAATGAGAATTACGGTATGGTAGAGCTTGAATTCCAGGATGATGTCAATCTTGACAGTGTAATGGTCAAAGTATCCAGTGCACTGAATTCACTTGATTCATATTTGCCGGAAGATTGCGGTACTCCCTCCATTCTGGAGATAAGTACGGATATGATGGCAAGCATCTATCTGGCAGTCAGTATGGAAGGAATGTCCATAGAAGAACTGTCACAATTCGTAGAAGACGAGATAACACCTCAGTTCGAAAAGCAGAACGGTGTCGCCTCGATCTCAACACTCGGTCTTGTAGACAAGACAATCCAGGTAGAACTTAATAAAGATAA
>CACZBZ010000008.1 GCA_902779505.1 uncultured Lachnospiraceae bacterium
TCATCGCTCGCCTTGGCAAGGCGGAATCTCATGCCTTTATCGCTCCCCAGAAGGGGCTCTTTTTTTATGAAAAGATAAGGTATATCTTTAGGATTTATCATTTTTACCTCTGCCCTTCTTAAGTTCGTTCACGAACCACAGTGCAGGCTCTCTCATATCTTCGTCCGTAAAATCTTTGCCGGTCTTCTCACATGTGGGCTTAAAGGTTGCACATGTTTCATCTCTGTTGGAAATGCTCCAAAGTATGTAACTGATCTCGTATTTATCAAGAAGATCCAGCCATTTTTTTGCTTCATCAGGGTTATGTTTGCCTGCACCATCAGCACTACATGTACCAAACTCAGTCACAAACAAAGGGAGTCCTTCTTCTGCAGCTTTCTGAAGCCTAGCACGAAGTTCATCCTTGTGAGTGTTGGCATAGAAGTGCAACACGTACATCAGATTCTTATCGATGGTTATGGGATCCGCTGCAGCCTGATCCACTCTCTGGCTCCATACCGGAGTTCCTACAAGAATTACGGCATAGGGATCGTGCTTTCTGATTACGGGTATGATCTCTTCCGCGAAGGATTTTATGTCGGACCATTCACAGGTCTTCTTAGTGAGCATGTCCTTAAGATGCTCGGGATGCTCGGCGTATGATTTTACATCTCTCCAATCGCAGTCCATATTGGGCTCGTTGCATATCTCGTAGAATACATTGCCGTATGACTTGTATTTTTCGGCTACGATCTCCCAGAATTTCACCGCCTCATCCTTGAACATCCAGGGATTGTAATCCAGAAGTATATGCCAGTCTATGATTACATAGAGGCCCACTTCCGTTGCATACTTTACGCCTCTGTCGATTACTTCCAGGAGTTTTTCCTTGTTGGCTTCATCGCCGACACAGTAACCGTCTTCTTCTTCGGTGTACATGGCAAGTCTGACAATGTCAATCTTCCATTCATCCTTCATGAATTCGAAAAAGTCCCTGTTGATATACTGGGGATACCAGCTCAGGCTGTGAGAAGAAAACATCTAAATCAATTTCCTTCGCTTGTGATAATATTGCTTATCAGATATATAAAAGGCGAATTCCAGTAAATGGTTACTTCGTTGGTTGAATAACTCTGGTCGCTGTCGGCATAGCATTTTGCCATAGGCAGACCCGCCAGTGTTGCTTTTGCAAAAGGATCTTCCAGATTCTTGTCAGGTCCTCCCACCAGCATACCGGGAAGAACTTCTCCCGTTGCCATGGAAGGTCTGTGGTGAGCATTCTCGGGGCTCAAGCTTCCGTATCCCGTTACAAAGCAATATGATGTGGCATTCTGTCCCAGTATGTAGCTCAACTGGTCATATGCCGCATTCTTATAATTAATGTCATTGTTGATACTGTATGCCAGCAGCAGCTGTCTTGCATTGTTGACTACAAGCATATTGCTTCCCCAAACATAATCCTCGCCCAGGTCGCATCTGTATCCGTCTGACTGTACCTTTTGGAATATCTCGTCGGCATTCCTTAATATATCATCTTTTATCTTATTGACGTAGTTCTGATTCTGCTTCTTGGAATCCATGCTGAGGTAAGCGATATTACCGTAGCTGCTTACCTGTGCCCAGCCGAATCCGTGCATTACATACTGATCAAGATCCTTGGAGAAATAATCCTCGTATTTCTTATCTCCCGTAACCTTGTAGAGTTCTATGGCTGCCCAGTATCTCTCATCCACGTCTCTCATATCCGGGTATTCTCCCGTGAGGATATCGTCCGGATTGTGATAACCCTGTCCTACCGGCATGGATTCAAGTGCCGTCCATGCTCTCTTGGCCGCATCAAGACAGTCTGATGCAAAACGTGAATCCACTGACTTATATATTACCGAAGCTCTTGCCATAACAGCCGCAAAATCGGCTGTGGCCGCCGAAGAGATGGGTGCAAGTACCATCTGCTCTTTTTCCGCATCCGGCATAACAAATCCCGGGAATTCATATCCGCTTATCTTGTGATATACACCGCCTGTTGAACCGTCCTGCATCTGCAGCATAAATTCAAGTTCGTATTTTGCCTCGTCAAGTATATCGGGTATTCCGTTACCGCTCTCGGGTATACCTACGTTATCACCGAATTCGCTGTCCCAGAGTTCCTTATTGTCATCATATGTAAGGAAAAGATCGGCTACTGTTACGGCTCCGGGTACAACATATCTTCCGTAGTCACCCGCGTCATGCCAGCCGCCTTTAACCGTCTTGTGCTCGTCTGTTCCGTATACTACGGCATCTCCCGTATGACATTCCTTGTGAGCAAAAGCACCCACAATATTCTTGTCAATCTCGCATCCGCATCTCTGAGAATAAAGGAAGATAACGGAATCCTTAAGTATGTCATTGTATACTTCATCGCCGATAACAAATGGGAAGGATTCGTGATCGGCTACCCTAATCTTATATGTTCCTATGGTCTTAAAATCACTGAAGTCTCCGCGGTATACTTTTTCGCCTGCCGCTTTTGCTTCAAGCTGACCGTCCATACTTCCTGTATAGACCACATTGCCCGATTCATCTATTATCTCAAAATTGTTATTGCCTTCTGTCTCACATCTGGCCACAAAGGTCTTTCTTGCTGACGGAAGGAATCCAACCTGATTGGTGTTGATATCGGATACTTCTACATCCAGATCTTCTTCCGCAATTCCCGATGCATCCACAAGAATAAGACTTACATTGTCCAGCCTTACGTCATGCTCATCAAGGCTGTCCACTCCTTCGGGTTTTCCGAGATTGAAGCAAAGTCTGGGAGCGGGGTCCGTTCCCTCTTCCATAGTGAAGGTGAAGGAATAGTGCTGCATATCGGAATTAACGTCGATATACTGATCCGTATATGGATGATAGTCTCCGCCGTTTACCTGAATTCTTGCTTCCACCTGTCTGCTAACTGTGGAAGACATATCAAATGCGAATTCGTATACTCCGCCGTTTTTCAGTTCAAATCCGTCATAATAAGCCTGTACCGCATAATTGGCATTGCCGACTTTGTTGATCTTAACATTGCCTTCTCCGCCTTTGTTGGTCATTGTACCTACGCCGCCTTTTCCAACATATGTACCCCAGCCTACAAGTTCATTATGAAAATCACCGTTCTTTATAAGATTGTCAGATGATGCAGTGCCGCTTCCGGCATCCTCTTCGGACTGCATCTCTGTTTCGGTCTCTTCGCTTGCTACTGTCTCTTCGCTGACATTTGCCGTGGTCGGAACATTCTCTGCGCTTTTCCCGCAAGCCGTAAGCGACACGGCCAATACAAGCACAGGAAGTATTCCTTTCAACCTATTTGCAAACATTTATTCCCTCCCGTTAAATGTTTTCAAATCCGTATAATCCAGATCATATGTCCCTTCACATATTCTCTGTCACTTTTCTCTTTTCTCATAACCTCATCTTTTTATTTTATCATGATATGCTTAATATGGCTTCCGATATTTATGATGCGAAGCCTCAAAGGCCTTAAAAGGAGCCAAAAACCGTAGGATATTCTGTAAAAAATATTTTTACAACTCCTGCTTCTGCCCTTCCTGATATAGCAAGCCATTATTCCGTAGACAGAGCTTATATCAAGAGGCCCTTCTATCTCGGTCTGATGGTCTCCCACTAACCAGACTTTGTCTTCCTTTACTCTGAATACTCTGTGGAGCCTCAGATGGCTGTTTGAACTCCTGTAAAGGCATACATCCGACCTCTTTAGCCTTCCGTTCTTTCGATAAACCTGTAGTGGCACTACCAGGGCTTCATCATCCGTATTACGGAAAAGCGGCCACATACTGGTGCCCTCCGGATGAAACTGCACCGTCTTGCCTGCTTTAAGAAGCTCTTCTATATTCTTTAATTCTTCTCGTTTACCTTCTTCTGACAATCTACATACTCCTTCATGGTCACATATGCACTGTCATTCTTTGTGCAGTATAATCTGCACATTATTGTATTATCAACAATCTTACCCGCTGTATCAAGAATGCTTTCAAGCATCTCTTTATTCCATATGGGGGACACTGTTCTGCTTACCAAAGCCAGTATCTTTTCTTCTTCTGTCATCTCTTCGATATGCTCATATCCCGCTCTGGCAAGGAATACGATTCCTCCCACAGGATATTTGTTCAGATCGTATATGCCGCTTGTTCCGCACCAGGGTGTTCCGTAAGCATATACCTTGTCAGCTTCCAGCCCCAGCATATTGAGATCACCGTTTATGATCTTGGTCTCACCGTCAGCCAGCCACTTTTCGGCATGGGTTGATTTGCCGGTGCCTGCCGGTGCCGCAAAAAGCCATAATTCTCCTTGATAAAGGATGGATACCGAATGTACAAATATTCTTTTAAGGCTAAGGCCCTTCAGGCCGTAGAACCATCTTGATGCAAGGAATTCTTCCCTTGGAGCCTTTGCAATCTTTTCAAGGTCATAGTCCTTTTCTATGTCTGATTTTTTATAATCTGCGCTTTTATATTCTTCGAATACCGGGAATTCAAGATGATAAGAATCAGGTAACTCATATACTTCCAGATCTTTAGCTTTGATAAGTATGTTGCTGCATGACCTATCCTTACCGTGAGCCTCTGTGGCAAAAGAGACGCCGTCGCTGTTTTCAGCTTTTTCGCCCCGACCTGAAGCATTATCGTCTATAACTGCGCCGTCCTTAACAAGCCTGTCCAAGCACACCTTAATGTCCGCATGTAAAGAAGATATTTCTTCATCACTTTTCATGTCGTAGTGCTTCGCCGCAAGATCCGTAAGCTCATCAATTGTCTTATCTTCGGCCAAAATATCCCATAGAAAAGCCACAGTATCATTGATTTCTATCGGATGTCTTCTCTCCACTATGGCCTGCCCAAAGGGAAGGAGATAATCTTTCTTTTCAATTTTGTGCCTGATAAACAATGAGCTTCGTATCATCTGCCACCACTATTTTGTATGATTCTTTATCAAGGAATAATTGGAAAAAAGCGAGCCTGCCAGTCTGGGACTCACTGCGAATATCGCCATTGCAGCTTTCATCTTAAAAGATGTCTTGGCAGCCTCTTTTCTGTCGGCCTTTATCCTGTCTACAGTCCGCTTCCAGATGTCCTTATTGATTCCGAGTCCGTCTCTTCGTATTCTGCCCATAAGGAAAAATGAAAATTCTATCTCATTTTCATATGCATAGGGCAAAAGCGAAGGATAATTCTCTTTATAGAATTCCGCATTCTTAATCCATGCATTAAGACCGTCCATCTGCTTTTCAACATCGCAGGAATGGGTCAGGGAATCCGAATGCTGACAATAATCGTATACTATGTCATCAAGGGCTGCGAGACAGTTACAGTTCTCAATAATAGCAGGAACCACTGCTATATCTTCATACATCTTTCCTTCGGGATAGGATACGCCCTTGAAGATATTTCTGCCATAGAGCTTGCCCCATGCAAAATTACTGCTTTTTCCATGGGTCAGAATATATTTGTGAATCTCTTCTTTTTTATCCGATACAAAAGGCTTAAGGCTATGATTTCTTCCTGTGTTCGGCCCCGACTTTCCGTAAGTCCTGTATGAGCCGCAGACATAATCCGCATTATTTTTTTCCGCAGCATTATAGAGAATCTCAATAGAATCTTCCGGAATAACATCATCGCTGTCCAAAAAGAAAAGATAGTCTCCGGAATAGACTTCTATGCCTTTGTTTCTCGCCTCCGCAAGTCCGGCCCTATCGCAGTCAAAGATCTTGATTCTGGAATCTTCAGACCGCATCTTTTCGACAATCCCCCTGCTTCCGTCGGTGGAAAGATTGTCGATTGCTATAATCTCAATATTCTCATATGTCTGCCCCACAATGGATTCAATGCAGTCAGCAATATAGGCTTCGGAATTGTGATATGGAATTACAACACTTATAAGCGGTTTTAATTCATCCATTAAGCGCCTGCTTTCCCCTCGGTGATCGCGTTATTGCTGACAGTATACATTCTGTCACAGATATCCATAACTTCAGGTCTGTGAGTGGTCAATATGCATGTTCTGGGATATGAGTCCTGCATGATATTATTAAGCACATTCTCCGCTGTCTTCATATCCAGCGCGGAAGTTGCCTCATCCAGCAAAAGTATGGGGGATCTTCTAAGCAATGCTCTTGCGATGGACAGTCTCTGTGACTGACCTTCCGAGAATCCGCCGCCTCTTTCCTTGATCTCCGTATTGATACCATCGGGAAGTCTTGATACAAAATCCCAAGCGCAAGCCATCTTCAGCGCCTCTATTATCTCGTCGTCCGTTGCATCTTCCTTGACGTTTCTCATGTTGTCGGCAATGGTTCCGGGGAACATTGAATTGCCCTGAGGAACATAGGCAAAGAGCTGACGGGTTGAGGCTGTAAGTCTCATCTTCTCCTCCGGATTCTCACCGTGGCCCGTCACAACGTTGTTGTCTCCGTCATCTGCATTGATTATGGACAGGATCAGTCGTAACATTGTGGTCTTACCTTCTCCCGAAGGTCCCACAAGGCCCACAACCTCTCTCGGGTATGCACAGAAGTCTGCGTTCTCAAATACTTCCGTTCCGGTGAGATATGTAAATGATGAGTGCTTAATCTCTACACCGATACCCTTATATCCGTATCTTTCTCTGAATTCTTTAACTTCCTCATACTGGCTGTAGTCTTCCTTGGGAAGCTCAAGAAGGTTCATAACTCTTCTTGCCGCATTTGTAAGATTGACCGTACTGGGAACCATGTTGATAAGACTGTTGGTGGTACCCGACAGTGTCTGAGTAAGGGTCAAGAACATGGTCATGGTACCGTAAGTAATGGCTCCGCTCCATACCTTATAAATGCCCCATCCGTAAGTCGAATAAGTAATAAGGATTGTTACCAGGGTAAGGATTATGGAATTGATAATGCTGACTTTCTGCAGATTCAGCCTGATATCCGCATTCTCTTTCTGAAGATCTCTTAACTTCCTGCAATAGAGCTTGATCATGTCAAAAGCCTTGACGTTCTGTACATTGGAGAATGACTCCTGGGTAAAGCTGGACATCTTGGCCGAGAACTCCATTGAGTTCATATTGGCTTTGCGCATTCTCTTAAGATTGGTTCTTGAAACAATAAATGACAAAGGCACACTGCAAATTGCAATCACAGCAAATGACCAGTCATATTTCACCACCATATAAAATGCCGATGCGAATTTGAATATGTATATGAAAAAATTGGGAAAGGTATTGAGTATACCGTTGGAAACACTTGAAGAATCTCCCGACCATCTGGCTGTAAGATAACCGGAATGGAATTTGGTGAGTTCCTGCCAGTCTGTGATCATGATCTGGTCGTAGATGTCACCTTTTATATCGTTTTCAACCTTGATGCTGAGCATGGTACTGATATAGGAAGATATGTTATTGACAGCTACAGTTGCCAACTGTGCGCCGATCATTAAGAGAAAGGTCTTGATCAGTTCTCCGGTCTTGTGACCTGTGATAATATCAACAAGATCCCTGGATACAAGGCTGGAAAGAATACCTACCAATGCACCCGACATACCTAAGATTGTATAAAATGCAATGGAAATAACATGCTTTTTTCCATATCCCGCAATCCAACGGATACATTCAAAAACCGATCCGATACTTCCCTTATTTAATTTGGACAAAAAGCCTTTTTTTCCCATAGCTACATTTTATCATAAGGGCATAAAAAAGGCACCACATAAAGTGGTGCCCTGAAAAATCAAACTTATGCGTGACATTCGTAATCAACCGGCATATTCGCCACAATGTGAACCGCTTGCATAATACGATCCGAAATGCTCGCCGTCACGGTCATCAGGATCTCCGCAGGAATCAAATACAACATTGTTGAATCCGAATTCGAAATTCTCGCCTGAATTAAAATGTCCTTCTCTGACAAAGGTTACACTGCCATCAGAAAAATCCACCGATGTATAAGGTCCCGAATAACCTCCGGGTTCAGACATGTTACCATTACCATGCCATGTAACCGTAACTCTGATATATTCACCTTCTACAGAACCACATGATACATATACAGAAAGGTCTGAATGTGAACCTGAATTCTGGTTTGTCCATATTACGTTGGCTGTGATTGTAGGTTCCTCACCGCCACTCTCAGTATAAACGCCTTCGAATAATTCGCCGCTCTCCAATCCTATAAGCTATATAAATAACTGTATAAAGTACCCATTACCCCTATGTAACACTATGATATAATACAATGCGTATAATGTCAAGTTATATGGCCTAGAATAAGGGTCAAAAGTACTATTTGACAGATATGCCCAAAATATTCTTGCCTACTGCCACATATTAAGTTTTTTAACAAGAGTCGATCTTCTCATTGCATTGCCTACTACTGCCGCTGCAGAGGAATTCCTGTATCTCCTGTTATTTATCAGGAAACGCACGAGCGTTACCGTCCATAGAATCGGCCATAAGATAAAGATTTTTCCGGCCTTGGGAAAATTCAGATGCATCTGATGGTGGAAGCCTCTTACAAGACCGCCGAAGGAAGGCGAATTAATTGTAACAACTCTCTTGCTGTCTCTCTCTCCGAACCTTCCGGCTTCGAAGACTTCCTTCATAAAATCAAGAACAAGACTGTCTTCTTCCAGTTCTTCTTTCCCGTAATGCCTGTCACAGAGTCTGTCACTTACATCGGGATTCAGTCCCAGGTATGCAATGGCACACTTTGTAAGAGTCTCCGAAAACGAAGAAAGGCCCACTTCTTTTACAAGTCCCAGATATTTTTCAGTCTCAGCGTCGTTAACTTCCCTCTTCCAGAAAAGGGCCCAGTCCAAAATCAGCCTTATTCCGAAGCCTGCATTAAGAAAATGCTGCACCGAATGTAAAAGCATGTAAAAGGCATTGAGGCCGTCCGTAAGAACGGGAAATTCTATTCCCATTACTTCAGCCTTTGTAACATCCTCTTCTTTTAATTCAAATATCTCATCTATTCTTTTGTTAATCTTTTGATCTTCAAAATCTCTGACAACGGAACTGTGGAGTTCAACGGGTATTCTGTCTTCAAATACCATTTCAACATGATGTGTGGATCGTTGAAATGAATTCTTAACGCATCCCAATTCTTCCAGGACTTTAACAGCTTTTGCTTCATCTCTTTTATCCCACAGCAGCAGATCCACATCTCCGAAGGATCTGTATTCGGGAACAGGATACATGGAAGCCAGATGCGCGCCCTTGATTACAAGAGCTTTTATTCCTCTTTTTTCAAGTTCAAGACAAAAGTAACGTCCCAACTGCAAGAGTCTGTAGAATCTTACACAGTTCTCACGGGCTTCTTTTTCTATGCCCGGATATCTCTTAAGATTCTCCTCATCGCACACGGGATAAAGCAGAGCTGTTGTTCCTTCCAGTCTGCTCATATTCATAAGCCTATCCGACATGGAAAAAACAGCCCTGTCTGTCTCTTTTCCTGACACAGACAGGGTAAGCAATTCACACATTTTCTTTTGTTCCGGCGAAAGTCCCTTTTCCAAGTTTTGATTCCTTATATCTTTCCAAGCAGAATCTCGGCATCTTCCGATACTTTTCCGTTAACGGAATTAGCAAAGAATACCGCTCTCTTTGTCGATGCTTTTACTGCATACAGACTGATCTTACCGTATATTTCCTCCGTATGAAGGTTGTATACCCTTACTTTTCCGGGTTCGGCAAGTCTCAACTGCAGCCAGTTGCTGATATCGATTTCTTTGGTATTGCCCAGTTCATCCTTTCCTCGAAGAACCACTTTGGTATCAAAGAAGGATCTTGAAAATCCCACATTTTCAATGGCAATCTTCCAGTCCAAAAGACTCTTGTCCTGTTTTAAACGTTTGCAGGATACATCTCTTAATACAAATCTGTATCCCAGATGACGTCCGATATAATCATAACCGTTCATACCTGCAAAGACTCCGGCGCCTCTCCACTTAAGGCTGCGCAGATTGTCTATAAAACGCATGTCGTGAACGCGGTTAAGATATGATATATGCAAAATGCGGAAATAAGAATCTATAGCCTTGAGAGACTTTTGCATCTTTGCCGCATTGGCATCTTCTTCACTGAATATGGCTTCGCCTCCGTAAGGAAGCTTATTGCAAAGGGTCGATACATATTCAAGTTCTTCCGAAGGCAGCCATGCCTGGTCACGTCTTACCATTGCGGCCGGTGTATCTCCGAAAGTTCCAAGATGTGTTAAGGATGCCATAATAGCATCATCAAATATACCAACCTGCGACTGTCTTAAGTCTTCTCCTTCGGGGAAAAGTACTCTTACATAGGCAGGTCTTCTTACAGCAAGATATGCCGTGCCTTTGAGCTGTTCCAACAGAACATCGGCAAGTCTTTTCAATCTGTCGGGTGAGAGGAATTTTGAAGAATGCATCTCTCCCCAGTTGCCTATAAGGAGTCCCTGATAGACGTATATCTCACCTGCATATTCCCCGAGCACCGGGCCCAGCTGATTCATATGTCTTAATATCTGAGCCTCATTGTCGGGCTCTCTTTCAAGACATTTGCCCACAGTGTCATAGACAACTCTGACGATCATGTCAAGTCTGTAATCCCTGAAAAAGCTGAATATCTTACGAAGATTGGTAAATGCCTCCTCGTCCAGATCTTTATCCCTGTAAGCACTTATATCGATAAGTACAAAGGCAAGGGTATCAGTCTTGTTAAGAGTATATTCCCTGTCTTTCATGGATATCTCTTCGCCCAGGTTGAATGTATGTATCTGGTACCATCCACGCTCGGGATTATTGATCTCATCAGCTATCTCTTTGAATTTTGCGGGTCTGAATTTAATTCTTTTGTAATGCTTGAATATGCTCATAGTCGTCTTTGCTTCCGATGTCTACCTTAAATACTTTTACTCTGACCCATACGGCTATAATTGAATACATCATTCTGAACATATAGATTACGGGCTTGATTATTCCGGAATGCATACTTGTTCCGTCTGTTCTTGCGACCATATATGCAGGAATCTCTTTGACATTGTAGCCGAGTAAAAGCATCTGCATAAGCATGTTTGCATCCGGATATTTGTCATCAAAATGCGAATATCTTGCATAATACCAGAATGTTCTGCTGCTGAGTCCCTGAAGTCCCGATGTGGGATCCATGATTTTGGTCCCTGTACCCAGCTTGATCAGATTTCTGAACAGGACAAATGCTATCTTCTTGCTTATGGGAACCGGGAAGCTTACAGCTCCCTCCACGAATCTTGATCCCAAAACGATATCGGGATATTCACCGTTTTCTCCCTTTGTTGTAAGTTCTTTGTATATCTTAAGTATATTGGAAGGATCATGCTGTCCGTCGGCATCTATCTGAATTACGTATTTATATTCTCTTCTGGCGGCATATTTGTATCCCACCTGAAGTCCGCTTCCGTATCCAAGGTTAAAAGTATGTGTTATTACTCTGTGGCCTCTTTTAAGGACTATATACTGCGTTCCGTCCTTGGATGCGTCATTCATAACAAGAACATCGGCAATATCCGCTATCTCCGGTTTCTCAAGTGCATCAAGAACCTTGCCGATGGTCTTCGCTTCATTATATGCGGGTATTATGATCAATACCTCTTTTTTCTTAGCTGCTTTTGTCTCCATAACTCCCCCATAGGTATATTTTACAATCCATTCATAACAAAAAACCGCAGATCATCAGATATCTCTTATCTCAAGCCCCGTCATCTCTTTTAATCTGTTGAGGATCCTCTGATTTTCCTGATTGAGCAGAGAGACCTGTATTGCAAGTTCAGTATTCTCTCTGGTCAGCTGGGATATCCTGATGCTGGTAAAATATGCAGCATAAACAATGCTGAACATGATCACCAGTATAAGAAACAGTCCGCCCGTACTTATATAGTCATTCCATTCTACAGGACTTATTATTATACCCATCACTATAAGAGCAACGGAAATGATTCCCCATACGAGACTGAAGGATTCGTTAATCTTTCTCTTGGCAAGGCTTGATACCGTAATCACCAGCATAGCCACACCCATTACAAACAATATTATTCTAAGTATACCCGCATTTCCTATAATCATAATTATTTCCTCACATATACACAGTTGGAAGGCATCTTGCCATGGCCCTTCTTAAGGATGGAGCCGAGGCAGAATGTATGTACATCAAGCATTTTCTCCATATATCTGAGTCTGAAATAGGCTACCGTAAAACCGGTAAAGGCACCTATTACCAGGCCCGAGCCGTACCATATAACAGGAAGTTTGGTAGCAATGAAACTACATACCCCCGTCACAATAAAGAATGTCAGCGATGTGGCCACCGCACCGTTCAGATCGTTGAAATAATAGAGGAAGACGATTAATGCATACATGGTAAACATTATGAAATATCCCGCAGCTAAAAGGGGATATATCTGCAGCGTCTCTCCTCCGAAACCGTATCTTGGAAGTATTACCATAGCAACAAGGAATATTACCGAGGATATAATGAACTGCACACGTACAAGAGTCATTACTTCTTCCATGATCTGACGGAACATTCTGTTGGCCGCCTTGTCTATATCCTGTCCTCTTCCACCGATAACCGCTTCCGAATATCCTTTATATCTGCTGTGGAAATTCATCTCCACACGGGACAGGAATATAACGCTGGAAGTGATATTGGTGAACATGGCCAAACAGCTGGCCATATCATAAGGCTGGTTACATACAAAGCTCCTGGCAACTATCATGTGTTCATCGGTTGTCCAGAATACAAAGTTATGGATATAGAGACCGAAGATATACATGAAGTTGGCTACTATCAACTGCCAGTAAGTTGCCAAATAGCGATATACTCCCGCATAATCACCGGAATTCTGGGTGAAATACTGTAAGAACTGAGAGTATTCAAGGATTGCGATAAGCAGCATACCCACATCAAGAGATACAAGCATCGCTACGTCCGTTCTCACATTGAAGAAATAGTGTAAGCCGCATGAAAGAAGCAGTGCCACACTCATTCCGATGATATAGAAAAGTGAGATTTTCTTGTAATCCTTACATATTGACAGATAAAGCATGATATAGAAAGCGAACATTAGTGACATGTAGCCCACAAATCCCGCGAAGACATACCATACATTTACTCCGCCCACATAGTATTCATGAAAACAGAATATAAGTTCCGGTATAAAGGATACTATACAGTTAAGCAACATACCCGTATAAAAACAGGGCTTAATGTCTTCGTACTTGTCTTCATAAATAAGATCGGACATGTATCTGGATATGACCGCGTTAAAGGGTGACGCAGTCAAAAGGGCAAATATGAAAATATAGAGGACCGTACATGAGAACAGTTCTCTTACAGCATAATTCAACTTGGAGAATCCAAGAAGCAGCTGCATTGCCACAAGTACGGCGATTACCACAAGCATGGGAGCAATGGTAACAACCACACTGTATCCGAATCCGTATAATCTAGCAAAGATAGATCTCTTGTTATATATTTTGTTGAGTTTAATTCCTATTCCTGCCATCAGTCTACTCCCGGTTCCAACCTGTCATAGAGATCATAGTAACTCTGTTTCATCTGATCGATTCTGTACTTATTCTCTACTCTCTTGAATGCTGCCTCTCCCATCTTCTTACGAATCTCGGGATGTCTGTAGAGTCTCAACATGGCATCGGTTATCTCTGCCACGTTCATTACGTGAGTAAGAATGCCCGCATCTCCAAAATCATCATCTTCTCCGTATATAAGACCACGACAGTTACCAACGTCCGTGGCAATAGCGGGAAGATGTGCCGCATATCCTTCAAGGATTGTAAGAGGCTGACCTTCACTTATACTTGTAAGAATAGTTACATCCATACGTCCGAGATACTCGGCAACGTTGATTCTTCCTGTAAAGATTACGTCTTTAACTCCAAGAGATTCAACCAGTTCATAACACTCTGATGCGTAGGCTTCGTCCTCGTCTGCAGGTCCCATGATCCACAGCTTGAGTGCAGGTGCTTTTTCCTTGGCAAAGCTGAATGCCTGAATCATAGTCTTAACATCTTTGATAGGAGCCACACGAAGTACAGCGCCTATATTGAAGTATCCTTCGTCTTCGGGAAGTTTGCCCGGAAGATTCTTGAATTTATCAACGTCGATTCCGTTTGGAATTATTGTTGTCTTTCTTTCATCACAGCCAAGTTCTATCTGAAGTTCTCTCGCATGTTCATAGAGACTTGTTACGATAGTTGCTCTTTCATAGGCAAGAAGGGACATCTTCTTGAACTGATCAATCCAAATAGACTTATATATTCCCTTAACCCAGTTGGCCTTAATGATTTCTTCTTCTCTCTCTCGGGTATAAATACCATGCTCTGAGAGGATTAATTTTCCACCGTATCTCTTGGCAGCCATTGCTCCAAGTACTCCGGCATATCCTGTTGCAACGCAGTGATATACATCTGCTTTGGGAAGGGGAGTCTTGAGCATAAGGAACAGAGGAAGATACATGGATCTTACTGTCCAAAGGAAATCCGAGAATACGATTCTGGGATAATTCTTGTCATAATATTCTCTGACAATATGAAGGAAATCCGCTCCCATAAGAAGGTCATCTGTTGAATATCTTCTCTTCTGGAAAAGCTCAAATATGGCATCCCATTCAACCCTTGTATTGATAACAAGACTTCTTAAGGCTCTGTATTCGGACTTTGTAAGTCTCGTTCTTCTGCCCTTCTTTTTGGAATTGCTGTAATCCTTATCATCAAGATAAGCTTCATATACCGCTTCTACATATGGCGACAATTCGTACTTGAATTTTCCGCTCTGCGAACGGTCTGTTACTATTCCGAGAATCGTAAAATCATATTCCGGAAAACTGTTTATGAGATTGTGAATCCAGCCGGATACTCCTCCTACAACATACGGATAGCAACCCTCTGCTATAATACAGACTTTCATTTTTACCTCATTTCAGGCAATTAGCCCCTTTAATCCCCTAATGTATCTGTTGGCTTAAGATATATCTCTGTTTCATCATCATCAAGTGTGATCAGGAAAGCGTCATCTTCTATTTTTTCGAATGATCCTTTTGACATACTTACTATTTCCTCACCGTGAGTACGAAGCATAAAGTAACCTGTATTTCCGTCTCTTCCGCTTACTTTAAGACTTATACAGTTTTGCTCTCTTGAATACTCACAGCCAAGATTCAGGAATACTCTTACTCTCTGGTCACTCTCTGTAAGACTTGTTCTTGCAAATACTCTGAAAGGTCTCCAGTATGTGGCAAGTGAGCTCGACATATCATTATAGATATTCTCCCAATGATCACCGTCCCCGCTGGGCCAGTAAACATCTGAAAAGTTCATCTCCGCATTGTCATAAGCCAGAGCGGTCTCAACACTCTTGAGCATAAGATCTCTCTTATAAGTAAGGTTCTTGGCACTGCTTGTAAGACACTGAAGAGTAATATCATCATTGATATAACTCAGTATCGGTGTATTGATATCTTCCGCACAGGCGATGGTCTTAACATGCTTAACATGCGGATTCTGTACAGCTTCCTCCAGCTTGTCGATATCGTTTATGTTGAGGAAAGCGCTTGAACATACATATCTCTTGGCGATGGTATCGTAGTAGCCTGTATCGTAGTAGAGCTTATCTGCCAGTTCCACATTATCATCATGCTCAAGAGAGATACCAAGTTCCGAACCTCTTTCGTTGAAGTTCTTGAGATAGAACTCATAGAAATCATAGCCCGGTTCTGCAGGATCCTGGTAATTGTACTTAGGTGACATGAAGCACGTATACTTCAGTTTGTATTTTTCATCCAGCGATATAAGCGTGGGCCATATAACGTCATTCTGGAATGACAGCGCCGTACGTGAATATATCTTCGTAAACTCTTCCCTGTTCTCATCAGCCATAAGAGGGAAATCCACTAAAAGTGTGTTCTGAGCATTAACAACGGGATAGATAGAATAATCACTCAACTCGTAGATCATTGCGCTGAGGATACCGATTCCTCCGGTTGTATTCATATAATCGCCGCATACGCAGAATACCTGTGCATTTCCAAGACTGTTACGCCATATAATAGCGGGGAAGTATTCGTTCTTGAAAGCATACTTCTTATAATAATCATCCATGATACCAACCATATAAGTCTTGGTACCACCACCTGTTACGATCCAAGGAACTTCAAGGTCCAGATCCTGTCTTCTCTCATCCTCTTTCTTCTCGGGTTCGTAGATTGTCTCTCCGCCGAGTAAGAATCCGCCGAAGAGCTTCATACCCTCAACGGTAACGGACGGTTCCTTGATATAATTGATTCCCATAAAGTCCATAAGTGAATCATTGGCCTCCAGTACTTCTACAGAAGGAAGATTACAGAAGACTATGGAAATACCTTTATCTGTCAAATCGTAAAGTCTTGAAAGATCTTTATCGAAATTAATATAATTCGAATCCAAGATTATGAATTCCGGTGATTTGAATTTTGCAACTGTAAAGCCCTCAAGGCTCTTCCTTGCGTACATCTGACGCTTGGAATATGATGCCCACTGACTTACAACGCTTCCAATCGGTGAAGTGTCATCACCGATAAAAAGAACATAACCGCCATCTTCCCAAGGTATAATGCCTGTGCGTTCTGCTTCCTTATAGTCAATGGGTTGCCATTCATGTCTCTCAGGTAACTTCAGATCAGAATACGGATTATCGAAATAATCGTTTTCACTGCTTCTTACCACCTGCACATACTGGAACATAACGCATATGATAACCATTATGATTGTTATTGCTAAAAAACTTCTTCGAGAAACCATCTCAACTTACCCCTACTCTTCCTCTTCGGACCAGTCTTCTATTTCCTTTGCATACTCCCTGAGATTGTAATCGTAATCGATTGCAAAATTAAACAAACGATAAGGATTCTGTTTTATCTTGTAGCAGATAAAATTGTCCGTCTCGTAATAAACCGACATTTCATTGGGATAGAGTTCCATGAATTTCTGAGCCCAGAAATATGCTCTGGACATAACTATCCATCTGTGTTCACCCTGGTAACACTGAAGTCCTTTGTTGTTTGGAAGTCTGTGGAGACATCCTTCTTCCGATATGGTCTGTCCGGATCCCCAATAACTACGGAAGTAGTCAACAGGAATCTTTTCAATAAAGACAAATACCGTCTCCGTAGGAATCTGAACCCTTCCCTTGGCTCCTATGTGTTCCATACCCCAGATAAAGTTAACCAACTCGTAATGGAAGCCTTTGTCGTAAACCATACGGTTTTCATCATTGGCCGATACGATGGTCCAGGTAAAATTCTTATTACTATGTATAATATCCGTCAGACATATGATGGATTCATTAAGCTCCATACCGGGCTCATTGAATCTCTCTCTTATCAGATTGTATCTGAAGAGCGATACAAGAAAAGCTACCGTTAATACAAGACTGACGGCATTGATTATTCTCTTCTTGAGATCCCAGTCAAGGAAGAGATACACTATTCCGTCTGCAACCAGTGGTGTTGCCACCGCTATAATATATGCAAAATAAACGGAACATCTGTTGGGATCCATGAGGGACGGTATACCCAACTCCTTGGATGCCAACACTATATTCATCAAAAGCATGATAATACCCGTGGCAATAAGTACACCACCGTACATCTCATCCTTTTTCTTTATGAGCATAACAGCCAGACCGATTGCTATAAGAATCGGTGTATAGAAAACAACAACGAATACATATGTGTTGTTGCCGTTTATATCAGACATTACCGACAGGAGGATATGGTTCCTGAATCTGTCCGCACGATACATGATACGTCCCAGGATCTTACCATACCTGTTGTTAAAGTATCTTGTTGCCACCCTGCCGTAGGCTTCCTCAAGTCGACTGGCTTCCCTACTATCGACACTGGTGCTCGTGCTTGTGCTAGTGCCGGTGCTAGTGCTAGTGCTAGTGCTTGCACTTGAACTTGAACTTGAACTTGAACTTGAACTTGCACTGACAGCTGTATCAGAATCAAGACTTGCTTCTTCATCAGCATCTATGCTCGCATCTGTATCTGTATCTGCATTTTCATCTTCGGAAACGGAATGAATTAAGAGCTGTCCGTCACGACCGATTAAGGCTCCTTCTTCCAGTTCCGGATCTTCGTATTCGCTCTCTTCGGTAAGTTCCTCTCCGTCGACTTCTTCGGTGGATTCTTCGGTAGATTCTTCCCCCTCATTCTTGGGTTCGTCACCTTCGATAACGCTCATACCCCAGGCAAGAGACTCCTGAAGAGGTGTACCTGTGGCGTAGGCGATCCCCATGGGAAGCACCGCAACAAATACACTTATAATACAGGTAATAGCTACTTTTCCGAAGTAGGGCTTTCTGAATATCCATGGAATATAGGCTATAGCCATACCCACGCAGTAGAGGCCCGCTATCATGGCGCCGTAGAAATGCACCGTGATTGTCATGGCAAAAGACATGGCAAAAACTACCAGGTACACAAAACTTCTTTTACTAACGGCGAATCTTTTCTCGATCCTCTGCTCTCTGAAGAAAGCAAAGCCGGCATATACCGCAGGAAGAATAAACATGATTCCGTATTCCTGAGGAAGGGGTGCCGAATATCTTGAATATGTATTAACCGTGAACAGGGAGGATATTGTGTACATGAATGCACCAATGTAGGGCATGTACTTTGTCTTGCACAGCAGTCTGAGAAAACAAAGCATCATGAATATACTCCATGCAGGCTGAATAAAGGCCAAAAGCCTTAAAAGTACGTATGTATCGATTCTGAAAAATACATGAAGGAAATATACGGCAACATGATATCCATAGGGATAAACACCCGTGAAAAAGATCTTGTTTTCGCTAAGGTTGTTGATCCAATAGTTATGAACGATCATGTCGGACGCCTTATATCCGAAATAAATAAGGTGGCCCGAGCCATATATCCAGAAAACAGCCACTACCAGAAGAACAAGAAGAATCGCATCGGGAAGGTTCTTAATATATACGTTGTATATATGCTTTCCCAGCTTCCTTCTTCTTTCTTTCCATACGGGTTTTCTCAAATCTCTGTAAGCACGCAGTTTGAGCTGTCCGCCTACAAACATCTTGATCGTGTGGAAGAATCCGCCAAACATCTCCGTTACCGGAATCTTCTCCAATTTGATCTTGATGAGCAGACATGGAACGACCGTAAAAAGATACACGGTTATGGGATAAGATATTTTTAGAAGCTGTAATGCGAACACCACATACATTACATAAAAATTACCAAGCACCGTATATACAAGAAAACGCTCGTATTTGTTTTTTAATTTTAATGTCTTACCCACAACAAAATGTGGGAAAATAGCGGTCACGCAGAGGTAAGCAAATATCAGGTATAACATCTGCAAGGCCGTCCTGACTGTCATGGACATGTCTAAAATATCTCCGGAATTACAGGAAAGTTCTTATAAGTTCCAGAGTCTCCTTGTCAATAATAAGTGAAGACTGCTTAAGTTCTTCCATTGCGGCAAAGAATTTATCTCTTTCGCCGCTGTTAAAATACATCTTGATTCTTGTTGTATATGTGGAAAGGGTATTGGGATAACTTACAAGTGCCCTGTCACACCACTTTTTACAATTGTCAAAATCTTTGATATCGATAAGACGCAGACATACATTCTCGAAATGTTCGCTGGATACTTTCTGAGGATTCTCAGAATAGAACAATTCCATAACACTATCCATAATGCCGGTGAATGATACCTGCTCTATAGGTTCGAATATCTTCTGCTCAAGAACTTTGTTGATATAGTCAAGCAGATCGTCCATCTCCTGTACTCTCTGCTCTCTTTCTTCATCAGTGGGTCCTATCTCTGCGTCAGGATTGGGTGCTGTCTCCCTAAGCCTCTTGAACTCTTTCTGTACAATAAGTCTGTAGTCATTAAGTGCATCCTGAAGTACGGATGCAGCGTAATGGGCAGTCTCAGTATCTTCACAGTTAAGTGCAAGATAGATGGATGCCAGTGAGTTGCTGTAATCTCCCTGGGCCACACCCATAACCAGTTCTCTTAATTCCGAATTGTCCGCTACCGCAATAGCCTCCTCGAGAGGAACGAAGTTACGTTCTCTTTCCTCATCGATACGGAAGAGTTCTTTTGATTTTTCCTTACTGAATACAACGTCCGAAAGGTCCACTTCTTTCTTGAAGAAGATGGTGTGGAACATCCATGACAAGAGGAACATGGTCGGTGCAACACCCGGTGCCATAAGGATGATAAGACATCTTATTACAAGCAGTCTTCTGTTCACCTTTTTAAGCATAAGGCCTATCACGAAGACAAAGAGTGCAACAAGGGCATTGACCACCAGAAATACTATGAACCAAAAGCGAAAATCATTTAAATCTACACTCATACTGCAAGCCCCTTAGCAATCTCACAAACAAGGCCTTTATCCTTGAATCTGTTAAGAACAAACTGCGCAGCCTCTTCATTGGTGTTGGAAAGAAGTGCATACAGATTGCCGTCTCCAAGTGTTCCGAAGTAGTCAGACTGTCTGAGTGCTGCCTGAATGATCTCAACGTCATTCTTCATTCTCAGTTCGTCAGTCTTAATCTTAATAACGGTACATTCGTTGAGTCCCTTTTCCTCAGCCCTGATAAAGGCATCAAGAAGAGATCTGAAACTCTCTGTCTCAAGAAGCTTTGTACCTTCCATATATCTCTTATCTTCAAGAGCCGCAATAAATCTGTTGGATCTAAGCACGGCATTCTGAATAAGCGAACTTACAACCACAAGCTGGTTGGACTGTCCGAGAGTCATGTTCTCCCATGACAGACCCCAAACCATAACTATGATCTGCATCTGTCCGTTTTCAAAGATTGCATTTGCCATAAGAGGAAGGCTTGATTCCATCTTACGGTTGATGAATACTTTTCCGCTGATAAGTGATTCATACATTACACCCATCTCGGTGTATCTTATAGAGTTACCCAGTGAACGGGCTTTTTCCGATGTTGAAGAGAAAAGTCTTGCGTAATCGGCATTGGATACTACATATATGGCCACATCATCTGTCTTCATAATCTTACCGATGGTTTCAGCCGCATAGAAAAGCACTTCTTCGGGGCTGTACTGATCCAGTGAAGATGTGATGCTGTATATCTTTCCTACAGAGTCGCTCTGATTAACCAGCTGTGTCTCAAGTACGTTCTTAACTCGCGCGTTTGTTGAGTTGATATCCTGAATATCCTCAACCTGTTGCTCGAGATAATCTTTTTCTTCTTCCTGCTCTTGCTTGATCTTATTAATCTGATCTCGCATGTATCCTACGGACAATCCCACGATGAAGAGCTGTGCAATCCATACGTAAGTATTACCGTCAAGCAAAAGTTCGAATCCGCTTCTGTCCGCGGTATTGGTTATGAAATAGCCCACAACCGCAAGAAGAGCCGACAGTGTTGCCTGCTGCTGACCGAAGATGATTGCAAAAAGCAATACATAAAGAAGGTATATATCAAGGTTGGCAAAATAATGGCTCGAACCTGTCTTGTCATAGAAGAAGAAACATGGAATAAATACAAGGAAATTCTCTATGAAAGGAACTACCGCTCTGAAGAGCCAACCGCCTTTTTCCTTGATTCTCATCCAGAGAGGAATCTTAGCATCCTCGCCGGTCATAAATACATAAGGCTTGCTCTTCATGATCTCGCCGATCTTCTCAATGTTCTTGCCAAGATCGACAAAGAAAGGATTACCGAATTCACTTTCATATGCTCGGTTAGACAGTACGCACTTGTGAGCTCTGACGGTTGTATTGGATATTACGTCACACTCCGGATTCATCCTCTCTCTTACGAGATTGGCCAAAGCTTCTTCTGTCATACCTCTTGAAGATGAGAGCTGGTATATATCCGAATGATGTGTAGTGCATGTAATGAGTCTGTGGAGCGCTTCAACGGCATCTCTCTCATAAAGGGGTGAAAGAGCTACACCGGGTGTGTAATGAACGCTCTTATTCTCGAGAACTTCGAGACACATTTTTGTAACTGTGTCATTAACTTCATCTCTCTTCTCGGGAATGTTGTATAAATGATCTGTACGAACGGTGATTATATCAAGGTCCCTGTTGGAACGATAATTTGCGCATAGAGTTTCGCCCTGGAATATAGCCTGAGCTTTGAAGCCATCGGGAGATGTCTCGGCAATCTCGATAATCTCTTCATCATGATTGTCGCCAAAGACCTCATGGCTGGAAATATATATAAACCTTCCTTTTCCGCGCATAACGTATCCCATGAGAACATTGGCAAGAGATGCCGTATATTTTACCGCATCTGTCTCCTCGTTTTCCCATTTGAAGTTAGTGTCAAATGCGCCCATAAAAATAGTCACATCAGGAGCTGCACTGTCGAATATCTCATTCAGACAACTTGCATCATAAGGGAACGGATACACCTCAAAGCACTTAGGGTAAGCGTCTTTTTCGGTGAATCTGTTACCGGTAAGTACCGACACCTTATGTCCTTCTTTGTGACACTTAATCAGGATATTATTAAGGAAGGTTCCTGGACCACCCACTATTAAAACATTCATTCTTACACCCTTCAACTATAGCTGCACTCCGAACTTACGCAATCCCTCCAAAAAAAGCGTAACATCCTGTGCAATTTCCCAATCAGAAACTCCATATTCCTTTGAAAGAGTCTCTATGATAGTCTCTATACTTTTTCCCTGTTCCAGATAAGTGTAAATCAAGGCCCCCATGTCATTGATGCAAAGAGGGTCCCTGTAAGGCTCTGAAACCGCCTTCGTGTCAAGTAAGAAGTTGTTTCCTCCTACTTTTCGAAGAATAAAACCATCCATCTCTACTCCTCAAAGAAAACACACACATACAGTTTAATACTACCACACGTAGTATTCTAAAAACAACACCATGCGTGTCCTTTTTGTGTCATTTTCGTGCAATTCGTGTCATTTATTCTTCATGAATTGTAAAACACGATCGATCAAAGCCCCGGAATTAGTGGGAATATCCACAGTTTCCCCCGAGGATTCACTATCACCGTATCTGTTTAAAAATTGTTGTTTTCCGTATCGTAATAAAAGCTCGGAACTTCTTGCCTGTTCTTCATAACTCTCCGCTCCGAATTCCGCGGCCACAATCACGTGCTCCATACCGCCCGCAGATACAGGCATGGAACTCACAAGACAATAACCCGCAAGGTTTGTTGATCCGGTCTTCATACCGTTAACCGCCGGCATATTGTAAAGAAGAGGATTGATGTTTTTCACTTCTTCACCGTATGAAGATATCACCGCACTCTTCTTACCCGTTATCTCCTCATAATCGGGATATGTGGTCACAATATGTGATGCCAGTATGAACATATCCTCCGGTGTCATCACATTCTGAAGTTTTGCAGGTACCTTATCCTTTGTATAAAGAGGCAGGCCGTTGCAGTTAACAAAATGTGTACCCTTAAGTCCCAGAGCCATTGCTTTTGCATTCATCTTCTCTACGAAGGCTTCATGTGAACCCGCATCATGTAATGCAAGAGCAAGTGTTGCTTCGTTGCTGGAAGGAAGCAGCATACATTCAAGCATTTCCTTAACAGTGGCCGATGAACCTACAGGCATCTCAAAGGTTCCGTCAGCCGAAACCGACACATCTCTTACCTCTCTTGTGGCTTCCACTTTGTCGGACATGCTATAGGCCCCTGATTCTATGCTGTCTCGTACAATGAGATATGTCATAAGCTTTGTGGTGCTTGCTATGGCTGTGGAATTGTCTCCTCTGAAACTGTAATATATCTCTCCCGTTGTGGCGTCTCCAACAACCACACCTCTGAAGGCATTAAAGTATCCCGCCTCCTCAATGTCATTCATGGATATAATATATGATTTTCCGCTATCGAGACTGTAGCCTGTATCGGACTCTTTCTCAAAGGCCAGATCGAACACCATGGAGAAATCCACCAGATTCATGTAACAGTCAGTGCCGTTTTCCGCAAGGGATGTAACGATGCAGTAGTACTTAACGTCATTGCCGTCAATTTTCATGGAAGGTCTTTTGATGGTCTCGCCGTGATATGTGCCTGCAAGCACCTCATCGGAGAAGCCCGTAAGATCACCTTCTGCAGCCTCGTAAGCCCCGCCTCTTGTTATCTCTATATCATCAGCTGTTATAGCGAGAGAAAAAGCTTTGGGACTGTCTTTTAAAACTGCAGCCATATCTCTTAAGGATATAAAGGTGTTATTGGAATAATTGTAATCAATGGTCTTAACAGTATATTCACTGCCGTTGAGATTCACCGTCCTGTTGACAGGCAGCTGGTCATCCTTGGGGACTGCATTGATTTCTTTTGCCGAGATTATTCCCGTGCATATTATTATGCCGACCAAAAAGGCGGCCGTTTTTATCAGTATCTTCTTCATATCTGTCCTTTGTTACTATAGTCTTCTGTATACTCTGTCAGTTGTTCCCGAGAATATCAGGAGGTTATCCTGCATAACCCATGTCTCCTGCATCTCTTCCCCGTCGGTGTTCCATGTGACCTGCGAGTCATTCAGACTAAAGCTTCCCGACCGGGCATAATCTTTATTGAGGTCATCATATTCCGACAACAAAGCAGGCAGATAATCTTTGATATAGTCATCAAGGCTCATGCCCAAAGCTTCCTCTACGACAGACTGTGCTTCCTCTTCATCGGAAAGATTGTAGCCCGCCTGTCCGGTCTTCGTAAGAACCAGCCTGTTGATCTCATCAGCCATACCCGCACGGGCGGTATCATAAGCTTCTTTGTAAGATTCTTCATCCAGGCTGATACTGTAATTGTACAGAGCCTCCGTATCCGTTTCCTCTATATCAAGGACAACTTTCACTTTGACAGGAGCAAGGCCTTCCACTGTCTCCGTGCCAAGCCATGCACACATTCTCTTATCCACCGATTCCGTCAGGTCCACTTCCCTGTACCAGCTTCCGGCTATGTTCTTATTGTTATTCCACATGAATTTGCCAAGCAGTACGACAGCCAATGTGCATACTGCAAGTATCACTATGATAATAACCGCAATCCTTAACAAAGCTGCGCCTCTTCTTTTTCTGTTAGCAGTTCTCAATTTACAACCCCTTAACTATAGTTTCTATCTGTGACATGGTCGCTTCCAGGTCACCGCTGTTATCTATGACCCTGTCACTTGCTTTTATAAATTCATCATTGGACAGTTGAGACTTCATTATGGAATCGATCTTCTCATCCGTATATCCTCTGGAGGCTTTTAATCTCTCTCTTCTCACCTCGTCCGAAGCATATATGTACCACATCTCATCCACAATGCTCTTATATCCGCACTCAATAAGGAGGGCTGCCTCCAAAAAGAAGAAGTCCGCTTCCTGCTTTTCTTTTTCAGCCTCTATCATATCCAAAATATAAGTCTTTACCGCCGGATGTATGATTCCGTTTACCTTCTCAAGCAGGGAACTGTCTTCAAATATCTTGGCAGACATCTTCTTATTAATGATGTAGCCATTGTCATCCACTATATCATCACCGAGAAGTTCTATAAGTCTTCTGTAGCAATCCCGGCCCGGCTTCTCCAATTCTTTTGCCGCATCATCCGCCAGAAGGAGCACACAGTTATATCTTTTTTTTATCTCATTAAGCACGGTGGACTTGCCGCTTCCGACGCCACCGGTCACTCCAATAATCTTCATAATTAACCTTCTTAATCTTCCATTACGCTCCTGGCAAGTAAGACAAGGGCATCCACATCTTTTGTTCCGATAGTCTCATATACGGAATGCATTGCCAGCTGTCCTATGCCGATATCCGCTGAGGGAAAAGCGACCTGATTGGCAGACAGATTACCCAGAGTGGATCCTCCCGCCATATCCGATCTGTTATGGAAGTTCTGTAATGTCACTCCGGCTTTTTCGGCATATTTTCTCACCATGGCCGCAGTCTTACCGTCGGTGGTATATTTTTGATTGCCGGCAAATTTTAACACGATGCCTTTTCCAAGAATGGGTCTGTTGGTAGGATCGCATTTATCGGGATAATTGGGATGCATTGCATGGGCATTGTCCGCTGACAGAAGAAAGCTGTCTGATACTGCAGCAATCCTGTCCTCCGATGTGTATCCCAGACAATCCCCTATTCTGTCCGTCACATCCTTTAAGAATGTTGAGCATGCCCCCTGTCTTGTGGACGATCCCACTTCTTCATTATCAAATACGGCATGGACTGCTATTGACGCTCCCTTTTTGACTTCAAGCAGTGCCATAAGTGTAGAAAAAGCACAGGCCCTGTCATCAAGTCCCTGTCCTGATAAGAATTCATCATCGGGTCCCCAGAGCCTACATTTCTCTCTGTTGTAAAGATAGAGGTCATGTCCCGTCACGGAGGCAGGATCGAATCCTTCTTCTTTGGCGATAAGATCCATAAGCTTGATCTCCGGATCAAGGGAAAGTAAGGGAAGCAGATCTCTCTGTACGTTCCATTCATAGCCTTTGTTGATATCTCTGTTCATATGGATGGCAAGACTGGGAATCATACAGATATCTTTGTCAATCTTGACGGGTCTGGCTTCATCTTCTCCCTTTAAGAATACTCTGCCCGCCACCGACAAAGGTCTGTCCAGCCAGGTATGATATATAGCACCGCCGTATGATTCAACATTAAGCTTTACGTAAGAGTCTTCAACCTTAATCTCCGGATCGTTCTTGATCTTGAATGCAGGGCAATCCGAATGAGATGCAATCACTCTGAATCTCAGTTTCTTTAAGGTCTTGGGAACAACAAATGCTATAATGGCAGAATCATTTCTCGTAACATAATATTTCCCGCCCTTTATCAGCTTCCACTTTTCCGTCTCTTTAAGAGCTGTGAATCCGGCTTTGTCCAAAAGCTCTCGCTGCTTTGCCACCACATGATATGCCGAAGGACACTCATCGATGTATTTCATTAGATTGTTAATATTTGACATATTTATTCACCTCTTTAAGCGAAGAATTCATTAATCTTATCTTTATTCAGATCCGTGCCTATAACAATCACCATGTTGCTTCCGATTGCTATGGGATCCACCAGAGTCTCGTACTGGGTCGCATTCACTTGGTAACTGACACCTTTGTCATTTACAAAGCCTTTTACTCTGATGATATTGCCGTATTCATCCGATGAGAAAAGTCTCCTTGTCTTCTCTTTAAAGCCCTCAAGATCGATATCAATATCCAGTATATTGACCGAATCAAATCTGTCGGTGTCAGCGCCTGTTACTTTTATATAGTCGCATATGTTGTAACCGCAGTTAGTCAACATATCGAAATCGGCGTCCGTGAGATCATCCCAGTTCTTTTCAAGGTAATTATTTACTCTTTTGCCTGCACGAATCTTTTCCGCCGCAGCATCTATATGTTTCTTGGTCTTCTCTATATTCTCGGGAGTGGACAGCTGGGTTCTGGACAAGACCACACATCCGGCTCCCAAAGCCTGAGAAGCAAGATAATAATCTTCTTCCTCATTTAGATTGTCCATGAGATTGGCATTGACTACCGTTATCACGCTTCCAATCTCATAGAATTTTTCCAGAGGCTCATCTCTTAGGGGATCAAAGAACTGATCCATGTCAAAGACCCCGGAAGGTTCGATTAGCACTCTGTCATATCCGCTCATGGCCATGGAGATAAGCTTCGTTTGGAATCTTCTTCTCAGACAGTCTGCATCGCATCCTGCCGCCACCATCTCAAGCTCACAATTAGGTCCTCTCAGTTTTCCCAGAAGGAGCATGTCGACATTGATGGCTCCGTAGTCGTATTCCAGTATACCTATCTTCAGGCCCTTGTTGATAAGATGCCTTCCGTATTTCAGCAAAAATGTTGTTTTACCCGATCCTAGGAATCCCGTGATCAAATCAACCTTGATCATATCTGTCCTTCTTTCTTTATCATAATCGCCGTCAGCATTCTCTTACCATGCTCTTTATCCCTTCTCCAAGAACAGAGATTATTGTCCTCATATGTACATATGCCTGAGGACATTATATTCTCCTGTCTTACTCCTGCTTTCATAAGAGAAATACTTATTGCTTTCAAAAGATCAAGGCTGTATTTTCCATCTTTTCTCGGAGTAAAAAAGGAATCCGCCTCTTCCACGGTGAAATGAGTCAAAAACTCCTCTTTTAATTCTCCTCCGAATTCATAGCAATCTCCGCATATGGCCGGTCCGAATGCAACTTTAATATCTTCGGCTTTTGAACCATATTCGGATATCATCATATTAACTGCCTTAAGACTTATCTCACCGGCAGTTCCTTTCCATCCGCTGTGTACCATAGCAACGGCAGATTTAACAGGGTCATAGATATATACGGGAACACAATCCGCTTCTACAGTACAGAGCAGTATCCCGGGCTCATCGGTCACCATGCCGTCAAAACCTGCCACGCTAACTTCCTTTACTACACCTTCTCCTCTGTGGATACTTTCAATCTTCCTTACATCACTGGTGTGGGTCTGAGGGATCCTCAGCATGTCCGAAGCTTCTATCCCAAGCAAAGCTCCCAATTCCTTATAACTGTCAGTATTGTCATCCGGACATATACCCCAGTCACAATGCTCCCTGCCTGTGTATATGGCCACTATTCTATTGTCGAACTCAAGACACTCCATGTGTCTTACAGCATCGGCTACAGGCATGTTTTTACTCCTGATTATCTTTCATATATTTCAAAAGGGCTGCATTAAAGCCGGGGAATTCTTTGGCAAGCTTTATGGGCATGCCGTTTTCATTGAGAAAACAATGCATGGAATGACCTTCGAAAACAGTCTCTCCTTTGGCATTTTCCATGTGGTATCCGATCTTTAATTTAACACCCTTGAATTCTTCAATGCTTACAGTTACATACACTTCATCCGGAAAAGCCGTAGGTTTCTTATATGTACAGTCCAGGCCGATTACCGGTGAGACGATGCCGGAGCTTTCAAGTTTGTCATAAGACCATCCGATCTTAGTAAGAAAATCCACTCTTGCTTCTTCCATCCATCTTATATAGTTGGAATGATGTGTTATCCCCATCTTGTCAGTCTCATAATACTGAACCGTATGCATGTATCTGTCCATTTTTCTTCCACCTTTTCTCCGAATAAAGCTGTTAATTGCGCTACCTTTCTATTATATCAAAACTGACTTAACATGAACATTAAAAGAGCACACGTTTTACGTGTGCTCCAAGTATCAGTCTTCCTTCAGAAGAATCCTGTCATTATCCAATATATGTCCCGCTTCTCTCTTGAAAGCCTGAAGAAGATCGTCTGTTGTAAGACCGGCTCTCTCTTCGCCCGATACATCAAAGATAATGCTGCCTTTGTCCATCATGAGCGTCCTGTTACCAAAAGCAAGAGCCGACTCAAGATTGTGAGTGATCATCATACAGGTGATATGCTCGTCATTAACAACATCCTTGGTGATCTTAAGCACCTTCTCGGCTGTTGCGGGATCGAGAGCCGCCGTATGCTCATCAAGCAAAAGAAGCTTGGGAGGATTGATAGTGGCCATCATCAAAGTAAGAGCCTGACGCTGTCCACCGGATAAAAGGCCTACCGGCTGCTTCATTCTGTCTTCCAGTCCCATATCAAGCAGGGCAAGTTTTTCCCTGAAATGTTTCTTCTCTTTCTTGCTTACTCTTGAAAGCCATGTTCCGGAACCTGCGGCAAGGGCAAGATTCTCTTCCACCGTCATACCCGGTGCGCTTCCAAGCATGGGATCCTGGAAGAGTCTTCCTATCTTTCTTGATCTTTTGTATTCCGGCATAAGGGTTATGTCCCGGCCGTCCAGTTCTATTCTTCCTTCATCTGTAAAGAACACACCACTTATGGCATTGAAAAGAGTTGATTTGCCGGCTCCGTTGGAACCGATGATTGTTATAAAATCTCCGTCTTCCACATTCAGAGACAGATGAGACATAGCTGTCTTGGCATTGATCGTTCCGGGATTGAAGGTCTTGCTGACGTCTGTAAGTTTTAACATATCAGTTGCCCTCCTTTTTGTTCAATGCATAATTTCTCTTAACCAGAGATGCCTTGCTCTTAAGATAAGGTCCCGATATAGATATAACAACTATCACAGCCGATACAAGCTTAAGCATGTATGCCGGCATGTTGAATCTCAGAACACCGATTGCTCTTACAGGGATACTACTTTTTGCAAAAAAAGTATTACCTATAAGAAGTGATGCCAGTGCTATCGTTACCATACCGGTTCCGATATCAATGTTAACGGACTTCTGTGATTGAGCTAACAGGCAGCCTGAAAGTGCTGTGAAAGCATTGGCGATCACAAGACCGACTATTGTTGTAAATACCGTATTGATAGATGATGATTTTACCATTGCGGGATTGTTACCCGTTGCTCTGATGGCAAGTCCCAATCTTGTCTCAAGGAATAATGAGAGGAATACAATAACCAGCACAAGAGCAATGACAATAACTACCATTTTGTACTGACTCTCAAGGAAGGTTCCTTTTAACAGGGCCTGCATCTTGGTAAACACAGTCTCTGTCTTGTTCATATTAAGCAATGATGAATTGCCCATCACGGCTATGTTGATTGAATAGAGAGCTGTGTTGACAACTATTCCGGCCAACAGACTGTCCACTCCCATTTTTGTCTGCAGAAATGCAGTTATGAGACCGGAAAGCATCCCCGCTATCATGGCTGCAACTATTGCAAGATAGGGGTGACCGGATATGGCTACAACCGCCCCGACGGCTGCTCCCAAAGTGAAGCAGCCGTCTGTGGACAGATCGCAAACATTTAACATTGAATAGCTTAAGAAAAGGGCAAGTACCGTAAGTGCACTTATAAGTCCCAGTTCCAGAGCTGTCTGAGTAAGGGATAAAACAACATCCATCTTATCTGAAAAACCTTTCTGATTATTGGCGGTTATTGTTCTGAGAACTCTTCAGCTGTCTCGATACCCTCAACCTTTGTACAGAAAGGAGCAAATGTCTTGCTTATTTCATCAAAGTTGAATCCGAGTGCTGCACATGTCTCAGTATTGATTGTAGCTGTACCGTTATCAAATGTAAGTACCGGCATTGTTGCTACGTCTTTACCATTAACAAGAATATCATAAATCATGTTCGCTGTCTCTACTCCAAGGTTGGCGTAATCAACACCGTATCCAAGGAAAGCTCCGTTAAGTGCGAATGAATCAGCTCCTGTGTAATGAGGGATACCTGCATCTGCAAGTGTCTCATAGACTGAAAGTTCTGCCTGCATGATTGTATTGTCACTTGGTGTGAATACTGCATCAACTTCGTCTGCTACAAGTTCTGATACAGCAAGCTGTACTTCTGAAACGTTGGTTCCTGTTCTTTCAACGTATTCGATTCCCTTTTTATCAAGATATGCCTTGGCATCAGCGATAGCTGTTGTAGAAGCATCCTGACCTGCATCGTAGAGAAGGCCGATCTTGTCAGCTTCGGGATTGGCTGCGAATATAAGGTTCATTACCGAATTGGTATCAAGGTAATCGGATGTACCTGTTACATTTGCACCGGGTGCTTCAAGTGAGTTAACAACTCCACATGCAACGGGATCTGAAACTGCTGCGAATACTACGGGAATCTGATTCTCTTCTGTAGCTGACTGCATAGCCATTGCAACGGGTGTTGCGATACCCACCATAAGGTCAACATCTTCTGCTGCGAAGTTGCTGATGATCTGGCTCATTACATTGGCATCTGCGTTACAGTTGTCATACATAATCTCAAAGTGAATGCTGTTGTCTGTAGCAAGAACATTCAACTGAGTCTGGATGTTATTTGCAATCTGATTAAGTGAAGCATCATCAACATAATTACAGATACCAACCTTATATGTTGGGAATTCAGGAATCGGATCGGGTTCCGGCTGTGCGCCATAGCCACATCCTACAAGTGATAATGCCATTGCTCCGGAAAGCAACAGTGTTACGAGTTTGTTTACTTTTTTCATATTTTCCTCCTTTTGGGCATAAAAAAATGCCCCTAGCAAATTGTCTTTGCCGGGACAGGTATAATCCTGCGGTGCCACCCTGCTTGATACTTCATTACAAAGTATCCTCTCTGTGCATACTAACATATGCTGACATTTGATAACGAGGCGTCAACCCCGGCGCACATACTCCGGATCTCTCCGTTTCCTTTTGCCCTCGGAAGTCCATTCAGTCAAACATATTCCACTGCAATCTCAGCACCTGCAGTTCTCTGTACGAATAGAGGAACGACTTACTTACTCTCCCTCATCGGTTTAGAAAAATATATCATCTCAAAAAAATGACGTCAAGTACTTTTTTATTCTTCAGGTAAAACTCCCGCTTTTTCACGCAGTTCATTGGCAAGGTCTTTGTCCTTGTCTACACCGATACCGTTCTGATACATGGCAGCAAGTGCCTGCATGGCATTGATGTCCCCTCCGTCGGATGCTTCCGTAAAGTATTCAAGGGCCTTGGAATAATCCTGCTCCACACCCTGACCTATAAAGTAAAAGAGTCCGAGCATATAAGCGGCAGAAGGTGAATCAAGCTCATAAGCTTTTTCAAACCATTCCATGGCTTTATCATAATCCGGCTCACCGTTAGAACCGTTGTAATATATCATTCCAAGGGTACTCATGGCAGATACATTGCCAAGCTTAGCCGACTTCTCAAAATATTCGAAGGCTTTTCCCATATCTTTATCGGTACCTTCACCTTCCATGTACATACTTCCGAGCCAGTTGTACACAAAGGGATTGCCGTCTTTTTCAGCATCCTCGAACCATTCAAAGGCCTTGTCCTTATCTTCAAGAACTCCCGCTCCCACATAATATGCATATGCCATCTCATGGCCCGCCTCGGCTTTGTAAGATGTTGATATCAGTTCAAGATAATTGGTTGCTTTCTCTTTTGCCACTTCGCTATAAAGCTCCTGTGCCTTATCGGCATCGGCTTCCGTTCCCAGGCCGTTCTGATAGAGATAACCCAGACATATTTTTGCATAAGGATTAACATCCTTACATTTATTCAGATATTCCATAGCCTTCTCATATCTGTGCTCATCATCGTTTATGCCGTTAAGAAGGGTATAACCCGCCAAGAAGGAAGCGTCGGTGCTGCCTTCTTTATCAGCCTCTTCAAAAAGTTCGAGAGCCTTGGCATAATCATAGCTTTTGCCATTGCTGCCATGAAGATAATCAAGTCCTTCCGCAACTATTGTCTCAGGACCTATCTCTTCAACGGTCTCTTCCTCGCTTGTCTCAGGAACTTCCTGAACAAATCCGCAAGACACGCAGAATAATCCCGCTATCAATATGCATAATACGATTAATGTCAGTTTATAATATCTGAATGTTTTTCCCATACCCGGATTGTAGTTTTCTCCTTAATTCCCCCGATTTTTATCTGTATGTAATCCCGTATTTACTGAGTATTATTCCGCGTTAACCCACATCATGGGGCGTATGCCGACATCTGTCCTATCGGTCAATTCAGTAAGCCAATATGGTGTTGTCGTTGCTTCGTATACTTCAAACCTTATTTATCAGCCGATCTCGTTCTTATCGTAAGGTGTTGACTGATATACGTAGTAATTAAGCCAGTTATTGTATAAAAGCTGGCCTGTGCTTCTCCAGTTGACGATAGGCTCCTTGCTGGGATCGTCATCCGGGAAATAATTCTTGGGAATCTTGGCGTCCATTCCCTTTGCCAGATCTCTGTTGTATTCGTCAGCCAGAGTATTGGCGTCATATTCAGTATGGCAAAGGACGAAGAATTTTCTGGAGTCAGTTGTCTTTACGATGGTCACTCCGGCTTCATCCGATTCAGCCATTAACTCAAGTTCGTCAATCTTAAGGATATCTTCTTTCTTCACTCCGATTCCTCTGCTCTGAGGAGCATAGAATATGTCATCAAAGCCTCTGAAAAGCGGAGCGTGGGGCTTTAACATCCTGTGAGGATATACTCCCGAGAGCTTCTCTTTGTAGAAAAAGGGCTCGATTCCGTAGAGATGATAGAATGCCGCAAAAGCACCCCAACAGAGATAATATGTGCAATGAACATGCTTCTCTGCCCAATCCATGATTGTACAAAGTTCATCCCAATAAGCCACATCTTCATACTTGAAGTTCTCCAAAGGCGCACCGGTTATGATCATTCCGTCATATTTTGCGTCCTTGATATCGTCGAATGTTTTATAGAAAGTCTCTATATGAGTCTTATCAGTATGAGTAGATACATAGCTTGCAGTCTGTAAAAATTCCACATTTACCTGCAGCGGGCTGTTGGAAAGCTTACGGAGAAGTTGTGTCTCTGTAGCAATCTTTGTAGGCATCAGATTAAGTATGATAACATTTAGCGGACGAATATCCTGATGCATCGCTCTATGCTCCGTCATAACGAATATGTTCTCATTTTCGAGAATCTGTTGAGCAGGCAATGAATCCTGAATCTTAATCGGCATCTGAATGTCCTCCTTTTTTGTCACACGCCAAGATAATCTCTTTTAAAATCCTCTTCGGAAATTATCGGCACTGACAGTTCTTTAGCTTTTTTATTTTTTGATGAATTGGAATTAATATCGTTATTGATAAGGGCTGTTGTTTTGCTTGTTACGCTTCCCGTAACCTTGCCACCCAGTGATTCGATAACAGCCTTCAATTCATCTCTGTTGACATATGTATTAAGGCTTCCGGTGATTACGAACGACTGACCGTTGATCCTGTCATTGGAACGATCCACCGTCTCTTCTTCAATAGTCAACTCATTAAGTATATCACGTAATAGCTTCGTGTGCTTCTCATCATCAAAATAAGCCCTGACTCCGGAGGCAAGAACACCGCCTATACCTTCGATTTCTGACAGTTCTTCCACTGAAGCGTTCATAAGTGCATCAACATCATTGTCATAGTATCTGCAGAGCACCTTGGCATTGGCTGAACCGATTCCCGGAATTCCCAGGGAATAAATCACTCTGGCAAGTGTGGTCTTCTTTGATTTCTCCACTGCTTCCACAAGATTGTCAAAGGACTTCTGTCCGAAGCCTTCCATCTCCACAATGATATTCTCATATCTGTCCAGATGATATATATCCGTAAAACTGTGCAGAAATCCATGGGCCAGGAACTTCTCCAATGTCGCTTCGCTCATTCCGTCGATATTCATGGCATCTCTGCTTACAAAAAGTGTGAAAGCCTTGATCTTCTTGGCATCGCAATCCGGATTGCTGCAATAAAGGCTCATGGCATCCAGCTGCTTCCTTATCTCAGTTGCACCACCGCAACATGGGCAGGCTGTTGGAATCTCCAGATTGTCGGAGCCCGTGAGATTCTGAGCTATCTGAGGAATAATCATATTGGCCTTATATACCGTGATCCTGTCGCCTATACCCAGCTTAAGGGATCTTACTATGCTTACGTTATGTACGCTGGCTCTGGTCACCGTTGTACCTTCAAGTTCCACCGGATCGAATATGGCAACGGGATTGATCAGTCCTGTCCTGCTGGGACTCCATTCCACTTCCTTAAGCACTGTCTCTTTGATCTCATCAGACCACTTGAAAGCAATACTGTCTCTTGGAAATTTCGCCGTACGGCCCAGGCTCTGACCATAAGCGATATCATCAAGGATAAGCACAAGCCCGTCGGAGGGAATATCGTAAGTCTCTATCTTTTTTGCATAATTCTCTATTTCGGCGATGATATTGCTCTCATCAACACGATGATGTTCCACAACGTCGAAGCCCTGCCTGCTTAGGAAATCAAGCTGCTCTTCTCTGGAATTCTTAAAGTCCACGCCCTCTGCCTGAACAAGTGAGAAGGCGTAAAAATAAACCGACCTTTCCGCTGTAACTTTATTGGATAACTGACGAACCGAACCGGAACAAAGGTTCCTGGGGTTCTTGTATTTTGCATCCACATCTTCGATGGTGGAATTGATCTTTTCAAAATCCGAATATTTGATAACCGCCTCACCACGCAAAATAAGTGTTCCTTTATATGCGATGCTGTGAGGCACATTTTTGAATACCATGGCATTGGAAGTGATCACTTCTCCGATCTCTCCGTTGCCTCTTGTAACAGCCTTCACGAGTTTGCCGTCGGCATAGGTAAGTACGATGGTAAGTCCGTCAAGTTTCCAACTGAGCAAGCCTTCCTTACCCCCAAGGAAGGACCTTAATTCTTCTCTGTCCTTAGTCTTGGAAAGAGACAGCATAGGCTTCTCATGACGTTCCTTGGGCAGCTCATCCACCGATTCAAAACCTACATTGACCGTGGGTGAATCCGACATGGTGATACCTGTAGACTCCTCAAGTGCCACAAGTTCATCATAGAGGGCATCATATTCATAATTGCTCATGATCTCTCTGTCTTCGGCATAATATGCCTTGGACGCTTCGTTAAGAAGATCGATGAGTTCTCTCATTCTATCCATTGCAAATACTCCAAAAAGCTTTTATTCCATTCCCACAATCCGGTAGAGCTCTTCCAACTCATCTCCAGTTACACGTCTGAAAGTTCCCACTTTCAGTTTACCGAGATTGATATTGGCAACTCTGGTGCGCATAAGTCCGTTCACCTTGTAGCCAAGGCTCTCACACATACGTCTGATCTGTCTGTTGAGTCCTTGGGTAAGTATTATCTTAAAGGTATAGGGTCCCACGATTTCGACTTTGCAGGGCTTTGTCTTCACATTCAACTCTTCAAGGAAAATGCCCTCTTCCATCTTCTCTTTAAAATCATCCGCAAGAGGTTTTGTGACCTTCACCAAATATTCTTTCTCATGCCCCGACGAACTCTTCATCAGTCTGTTGATCAGTTCTCCGTCATTGGTCATAAGCAGAAGGCCTTCGGATTCTTTATCCAGCCTTCCGGCATAGGTAACTCTGATGGGATAATCAAAGGCATCTTTAAGCGTCTTGTCGGCAAATCTGTCCTTCTCGGTACAGGTGATCCCAACAGGCTTGTAATATGCAAGAACAACCTTCTCATTTGGTGAGCTGATCTTTTTGCCCTTAACGATTATCTCATCTTCGGAAGAGACCTTCTGGCCCATCTGAGGAGCCTTACCGTTAACGGTTACCTTACCTTCTTCAATAAGCTTGTCCGCTTCTCTTCTGGAACAGACACCGCAGTCGGCTATATATTTATTGAGTCTTATCTTTTCTTCAATCATTTTTCTTTGTCGTCCGACACGCTGTCAGTCTCGATCTCAAGTTCTTTTGCAAGTACTTCCTGCTCTTCCTTGAATCTCTGTGCCTCGGCAGATTCCTTCTTGGTAGCCTTCTTGTATTCTCTGGGCTCGTTGACAACAATCTGAGGATAAGGAATCGAAATATTGTTCCTGTCAAATACCAGTTTCAGTTCTCTTCTGAGATTACGCTCCGTCTGAATACGATCCTGCTCCTTACAGATTACGATAATTCTTATATATACTCCGCTGTCTCCCAGCTCAACAACACCCTTGTAAAATGGTCCCTCGATTATGTCTGAAAGCTTCTCTTTTATCTGTGGGAATTCCTTAACAAGAACAGCTTCAACTCTTTCAAGAGATTCGCCGTAGTCGATACACATATCCACACAGCCGTAGGAATACTTCTTGGTCATATTGACAACGCCGCTTATCTGGCTGTTGTTGATAATCTTCACATTGTTGCTCATATCTTCGAGCTTGGTGGTCCTGACACCGATCTCCGTCACTCTGCCTCTGAAATCACCGACCATAACAATGTCACCGACTCTAAATTCACCTTCGATAATGATAAAGAGTCCCGCCAGTATATCACTGATAAGTTCCTTGGCGCCAAGACCGACAACGAGAGATAAGATTCCCGCCGATGCCACCAGGGTAGATGTGTCCACACCAAGTTCGGCAAGACAATAGAATACCATTACTATGAATATCGCATATTTTGTAAGACTGATGAACATCTTACATACAGTCTCTCCTCTTGCTCCCAGAGTCTTGGAAAAGACCCTTAATACTTCCTTGATAAGAAAAGAGACGGTACTGCCCACGCAGAGGATCATAAGGCATGATGTTATTGCAAATACATTGAGGCCCTTTTCCCAGTTGCCGTCAACTATATAGCCTATTATGGATCCTTTGTAAGACAGATTCCTGTATACCACTACAGCCAAAAGGATTATTGTCGTTACTATCCCGAGAATGTATCTGAGATAATTGCTGAGGACTTTCTCGGCTGTCTTTCTCTCCACATTGTTCTTTATCAGCCTCGCCGTAGCTCCTTCTATATGCTCACCGATGTCGGCCATTTTTCCCAGTACCGGAATCTTCATACCCTTGATCATGATCATATATGTCACCAAAAGGGTAAGGAATGAAGCCCCGCCCGTAACAAGGCTGACAACGAGTCTTATAAGATTGAGCAGATTGGCAGAATACCTGGACTCCTGCGCAACGGCAGCTATCGACTGTATATAATATGCCATAAGCATGGAAAGGACCAGAACTATTGCAGCACAGATACGTATCTTCTCTTTGGTCTCGTCGGATGGCATGCCCTTGCAGTCATATTTGTATTCGTTGTACATATATGCCACCACAAGCCACATCAGAATAAAGAATCCGGCGGCCGTCCATGCAAAAGACAGATTGTAATCTCCCAGCATGTAGAGCTGATATCTGTATATGAACAATCCCAGTGCTATTGCGACAAGCATGATAAGGATCGTGCTTATCACTGTCCTTCTTTTCATCTTTTCCAATTTGGTCTTCCTCTTTTAAACGGTTAATGCTCAACATTGTTATTTTACTACAAAAGAGGCACTTTTGCACTAAAAAGGGACGTCCAAAGGACGTCCCAATTATAGTTATTATTCAGATTACTCTTAAACAATACCCTGTGCGTTCATTGCGTCTGCAACCTTAAGGAAACCTGCAATGTTTGCACCTGCAACATAGTCACCTTCAAGACCGTACTTCTTAGAAGCATCGTCAAGATTGTGGAAGATGTTAACCATGATCTGCTTAAGCTTGGCATCAACCTCTTCGAATGTCCAAGAAAGTCTCTCTGAGTTCTGGCTCATCTCAAGAGCTGATGTAGCAACACCACCTGCGTTTGCAGCCTTGCCGGGAACAAAGAGAACCTTGCTCTCCTGGAAGTACTTTGTAGCCTCAAGTGTTGTAGGCATGTTAGCGCCTTCACATACAGCGATCACGCCGTTGGCAACAAGCTTCTTGGCATCTTCAAGATCAAGCTCGTTCTGTGTAGCACAGGGAAGAGCGATATCAACCTTGATCTCCCACTGATTTGTTCCCTCTGTCTTCTTGTCATGATACTGAGCAGAAGGTCTCTTTGCAGCGTATTCTGTAAGTCTTGCTCTGTTAACTTCCTTTACTTCCTTAAGAAGTGCTACGTCGATTCCTTCGGGATCATAGATCCATCCTGTTGAATCAGAACATGTTACAGGCTTAGCACCGAGCTGCTGTGCCTTCTGAATAGCGTAGATAGCAACGTTACCTGAACCAGATACAGCGCATGTCTTGCCCTTGATATCGATTCCGTTACACTTAAGCATCTCTTCTGTCATGTAGAGAAGACCGTAACCTGTAGCTTCTGTTCTTGCAAGAGATCCGCCGTATGAAAGACCCTTACCTGTAAGCACGCCTTCATAGAGGCCTGTAAGTCTCTTGTACTGTCCGTACATGAAACCGATCTCACGGGCACCTGTTCCGATATCACCGGCAGGAACATCTGTGTCAGCTCCGATGTACTTGTGGAGCTCTGTCATAAAGCTCTGGCAGAATGCCATTACTTCTCTGTCTGATTTGCCCTTAGGATCGAAGTCAGAACCACCCTTACCACCGCCTATAGGAAGGCCTGTAAGTGAGTTCTTGAAGATCTGCTCGAATCCAAGGAACTTGATGATACCTATATTAACTGAAGGATGAAGTCTGAGACCACCCTTGTAAGGTCCGATTGCTGAGTTGAACTGAACTCTCATTGCGTTGTTAACCTGAACCTGTCCCTTATCATCTACCCAGGGAACTCTGAAAAGAATCTGACGTTCAGGTGTTGTAAGTCTCTCTAAAAGAGCATTCTTACGATATTCTTCTTCATTGGCCTCAATTACTACTCTCAGAGACTCAAGAACTTCCTTAACTGCCTGATGGAACTCGGGCTGAGCAGGGTTCTGATCAACAACTCTCTGATACACTTCATCTACATATGACATATCCTCTGTCCTCCTAAAAATATGATTATAAAAAAATAACGCCAAGCATAGTGTGCCCCTAAGCTTGACGTCTTTGTCCTTAAGCATAATAACATACTGTATACAATTATGCAACACGTAATTTAATTATTTTTAATCTTATAAAAAATGCTCCGGGCACTATGCTCGGAGCATTCATAAATCAATTATTATTCAAGATATTCGCTCTTAACGTATCCTGTCTGTCCGTTGTATTTGATCTTTGTCCAGCCGTTGGACTTCTTCTCTACAACTTCTACCTTACCGCCGCCGTAGATTACGCCAAGCTGCTCGGATGAAGCACTTGCATCCTTACGGAACTTAACAGTGGTATTAACCTTGGCTGTTCCCGTCGTAGGTGAATTGTCAGTAGCAGCATTATTATTGCTGTTGCTATCCTTACTGCTGTTATCTTTATTGTTCTTATTATCGCTGTCATTTGAAGCAGTATCTTCATTGGAAGCTTCAGCGGGTTCTTCACTGATGACCTCAACATATTCACTGCTGATAAATGCTTCTTTGTCTTCGTAGATAATCTTAGACCAGCCGTTAACCTTCTCTTCGACAAGAGTGTACTCTTCGCCGTGACGGGCTGTACCAAGCTTATCTGCTGTACTGCTGTCGGAAGAACGAACATTAACAACATCTGCAGTGATACGTACTTTCTTCTCAACCGCTTCTTCTGTCTCTGTCTCTGTCTCTTCTTCGGTCTCGCTTGGCTCTTCTATGGTCTCGCCGGCTTCTATTCTGGCAAGTTCCTCACCAACTTCTGCCGTAAGCTTGTCAGGCAACTCTGTCATGAACTTGGCAAATTCCGTATCTTCTTCAAGCATCTCGTTGAACTTGACATTAACGGTATTGTTGAGATCCACAACATCATCCTGAACGGATATAATCTTGCAGTACTCGGCAAGTGTCTCGTCCTGCTCATCGTCATTGATATAGTACTCACCGTTCTCATTCTTGCATACATACCATGCATTAAGTCCGGGAGCCTGCTTGTCGTAACCCACAATCTTTACTTCATAGTAAGCAAATACAAGGAAGGTATCCTCAAGAGAGCCCTTCTTTGTGTAGCATGTAACAACAGGATAAGAATCTATGTATTGACTCTTTTTCTTAATTACAATACTTTCCTTCTCATCAACTGCTGTCTTAATAGACTTGATAGTCTCTACATCACCGTCTGCAACCGCCTGATAATATTTCTTCATCAGATTGTTGATCTCCGGATATGCGTCCACTTCAAGGGGTTCATCAGGAATAACATATTCCTCTGCTTCTGTGGCATCTTCCGTTGCAAGTACAACCTCAGCGGTATTGTTCTTCTTCGCCACAACAGTGGTAAGCACGATTGCCAATGCAACAAGAGCAACGAATCCCATAATTATAAAAGCTATACGCTTATTTTCTTTGATAAGGATCTTTATATCCTTGAACCAGTCCAAAGTTTTGGTTCTCAGTTCTTTAAAATCTACTTTCTTCACTTACCTGTTCCTCCGAAACGTGCCCGACAGGAATCGAACCTGCATTAAAGGCGTCGGAGGCCTCCGTTCTATCCATTAGACTACGGGCACTTCTATCAAGTTGCGCACGGACAATGCCCCAGCTAACTCAATATTTCTTAACAACTTAGATATAATAGCACATATATTCTATCGTGTCCAATCGACAGCCCATCAGCTCCGATTCAGAAAAAGGCTCAGCCGCCTGTCTGACGACTGAGCCTCTCTATACTTTTCTGCCTCTTCCCTCTTAACGACAGTGATCTGTCAAAGGCATATCGAATCTATGCAAGTTCCCTGTCCTTGCCCATGAAGAAGAGTGCTATTGTATCCGGTCCAACATGTGAACCCGTGCAGTAGTCATAAGATGTATTGATAAACTCTCTTACCTTAACCTTCTTTTGAATCTCTTCCATCACATACAGGGATTCTTCGTATGCGTCCGCATGAGCTATGCCTATGATCTGCTCCTCGGGATTGACTATATTATTGCATACCAGTTCGATGATTCTGTTGAGAGCTTTTTTACGTCCTCTGATCTTTTCAAACTGAACTATAAAACCGTCTTTGCTGCCCTGAAGTATGGGTTTGATATTCAACACATTACCCACAAAAGCTGCGGCATTGCTGAGTCGACCGGTCTTTGCAATGTACTTAAGATCTCCCACGGTAAAAAGACCGTTCATCTTGTGAGAATAAGATTCCAGTTTATCTGCAACGCTGTCTATATCCATACCACGTTCACGCATCTCAACGGCGTATATGGCAAGAATTCCCTGGGCAAGGGACGCATTCAGTGAATCCACCAATCTGATCTTTCTGTCGGGATATTCTTCCGCCAGTTCTTCAGCAGCATTAACAGCAGCATTGTATGTTCCGCTGATATTTTTACTAAGGGAAAAATAGATAATATCCTCACCTTTATCAAGTACGGGTCTGAAGCTTTCCATAAATCCGTTGGCATTGACCATGGATGTCTTCACGTCCATACCTGCTCGGATTTTATCATAATATTCTTTACCCTTTTCCCTCTCTTCTTCCATGCTGAGATTCGGATCGAAGCACACAAGTTCTTCCCCGTCCACGTAGTTAACAAAAGAGATTACATTTATGCCATATTTCTTAACTATGACTGCGGGAATATTGGCCGCCGAATCCACAAATACCTGGTACATAACAGTTCTCCATTCGTATGTAGTATTGATAACTACATATTATCATTTTAATTGCCACATTGCAAGGGAATCGGCTATTCTTTATAGTTTTTTAATATTTTAATCAGGCGCTTGCTTCAAGAGGAAGCAGCCTTTTCTCGTCCGGAATGTACTCATAGGCATGATCGGACAGTATCTCTTCTCTTTGGAGTTGGGTTGCATTCACCTCTTTGACCAGACGGCTGAGACATTCTCCCCCGGCATCACCTTTTACTTTTGGAATAATGATTACCTCATGAATTGAACTTGGAATAAGATAATATGCCCCTCCCATTTCATCGGCAAGATGTTCCAGCATATCCGGGTATACGATTGCCGAAGCTCCGAACCATTTTGCCTTATTGGTAAGGACATACATCTGGAGATTTTTATTGTTGATCTCGTTCATGTTTTCTCTGGCAGGTGCCATAAGTGCATTCCTTAGTTCATCCGTGTTGACATTGCCGTTCTCTTCTATGTATATCTCTTCCAGCAGTTCCAACATGCCTCTCAGATAGGCCGGGAATCTGTATGCCATCTGTGTTACTGCATCTTCATAGAGGGTATCCGCGTCGACTCCCCATATCTTCATCTGCCTGTTTTTTATAAGGATGGATCCGCTGCCAATCTCCTCACCTTCCACAAGAACAAGAAATACCACCGCAAGGTCCGCATAATCAATGTAGGGCACATCCTTTAATATATCCTTATTCATATCCTTGTTGATAATCTTGATTCCCAGCTTGCCCTTCACCTGTTCATAATCATCGATAAAAGACATATCCATATCATTATGCAGCTGATTCACGTCCCTTATGGCAATGAATCTTCTGAGAATACATGCCAGAGGCTCTCCCTCAAGGTATTCTCCATACATTGCGTCCACATATATACTGGGGGATATCATCTCACCGTCTTTAGCCACAATGATTCCATGACGTATAGTGGAATTGTTCTTCTGAACAATGCTGCTCCTTACACTGTAGCCCTCCTTATAATGATCCTGAAGGCCTTTAACCAACTTTTCAATGAATTCATCAATACTGATCTGATTGTTCATAACTGTATCCTTTCTTAATGGGTATAGTTATCAACAAAAAAAGACAACGGCATAACCGTTGTCTTAATTCCGAAATAAAGATGCATCTTATACTCTTGAGAGATATTCTCCTGTACGAGTATCAATCTTGATAACATCACCCTGCTCTACAAAGAGAGGAACAGCTACCTGTGCACCTGTCTCTACTACTGCGGGCTTTGTAGCACCTGTAGCAGTGTCACCCTTGAATCCGGGCTCTGTATCTGTGATCTCAAGTTCTACGAATAAAGGAGGCTCAACTGAGAATACGTTACCGTTGTGTGAGCAAACCTTACACATCTCATTCTCCTTAACGAACTTAAGTGAATCACCGATCTGGTCTGCATTGAGTGCAATCTGCTCATATGACTCTGTATCCATGAAATGGAAGAGATCGCCATCGCTGTAGAGATACTGCATATCTTTTCTATCGATACGGGCTGTAGGGCACTTTTCTGTTGGTCTGAATGTCTTCTCGACAACACCACCGGAAATAATGTTCTTAAGCTTTGTTCTAACGAAAGCTGCACCCTTACCCGGCTTTACATGCTGAAATTCGATGATCTGGTAGATGTTACCTTCGAACTCAATGGTAACGCCATTTCTGAAATCACCTGCTGAAATCATTTAATAATCCTCCTAATATAAACGCGTAATAAAAACCTTTGAATATTTTATACCATATTTACGCACTTTTCAACATTTTTTACAAAATCTCCCCAACAATCTCCCGAGGACTTTTTCCGTCCACACTGATTGTTATATCCGCAAGAGATTCATATATGGGGTTCCTCTCCTTCAACATGTCCCCAATATGAGTCTCAAGTGCTTTATCGGTCTTAAGAAGAGGTCTTGTTTTGTCATTCCTTACCCTGTCGGCAATGGTAGAGACTTCCGCCTTCAGATAGACCACTATTCCGAGTTCATTAAGCAAGGCCCTGTTCTCTTCCTTAAGAGGCATGCCCCCTCCCGTTGAAAGGATGATGCCCGTTCTTCCGGACAATCTCTTCAGCAGATCCGTCTCTCTTTTTCTGAATTCATCCTGTCCGAATCTTTCAAAAATCTCGGCAACAGTGCATCCTGCTTCCTTCTCTATCAGCGAGTCGCAGTCAAGCAGTTCATAATCCCTGTTCTGCTCCTTAAGAACTTCCACAAGTTCTCTTCCTATTCGCGACTTACCCACTGCCATATATCCTATGAGTATTATATTCTCAGACGCTTTTTCGCAATTCTTCATATACTTCCTCTATTGCATCTTCACCGACTTCCACACCATGAAAAAGCTCAAATGCCCTGATCCCCTGATACATAAGCATTTTCAGACCGTTATAAGCAGGCTTGCCTGCCTCTTCGGTATATTTCATTGCCTTTGTGACAGAGGGCTTATATACAGCATCATATAGAACAGCGATTTTTTTAGCGTAAAAATCCTTATCCTCAATAATCGCCTTGGTCTCATCATTTAAGCCCACAGACGAACACTGAATGCAGACCGCATCAGAGTCGGGAAGTCTCGACCAGTCCTTCAGGTCATAGGCATCCATATCTTCGTAGCCTGTTTTATCTTTGAATTCCTCAATAAGGGCCGCCGCCTTATCAAAGGACCTGTTGAGCACATATATGTGCTCGGCCTTTTCCCTTATTGCCATAAAAAGTGCCGCTCTTGCCGCTCCGCCGGCTCCCAGTATTACGACATTTTTGCCCTTAACTTCCACATTCTCGGAAAGCAAAGCTCTGTATAATCCTTCCACATCGGTATTATATCCGCGGTAAGTCTCATCATCTTTAACCAGTGTATTCACCGCTCCCACAGTCTCTGCCACGGGATCATTTACCTCCACATAAGGAAAGACTAAAGTCTTATAGGGAACCGTCACATTCATACCGGCTATCCCTAATGAAAAAGCACCGTTAACTATGCTCTTTGCGCCGTATCTGTCGTCACATTCGAAAGCCACATATACCTGATCGATACCCATGACTTTTGCAATGGTGTTATGAATCAAAGGAGACAGGGTATGCTCTATGGGATTACCCAATACTCCCAGTACTTTTGTTTTTCCGTTAATCATTTTCAATATCACCTTTTTTGATCATCTTATGCTTTCTGAGATAATCCTTAAGTATAAACCACTCCAGCCTTCTCTTAAGTATAATCTGAATCTCTTCGTGAGGGTCCATATACTTTACCATAAGAGCTTTTATTCCCGCTCTTTTTGCTCCCCATACATCCGTGAAAATCTGGTCACCGATGAAGACCGTGCTGTTTCTGTCAGTCCCCATTTCTTCCATGGACCTTATATAAGCCTCAGGATTGGGCTTGCCCGCCTTCCACATGGTATGGACGTGAACATCTTTATTAAAAAGATCCACCCTTTCCTTCCTGTTATTGGATAGGAGCATACACTCAAAACCAATCTTTTTCAGCCTCTCAAAGAGTTCAATGCTTCTTTGGTCCGCAGGCGCACCGTGAGGTACAAGGGTATTGTCTATATCATAGATTATTGCTCTGTATCCATTATCCCAGAGCTTCTCATAAGGTATGATATAGGCAGATTCATAGTATTCATCGGGAAATAATTTTTCAAACATAGGGCTATTCTATCATAGTTTCAGACAATAAAAAACCCGTAGCCTTTGTAAGCTACGGGCGATTATTCTTAGTTCATCTTTGCGATAACAACACCGTCTTCCGAAGAGAAAACGTTGCTTGCACTTCCTACGAAGTACTGGTATTCCTTGAGGATACCATCCTGCTGCATATCGGAAATAGCCTTTTCCATATCAAGACCGTTAATATCTTTATCGCTTCCGATATAACTGAAATCTGTATTTTTATCGAATGTAAGTGAGACACTGTTGGGGTCGGTTGCACGAGGTCGTAAGTCAACTTCTTCAATCTTTGGAGCTTCGATCTTCTCTACTTTGGAAGGCTGCTCCACCGGCTTGTTAACCTGTGTTGTTTCATCAACCTTGGGAATGTTGTTTATACGGTAGTCACTTCTGAATGCACCAAATCCGCCGTATCCAACATCTTGTATACCCATATGTCTCACCACCTTTCTTGTATAAATTATTTATTATTGCCGCCTTGCATATATTATATCGGTCTAAATCCAAAATACTTTATAGTACTATAAGCCTATTCCGGCACTTTTTAGAAGACTCTTGGTATATTCATGCTTAGGATTCCTGTATATTTCATCCCTTGTATTCTGCTCAACAATCAGTCCGTTCTTCATGACCATAACCCTGTCACAGAGCTGATATACAACCCTCAGATCATGAGATATGAAAATGATTGCAAGATTAAGGCTCTTATGAAGTTCCTTAAGGAGTTCCAGCACCTGTGCCTGAACCGTAACATCAAGAGCCGATACGGGCTCATCCGCAATAAGAAGCTTGGGATCCATCATAAGGGAAGCAGCGATACTGATTCTCTGTCTCTGACCACCCGAGAGTTCGTCGGGATATCTGTCAAGATACTCTTTACTGAGTCCGACTTTTTCTATCATCTCAGCAGCCTTTTCAAACCTTTCCTCGGGGCTCATATCCGTAAGATTTCTAAGGGGTTCCTCCAATATGAATCTTACCGTCTTGGCCGGATTAAGGCTAGCCTTGGGATCCTGAAATACCATCTGAGGATGCTCTTTGCTGCTTATTATTATCTCCCCCTGTGTCGGCTTAACCAATCCCAGGATTGACTTGGCAAGGGTTGATTTGCCGCATCCCGATTCTCCTACGAGGCCTACTATCTCACCTTCGTTGATATGAAAATCCAGGCCCTTTAAAACCTCTATTCTCTTTTTCTTTTCAAAAAGACTCTTCCTCTCCTCTGCAAAGGATACATGAAGGTCTTTTACTTCAAGAATTTTATCCATCAGTTCAATGTCCTCTATAATTCCACCTTGGGAATAGCCGCTATAAGCTTTTTCGTGTATTCTTCCACCGGATGATTGAAGACCTCTTCCACAGGTCCTTTCTCAACAACATAGCCGCCCTTCATAACCAGTACTCTGGAACAAAGTGATCGTACCAGACTGAGATCATGTGAGATAAAGAGAATGGAAGTATTATGCTTTTTATTAATGTGCTTAAGTAGGTCCACAATCTGGGCCTGAACCGTAACATCAAGAGCCGTTGTAGGTTCATCCGCTATAAGAAGTCTGGGAGTTATGGCCATGGCGGCCGCAATCATAACCCTCTGTCGCATTCCGCCGGACAGCTGATGGGGATAGGAATTGTATACCCTTTCGGCATCTTCCAAGCCCACATGGGAAAGAACTTCCAGAGCTCTTGCTCTACGCTCTTCCGCCGTCTTATCGGTATGAATACGCATGGTCTCTTCCACCTGCCAGCCGATCTTCTTAACAGGATTAAGACTGGTCATGGGCTCCTGAAATATCATGCTGATTTCATTGCCCTGGAGAGATCTGAGTTTTTCTCTGGGACATGTAAGCACATCCGTATCACCGAATTCAATCTTGCCTCTTTTTCTCATATCATGTCTGCTTAAGAGACCTGCTATAGCAAGAGCCGACATGGATTTGCCGGATCCGGACTCACCAACCAAGCCCACTATCTCGCCTTCGGTCATATCAAGGTCAAAATCATATACAACCGTTTCGGGAATGATGTGATCGTGAAATTCTATATTAAGATCTTCTACATGTAAAAGATTATTTGCCATTTTTTATCCTTACTTTTTGCCGTCAACCTTCTTGCCAAGCAGCGCTATACCAAGAACCATCATTATAAGCGTTATACCGGGTGCGATTGCAAGTCCCGGCTTGGAAAAAAGATATGTCTGAGCTTCGCTTAACATACTTCCGAGACTGGCATCCGGCGGCTGAACACCTATACCTAAGAAACTAAGTCCCGCTTCCGCAAGTACTGCATTGTTAAAGCCGATAAGCACTGACGAAGCCAGTACCCTGATACAATTGGGAAGCATATGGACGAACATAACTCTAAGATCAGCTGCTCCCGCCAGTTTTGCCGACTGCACGTAGTCCATATTTTTGATACGTATGTATTCGCTTCGCACTATTCTTGCGTAACTGGGAATAAATGCTATGCCCAGAGCAACAGTTACCTGATATTTTCCCGAGCCCAGTACCGCCACAAAAACAAGGGCCAGCAGAATGCTTGGGAAAGAGAACATTACATCGTTGCAACGCATAAGGATCTCATCGATTATGCCTCCGTAATATCCCGTAAAGGCACCTACCACGGTACCGAATATACATCCGAAAGCAACGGTTCCGAGACCTATAAGCAATGTGGTGGTACTACCCTTCATAACACGGCTTAAAACATCTCTTCCGAAATTGTCACAGCCCATCAGATGCTGTAAGGAAGGGCCTGCCATTTTAAGTGAACTGTTCATGGTCTCCGGATTATAGGGAGTCCAAAAGAGACCTATAAGGGACGGGATCACAACGATGGCAGTAAGTACTATTCCGACTATTAAGTTAAAATCATATGATTTTTTATTGTTTGTTTCAGTCTTTTTACTCATGTCATCTATGACCTCGTTCTGGGATCCACTACTCTGTAGAGAATGTCTACCAGAAGATTGGATACAACAACAAGTACTGCGATTATCACGATGATAGCTTCCACAACGGGATAATCTCTGTTCTGTATGGATGTAAGAAGTATTCTGCCCAGTCCGGGAATTCCGAATACCTGCTCTATTACAATGGATCCTGCCACCATGTCCGCAAGTGCCATTCCAAGAAATGTTATTACGGGAATGCAGGCGTTTTTCAAAAGATGTTTGTAGAATACATCTTTTGTCTTGTTACCTCTGCTGAATGCGGTTCTGGCGTAATCCTTTTTGCCTTCTTCCACTAGCGAGGTATATAAAAGATTGAAAGCCATGGCTGATTTGGGCAAAGCTATGGCCAAAGCCGGGAAGAACATATAACCCATGAATCTTCCGAAATTAACATGATAAGACACATACCCTCCGGGAGTGAAAAGTTTTAATCCCAGTCCGAAGAAAAGGGTTATCAATATTCCTCCGAAAAAGGGCGGAATGGACATGATTACCTGGTTAAGAATCTGAAGTATCTTATCAATCAGAGAATTCTCATGCCATGCGGCATAGACCGCAAGTACAACCGACAGCACTATCATAAGTATAAAAGAATATACGGTTAACATCAGTGTCAGCGGTATCTTATCCTTTATCAGACTTGTAACCGGCATACTGTAACTGTAGGATTTTCCGAAATCACCATGCAGGACTCCCAATATCCATGTAAGGAATCTCTCGGGAACAGACTTGTCCAATCCCATAGAGGCTCTGAGGGCAGCCAGTTTTTCCGGTGTCGCCTGGGTTCCCAGTTTTGCCACCGCCGGATCTCCCGGTATGATGGAAAATGCCAGAAAGACAAGACATGACACTATCAATATGGTCAGTATTGCACTTATGATTTTCTTTAATACTGTAGGCATCTTATCTCCGTTAATAAATCTAATAAACAAAGGCTGTCTGCGACTTGGCGCAAACAGCCTTAAGTGTATCATTGCAACTATTTGGCAAATCTTATTTTGCTGATATCCTGAGCATACAGAGGATAGAATTCATATCCTGTGAATTTGTTGTTGATAGCAACGAATTCAGGAAGGTCCTGGATGTATACATTGGATGCTTCATTGGTAAGTATTGTCTCGCACTTCTTGTACTGTGCGGTCTGCTCTTCGTCATCCGTGCTGGCAACAGCTGCTGCATAAGCGGCGTCATATTCGGCGCTGCTGAAGTTTACGAAGTTGTTGGATGCATCTGAAACATATCTTGAGAGCAATGCTCTTGCGGACAATGTAGACGCATCAACACCGATAACAGTAGCTTCATACTGTCTTCCGGAATATACATCACTTAACCATGTATTCCATTCAACCTGATTGATCTCGGCTGTTACACCGATAGCCTTAAGTTCTTCTCTGATTACTTCCGCAGTCTGAACATGCTGCTCATAATTGGAAGGAACAGTGATCGTGAATGTGAATCCATTCTCGTAGCCTGCCTCAGCAAGAAGGGCCTTGGCTTTTTCTATATCAGGATTGTATACGTCATTAAGCTCTTCCATAAAGTACTTGCCGAAAGCAGGGAACATGCTGCTTCCTATCTCGGTACCCTTGCCGTCGGATACAAAATCCATGATCTCCTGAGGATCAACGGCATAACAAAGTGCCTGACGTACCTTCACATCTGTGAAAGGCTCTACGGCATTATTCAGATAAAGGGCCTGAACAAGGTTCATGGTTCCTTCAAGTACTGTAAAATTATCACTGAGTTCTGCAGCCTGAGCTGATGTTACTCTTGGGAACATATCGATTGATCCGCCCTCAAGACTCATAACAATTGTGTCGGGATCTGCAATAACCTTAAAGATTACATTTTCAATGTAAGCGGGCTCTCCCCAGTACTGGTCAAATCTCTTCAGAACGATATTGTCCTGAGGACTTCTTGACACAAACATATATGGGCCTGTACCGATAGGCTCTGTACTTGCATCCAGGTGATCGGCCGGGATTATGGCACATGTAAGGTTGGGTAAGAAATCTGTATCCGCCTCAGCAAGATTGATAACAATCTTCTTGTCATCAGGAGTGTCAATGCTTGCAATGTTAGAAAAAGCCGCTACTAAGGTCTCTCCACCATCAGCACCGGCACATTTATTGATAGAAGCTTTAACATCCTCTACTGTAACTGCCTTGCCATTGTGGAACTTGATTCCATCTCTTAAAACAAATGTGTAAGTCTTTCCGTCTTCGCTTATTTCGTAAGACTCTGCTACAGCAGGGATTAATTCTCCATTACTATTTGGTTTTACCAAGCCTTCGAATATGTTGAAGAGTACTTCTCTGGTTCCTGCCGCTGCGCACAGGTGCGGGTCCATTGTATCTTCAATATCCTGAGCTATTCCAACAGTAATCGTAGATCCATCTCCTGCCTTGTCGCCTCCGCATCCGCAGAGTGCAATAGTCAGAGTGCATACAAGAAGCAAAGAAAGAATCTTTTCGAATTTCTTCATAATGATTCTCCTCATCTTTCTTATATCTACTGATTATTTGAGCAGTTTAACTGCCCGTTGGTATATGTATGTATGCGAACTGATCAGATTCACACACACATAAAAACAGGTGACAGTCGCATAACCGTCACCTGCATTATACTACTTTTTTACTTATTTGCAATCATCTTCTTAAGTTCGTCCATGAATGTGTTAACATCCTTGAACTCTCTGTATACAGAAGCGAAACGAACATATGCAACAGGATCGAGATCCTTTAACTTATTCATGATAAGTTCACCGATAACTTCTGCAGATATTTCTTTCTCTTCCATGTTGAAGATCTCTGTCTCCACTTCATCAATCAGACGAGTGATCTGCTCCGCACTTACCGGTCTCTTATGGCAGGCTCTGAGTATTCCGCTCTCAATCTTGGCTCTGTCATAGGCTTCTCTGTTATTATCCTTCTTGATAATAATAAGGGGAATTGTCTCAACTTTTTCATATGTGGTGAATCTCTTACCACATTCGTCACATACTCTACGTCTACGGATGGAATTGTTGTCCTCCGCCGGTCTTGAGTCGATTACTCTTGTATTTTCATGATTACAAAATGGACACTTCATTATCTTCCCTTTCCCAAAAGAATGATGATTTCAATAGATGTATTGCTTTAAAACAAAACAGCCCTCAACATATAGTATTATAAATTACGGAAAGGTTTATGTCAACAAATTATGTAAAGCAGAAACAAGCTTTTAATCATTAACCCAAGATATCATCTTCACACTGAATTACCTGTTCCAGCTTGAAGTCATGATCCATTATGAGGATGTCCGCATTTCTGCCGGGAAGCAGGCTTCCCACCTTATTCTCCATGCCGATTACTTTTGCCGGGGTATCCGTACAGGCTTTTACCACATGCTCTTTGGGTATTCCCATTTTAATTGCAGACTGCATACAGTCATATAGGTTGGATGCGCTGCCCGCCAGAGTACCGTCCTCAAGGAGAGCCCATTTGTTGCTTACGTGTATTCTCTTGTTACCCAGAACATAATCACCATTAGGCATTCCCGCAGCTTCCGTGCTGTCGCTGACAAGACATACTCTGTCCGCTTCGAATATTTTGAATGTACTCTTTACTACGGAAGGATGTATATGAATACCGTCCGCAATAAGTTCAACCGTAACTCTTGATTTGTCGGCAGCTGCGCCTACCACTCCCGGACTTCTGTGTCCGAAAGAAGACATTGCATTATAGAGATGGGTAACATGTTTTGCCCCAAGTTCAAAGGCTCTGCTTGCCGTTACATAGTCCGCATCGGTATGACCTACGGAAAAAACAAAATCATTTCCGCTTTTTTTGATCAGGTTAAGGGCTCCCGGTGTCTCGGGAGCGATCACCACAATTTTGATCATTCCTTTTGCACTTACCTGGAGACGATTAAGCAATTCTATATCCGGATCCACAATGTATTCCGCAGCCTGTGCTCCGCATTTCTTAGCCGAAATAAAAGGTCCTTCAAGATATACTCCCTTGATATTGGGATGATTCACTTCCGCTATACTGTGAAGAACTTTATGAAGATCATTTTCTTCCAGTGTCATTGTAGCCAGACATATGGATGTGACACCATGCTCTTTTTCATATGCAACTATGGAACGAAGTCCGTCCGGTGTTGAAGAGCACACGTCATGACCGTTGGCACCGTGAATGTGAATGTCCACAAGTCCCGGGATAATGTATCGGTCACTCTCATAATCATCCAGCTGGGATGCGTTACACATTTCCACTGAATCAATCTTGTCCCCTACTACAGTTATGATCCCCGGTTCGAATTTTCCCTCAGATGTAAATATCTGTCCTCGTAATTCCTGCATAGCTGCATTCCCTCATATGCCTGTTAACAGTTACTTTTATTAAAAATATGGAGAAGCTGTAAGCCGGGTTATGTCATTTAAGATGATCATCTATCTAGGACGACTGTTACCAGCCGCCTCCAGCAACCTACCTGAGACGAGGCGGGCAACCTCATGGTCTCTGCTTGGTCTTGCTTCGGATGGGGTTTACATTGCTGCATCTGTTACCAGATACACGGTGGTCTCTTACACCGCCATTTCACCCTTACCTGCTTGCGCAGGCGGTATACTTTCTGTTGCACTGGCCTGGGAGTTACCTCCACCGGACGTTATCCGGCATCCTGCCCTGTGAAGCCCGGACTTTCCTCTCCCGGTAAACCGGCAGCGATCATCCACCTCTCCATATATTTAATTACTTATTCTTTTTGGAAGCCATATCTTTCAATTCGGAAAGAACGTCTCCATACTTGCCTGATTTCATGTAAGGATTACCGCGAAACATCTGGCGTCTCATGAAATCCTTCCATCCGGTGATAAAACTGAGCTTGCCCTTTAACTCTCCGAGCTTAACTCTTATATCACCAATCTCTTCTCTGATATCATCACCGATATTACCGATATCAAACTTCTCTCTGGCTGCAGCGACTCTTCTTTCAAGACTTTCAATTGTATCGCTGATCTTACCGCTTCTTTCTTCTTTGATATTCTGTATATCACTCTCGGCAAAAGCGAGGATAACATCCAATCTCTTCTGATATCTTCCGACTTCATCCTTTACCGCTTCGAGTTTCACAAGGATATCTCTGATATCCAGAGCTGTCTTGATTGATGACACCAGATCCGATACAAATATAAGACTTACAAACATCACAATAAGATTGAGATATTTTACCGCTATCATATACATCAGATGTTCAACCGGCTTGTGAATTATCTCAACAAGACCAAGAGTGAACACTCCCCACAAAAGTGAAGACCAGAGACTGATGTAGCCTTTAAAATTAAGCTTTACTTCGGAATAATCCCAATATCTTACTTTGAAGATTGCTTCCATTGTCATTCCCGTCAGCAGTTCCATAATGGTAGCCGATATGGATCCGGCTAAGAACATCAGGGTAAGATGCCCTCTGAAAGGCAGTGTTACCAGCAGCATCAGAACCGCTCCCGTTCCATATATCGGAATCATGGGTCCTTTCAAAAAGCCTCTGTTCACAAAATGTTTTTCCCTGACGGATACATAAGAAGTCTCCCATATCCATCCGACTATACAATAGAAATAAAAGAAAAATAACAACTGTATAAAAGTGTAATGCATAGTATCTAACCTCTATCAGATCTGACTAAAGTCGATTACCGGCTCCTTGGGTTCCTTGCATATCTGAACACTGTTGGCATAGAGCACCGGTCCAAGTCCCTGATAAGCATGGAAGCTCTCAATATGAATAGTTGCATTCACTTTAACAAATGCCTTCTCGGGGAGATCCTTTGCTCCCTTCCATTTACAGGCAAAGCCTAAGAATGCCATATCCTGTGCACAGCATGTCATGGCCATACGTCCCGGAACAAAGAAGTCTTCCGACATATCCATGGGCTTGGCAACCATGCCCACATATTCAATGGTCTTGCCGTCATATCTTTCCATGTTGTCCATAATATCGATATACCATGAACCGTATCCGGCATTATCAAGTTCAATCACATCGGCATTGATATCATAAGGGAGTTCTTCCGCAAGACTTACATTAATCTCGCCCTCGGAATCCTCAAATACTATCTCTGCAGCCGCATTGACAGCCTTGACATTTCTCTTGTAGGAAGCCAGATCGTTAAGATTGTCACATCTGTTGAATATTATGAGTTCCGAACGTCTTACATGCTCAGCCACAAGAGATTTCATGTTGGTATAGAAAGTGGGAAAAGTAGATGCATCTATGGTTGTGATCTGCTGTTCCAATCTCCAGTTGCTCGGGAGTTCGATGTTCTTGGGGTTCCACATACCGTTGAACTCGATGATAACTCTCTCGGGATTGACCTTTTTCTCCAGATAACTGAGACTGTCCGGAGTAAAATCTTCCTCGTCTTCGATCAGTTCCATTACTGTCATGTTCTTCTTAAGAAGATTCTGATCGTATTCCTGTTCACCCTCCTCACACACGATGAGCAGAGTCTTACCGTTAATCTTAAAATATGGTTGTCTGATGGTATATTGAATGAACTCGGTCTTGCCGCTCTCCAGAAAACCGTTGATCATATATACCGGTATAGTTCTTTTTCCAAACATTTTCATGCCTTCTTTTTATTTCTTTTTATTGCCTGCTTTGATATATCTTATTTAAAAAGACCGGCAATAAGATCTTCCTTGATCTCAGCTCCGATTACACAGATCTTACCTGTAACATCAGGTGAACCTTCACGTACATTTACCTCTCCCGGAGTATAGTCAAAGTATATCCATCCCGAACCATCGGCATTCTCTACCATACCCTTGCTTCTGAGTACCATTCCGTACTTGTCCGCATTGTCAAGTTCGGCCAGTATTCTTTCTATATCTGTCTTGCTGTATTTCTTGGCTGTCTCATAACCCCAGCTTGTAAATACCTCATCAGCGTGATGATGGCCCTCATGGTCATGATCATGGTGATGATGGTGGCATTCATGCTCGTCGTCGTCATCGTGGTGATGATGGTGGCACTCATGCTCGTCGTCGTCATCGTGGTGATGATGGTGGCACTCATGCTCGTCGTCATCGTGGTGATGATGGTGGCACTCATGCTCGTCGTCATCATCGTGGTGATGATGGTGGCATTCATGTTCATCATCGTCATCGTGGTGATGATGGTGGTGATGACAGCAGCATTCCTCATCATCGTCGTCATGAGCGTGCTCCATCACTTCTTTCATAAGCTCAGCTTCCAGATCCTTGGCTCCCTCGATGGTATCAAGAATATTCTTACCGTCAAGCTGCTCCCATGGAGTTGTGATTATTGTAGCCTTGGCATTGTGCTCTCTGATAAGTTCAAGCACGGTATTCAGCTTCTCTTCCGTAATATTACCGGTACGGCTTAAGATGATTGTTCCGGCATTTTCTATCTGATTGGTAAAGAATTCACCAAAGTTCTTGATGTACATCTTAGCCTTGGAAGCATCAACCACGGCTACTGCACTGTTGAGCTCGCATCCTTTTAATTCCGCATCTTTTACAGCCTTCATAACATCGGAAAGTTTTCCTACTCCGGAAGGCTCGATAAGTACTCTTGCGGGATGATATGTATCAATTACTTCATGGAGAGATGTTGCAAAATCACCTACAAGTGAACAGCAAATACATCCCGAATTCATCTCTGTAATCTCAATGCCCGAATCCTTTAAGAATCCACCGTCTACACCAATCTCACCGAACTCATTCTCAATAAGTACTACCTGCTCGCCTTTAAGGGCTTCGCTGATAAGTTTCTTAATAAGAGTAGTCTTACCGGCTCCAAGAAATCCTGATACTACATCAATTTTTGTCATTTGTATAACCTTCTTTCTCTAAACTGTGCATTATTTACACAGGGAAGATACTTCCACCAACAAATTCTCTGCAGATTGAATTGTTGGGCAGCTGATCTGTGGGAATACTTAAGAAATATCCTAAGAATTTTAACATTCTCTTGGCTTCATAATATTCCGGTTCATCTTCACCTATGCTGTAAAGCAGCGGCTCAGCATACTGCTTGAGTGCTGCAAGTTCGTATATCAAAGCCGAATTGAACATTACATCCGCGCCTTCCTGATAAGGGAAGATATATTTCTCTTCTCCCTTTCTTACATTGGGCCACATCTGAATTGTTCTCTTGGCACTTGCACCCCTTGTTCTGAAGTCTCTGACCATACGGCGGATCAGACGACCGTCTGTGGTAGGGATACGGTTATGTTCGTCAATATTAAGTGTTGTCAAAGCACTTATATATATCTTGAACTTGCTTTCATTGGGAAGAGCATAACTCATCTTCTGGTTAAGTCCGTGAATACCTTCGATTACAAGGATATCATCGGGCTTAAGTTTCAAAGTATTGCCCTTGTATTCTCTCTTACCTGTCTTGAAGTTGAATGTAGGCATCTGTACCTCTTTACCTTCAAGAAGATCCAGCATGTCCTTATTGAACTGTTCGGTATCTATTGCTTCGATACACTCGAAGTCAAAATCTCCGTTTGGAAGTCTCGGTGTCTTTTCCCTGTCTACAAAATAATCGTCACATGCGATGGGATGAGGATTGAGACCGTGTGTCTTCAGCTGGATGGAAAGTCTGTGTGAAAAGCTTGTCTTTCCCGAAGACGAAGGACCTGCAATCATAACGAACTTCACACCGTCGCGATTGGCAATCTGAGTTGCAATCTCACCGATTCTTCTCTCCTGAAGAGCTTCCTGCACAAGAATAAGTTGCTCAAGATTGCCGGCACATATCTCATTGTTAAGATCGCCGACTGTCTGTATATCAAGCTGGCTGCTCCAGTCTGTTCCTGTTAAGAGAGCATTGAAAAGTTTCTCCTTAGGCTCAAATGGACTCTTTGTTGTGGGAGTCTTGGCATGAGGAAGAACAAGCATGAATCCGTTCTCGTAAGGAATAACCTGAAAATACTTGATATATCCGGTGCTTGGAAGCATGTATCCGTAGAAATAATCATAATATCCGTCAAGGCAGTATACATTAACAAATGAGCTCTGACGGAATTTGAAAAGATCAACCTTATCTTTCATTCCCTGATTTCTGAAAAGCTTAACAGCCTCTGCTATAGGGTATGAATGCTTAACGATGGGCAGATTGAGCTTAACAAGTTCAGTCATTCTGTCCTCGACTTTTTTGGCAAGTTCCTCGCTTGGAGTATATTCACCCTTGCATGAAATATAGATACCGTGATCAACCTTGAACTCAACCTTGGCCTTACTCTTGATCTTATCTCCAACAATGTCGCTGAGAGCCTTAACAAAAAGCATTGTTGCACTACGCTCGTAAGTCTTGTGTCCGATGGCATCATCAAGTTTGATGAATTCTACCGTTGCATCCTTGCTGACGGTCTTTGACAATTCTCTGATCTTGCCGTTCTCAGTAACAAGTGCTATGAGATTGTCGTTTTCAGCCTGATAACCCCCTGCGATTTCCTCAAATGTTGTTCCATCGATGTATTCCATTGTTTTGCCGTCGATTGTAATTTTTGCCATAGCTTATTCTCCCATCATTTGTAGTAGTTTAATGCCTTATTAACTCTTTCCAGTTTCCTGCTGACAGATATGTAACCGCTGTCGGCAGGATCGAAATCCTCTTTTGATTCAATTGAATCAACAACCCCTGTGAATTTCTCTTTTTCCATCATAAGGAAGTTAAAGAGCAATTCATTTTTTTCGGCAAGTAATACGGGACCGTAGAGACTTTCCTCTTCACTGAGGGCCTTCATATCTCCCGACACCACTTTCATTGTCGTGTAATATTTCCCGCCTTCAAATGTCATCTTTTCATCTTTTATGCAAAAGCCCATCTCTTTAAGATTGTCTCTCACATAATCCAGTTCCGACTGAGGCTGCAGAACAATATTTTTCAGTTTCCTGGCCTTTTCAATGCTGTCGCTGAGAATCTTGATTGCCAGCCTGCCTCCCATACCCGCTATAAGTATGCTATCGACTTCCGGCTCTCCTTTGTCATCCAGTTTCAGCTCTTTTATTCCGTCAGACAGCCTCGTCTCAATTCTGTCTGACAGACCGGCTTCTTCTATATGCTCTCTGGCCCTTTCAAGAGGCATCTCGCCCACATCCATCGCTATCACTTTATCGGCTATACCCTCTTTAATAAGATATATGCCGACGAAACCGTGATCGCATCCGATGTCGGCAACTTTTGAGCCTCTGTCAATAAATGACACATTTGTCAGCATTCTTTCGGATAACATTTTTTACTCCAGATAATCTCTGAGCTTACGGCTTCTTGTAGGATTACGAAGTTTACGAAGAGCCTTGGCCTCTATCTGTCTGATTCTTTCTCTTGTTACGTTGAATTCCTTGCCGACTTCTTCAAGAGTACGTCCTCTTCCGTCTTCAAGTCCGAAACGTAAGCTTAATACCTTTCTCTCACGAGGTGTAAGAGTATCAAGTACTTCTTTGAGCTGTTCTCTCAGCAGTGTATATGCTGCCGCATCAACAGGTACGGGAACGTTATCATCCTGAATGAAATCTCCAAGGTGACTGTCTTCCTCTTCACCGATAGGTGTTTCCAGAGACACCGGATCCTGGCTGATCTTAAGAATCTCTCTGATTCTCTCAACAGGCATATTCATCTCAACCGCAATCTCTTCAGGGCTTGGTGCATGTCCGAGCTCCTGCTCAAGCTGTCTTGATACACGGATAAGCTTGTTGATGGTCTCAACCATATGAACAGGGATACGGATTGTTCTTGCCTGATCGGCAATGGCTCTTGTTATAGCCTGTCTGATCCACCATGTTGCATATGTGGAGAACTTGAATCCCTTTCTGTAGTCGAACTTTTCAACTGCCTTGATAAGTCCCAGGTTACCTTCCTGTATAAGATCGAGGAACTGCATTCCACGTCCCACATATCTCTTTGCGATACTTACAACAAGTCGTAAGTTGGCTTCCGCAAGTTTCTGCTTGGCCTCTTCATCACCTGCTTCAATTCTGTTGGCCAGGTCGATTTCTTCTTCCGCACTTAAGAGAGGTACTTTACCAATCTCTTTAAGATACATTCTTACAGGATCCTCAATACTGATTCCTTCGGGGATGGACAGGTCGATATTCTCAACATCAACTTCATCCTCTTCCGAGATCTCCACCATATCGTCATCATCATCAACAAGAGAATCCGCACTGTCTTCGGGCTCCTCCATCTGAAGAACGTCAATATGATTTACATCAAGATTCTCAAGGATCTTGTCGTATTCCTCATCTGTAAGCTGAACATCAGAGAAAAATCCTCTTACCTCATCATCCTGAAGAACATTCTTCTTTTCCTTTGCCGCCTCAATGATCTGCTTGATACGATCATCGAATTTTGTGATATCCACGTCATCGGCATCAAGGTCCTCATCCTCCATGACATCTTCGGTAATTTCTTCAATTACTTCTGCTTCGATTTCTTCTTTCTTCTTTCTTGCCATTACTTTTTTTACCGCCTTCTTTATTCTAAACTTATGGTTGTTTTACGCAGTTTCTCGAGTTTCTTTTTTCCTTCAAGTACCTTGGACAAAGCCGTCATATCCGCAGATTTGTTCTTGTAGTACTCGTTGCTGTTCTCTTTTATCTTGATAACGATATCTCTCAGGGCCCTCTCTTTTTCCTGAATGGTACTCATCTCAAGAGGCTGACCGTCAAGGCCCGTTATCTTGGTGTTGAAGAGAGACGCAACTTCTTTCTGTTCCTCTTCACTGTCGAATTTTGAAACAAGTGATGCGGGGTTGAGTCCGCCGTCGGCTATTCCGTCTATTACTTCCTTCGCAACTCTGCTGTACAGCTCTTCGGTAAAATCCGAAGGGTCAATGTACTCTTTAATCTTGGAATATACCGCCGGTTCATCACTGATCCATGTTATCAGTATTCGCTGAGCTTTTTTTACGCCCTCATCGGGAGGCATCTTTTCATGCATGGAAGATTTCGGCCTTATGGCAGGTTTCGCAAGCCCTGTCTTGGAAGCATATTCCACCACCGTCTTTCTCATTACATCAGATGCAATGCCGTATTCTCTGCATACCGATTCGAGATAATTGTTTCTGGCAACCTCGTCCTGAATTCCACACAGTTTCTTTGCGATTTCTCTGTGGAACTTTGTCTTCTCATCAGGATCGTCCAGATTGTAATCCCTTCTTAATATCTCTATCTCAAATGCAAAACTGTTCTTCGCATTTTTGATTCTTTCTTCAAAAGCCTCGGCTCCCAGATTCTTAATAAACTCATCGGGATCCTTATAAGGCTTCAGATCCAACACTCTCGCGGTCATGTCCATATTTCTGAGTATCTCGATAGCTCTCAGGGCCGCTTTGGTTCCTGCGCCGTCGGAATCATATGACAAAATAACCGTGTCCGTGAATCTTTTTAATATTACTGCCTGCTCCGGCGTGAATGCGGTTCCAAGGGAGGCCACCGCCTCATTGAAGCCCGCCTGATGCATGGATATTACATCCATATAACCTTCGCAGAGAATGATATGTCCTTTTTTAGAACTCCTTGCAAAATTCAGGCCGAAGAGGTTTCTTCTTTTTTCAAAAATGGGAGTCTCGGGTGAGTTGAGATATTTGGGCTCTCCTTCACCCATCACACGACCGCCGAAACCGATAACTCTGTGGTTCAGATCCTGTATGGGGAACATTACTCTGTTCCAGAACTTGTCATGTGTTCCGTGAGCCTCATCTCTGCTGGCCAGACCTGATTTTACAATCATTTCATCGGAATAGCCCTTGCTCTCCAGATATTTCACAAGATCGTTGGAATATTTGTCAGAATAGCCTAAGCCCCAGTTTTTCATGGTTTCTTCAGTAAGTTTTCTGTCCTGAAGATATTTCAGTCCCACCTTGCCATGATCTGAACGAAGGGCATAGTAGAAATACTTGGCTGCCTCTTTGTTGATCTCAAGCAGTGTTGCTTTTTCGCCTGCGGCTTTTTTCATCTCTTCCGTGACTTCCACTTCCGGGAGCTTGATTCCCGCTCTGTCGGCAAGAGTTTTAACCGCTTCGACAAATGTAGCATTTTCATAATTCATCAGAAAGGTAAATACATTGCCGCCCGCTCCGCAACCGAAACAATAATACATTCCTTTGGAAGGTGTAACGGAAAAGGATGGTGTCTTTTCATTATGAAAAGGACAAAGACCAAAATAGGTATTCCCTTTCTTCTGAAGCCTTACATAGCCCGAGATAACATCAACTATATTATTTTTTTCTCTTACTTCTTCAACTATGTCGTCCGGATAATACATATATCCCCTTTTGTTAATAACCCCTGAATCTCTTTACGCGATAGTTTAATACTTTATAGCCGGCCATGATTTGGGAATAAAGAGATCCTCATACAGACCTACCGCATATCTGTCAGTCATGGAAGATACATAGTCACATACGACTCTGTCCTTGCTCTCCCCCGCATCCAGAAGTCTCTTAAGGTCATCCGGTATATCATCTATGTGTTCAAGATAATGGGTGTAGAGAGTCTCCACCAAAGCCTCAGCCTTGCCTTCTTCACTTTTCACCACAGGATTCTTATATACATTCTCAAACATAAATGCCCTGATTTCCTTCATGGCATTTTCCACGGGTTCGGACATTGATATCTTGTTTTTACCCAGACTGTTTGTAACGATGTCATGGATAAAATGATCGAGTCTTTCACCTGTTGTATATCCTATTACTTTTCTAATAGATTCAGGAACATCATCTTCTGTAAGGATGCCTCCTCTTATCGCATCATCCATATCATGATGAATATAAGCGATCTTGTCGGATATTCTTACGATATGTCCTTCAAGTGTTGAAGGATTGCCGCTTGTCTGATGATTAAGGATTCCGTCTCTGACTTCAAATGTAAGATTGAGACCCTGACCTTCTTTTTCAAGAACATCAACCATTCTGAGGCTCTGTTTGTGATGTTCAAAACCACATTCACTTACTCTGTCCAAAGCTCTCTCGCCGGCATGTCCGAAGGGAGTATGTCCCAAATCGTGCCCCAAAGCAATTGCCTCAACCAGATCTTCGTTACTTGCATTCTGAGATACTTCCAGAGTATGTGTAAGTCTTGTTCTGTAATGATCGCCTTCGGGAGTAAGAAAGACCTGAGTCTTATCCTTAAGTCTTCTGAATGACTTACTGTGTAATATCCTGTCCCTGTCTCTCTGAAAAACAGGCCTGATATCACATTCTTCCTCTTCTTTCAGTCTCCCCTTACTGTTAATACTGAGCGTTGCATAAGGACTTAAGTTGTCCTTCTCCATCTGCTCTATTCTTTCCCTGATCCTGTCCATAAATATTCTCCGTATATATATGAAGGTATCTTTTGTTAAAAATGTCGCTATTTATATTATTACGCGTCAGGGTGCGAAATCCTTTTTTTATTTTCAGATTTTTAGAAAAATAAAAAGCAGTCATAATTGACTGCTTTAGTATCCTTAAAAACTGAATACCGAAAACCAAGTATCTTAGATAAACCAATTCGTTGTAGTTAAGCCCTCGACCTATTAGTAACCATCAGCTGAACATGTTACCATGCTTACACCTTGGCCCTATCTACCTTATCGTCTTTAAGGGGTCTTACGTGT
>CACZBZ010000009.1 GCA_902779505.1 uncultured Lachnospiraceae bacterium
CCTCTTGCTTAAGGGCTCTCCCTTTTCCAGCAGTCTCTCAAATGCCGCAAGGTCTCTCTTCGCGTGTCCGGCACCCGGTCTGTGGATTATATCTATATCACTGTCGTATATAACAGGATCAAGTCTTACTGCTTCATGTATAGTCTCCTGCCACTCCCACTGCCTGAGTCTCTTGAAGAGCTTAGGACGAAGTTCTCTGTCAAAATTGTATATTGTGTTGTTCTCAAGCTGGTTGCAGTAATACATCTGCACGATATCGATTTCAGGCAGAAGCACCTGCTTCATATCAAGGAATTTACTGATATTCTCTTTATCCAGTTCCTCATCCGCATCGGCCTGGTATATATAATCGCAGCTTGCCAATGAGAAGGAATAATTCCTGGCATCGGAAAAACTTCCCGTCCATTCGAAGTCGTAGATCTTATCCGTATATCTCGCTGCGATATCCTTTGTATCATCCGTCGAACCCGTATCAACCACGATGATCTCATCCGCAATATCCTTAAGACTCTCAAGGCATCTGCCCAACGAATCATGCTCATTTTTGACAATCATACATACACTTATTGTGATCATTTCCCCTCCTTATCAGCAGAACAATTCCCTCGCTACCTTCAGGACGTCCTCCATGGTCTCCATCTCGTTGACTTTGCCTCTGGCCCTGCTGGCACCGGGAAGTCCCGCACAATACCAGCCGATATGCTTACGCATCTCACGGATTCCGATGTACTCACCTTTGTATTTCAGCTGAAGCTCGGCGTGCCTGATTATGGTATCGTATCTTTCCTGCCTTGAAGGCTTCTCAGCTTCTTTGCCGGTCTTCAGATAATGAATGATCTCTCTGAAGAGGAAAGGATTGCCTCTTACTGCTCTTCCCACTGCCACTCCGTCGCAGCCGGTCTCTTTCATCATAGCTTCGGCACTTGGACCGTCTGTCACATCTCCGTTGCCTATTACAGGTATGCTCACCGCTTCTTTGACTTGTCTTATGATCTCCCAGTCCGCCTTACCCGCGTAGTACTGCTCTCTGGTCCTTCCATGCACTGTTATGGCGCTTGCTCCCGCTGCCTCTGCCACTTTTGCAATCTCCACGGCATTGACTTCATCTTCCGTGAATCCTTTTCTGATCTTCACGGTCACTGGTTTGCTTGAAGCCTTCACCATGCTTTTCACTATTGCTTCCACCAGATGAGGATTTCTCATAAGTGCTGAGCCTTCTCCGTTATTCACCACCTTGGGCACCGGACATCCCATATTGATATCCAGTACGGAAAAAGAACGTTCGTCTATCTTCTTTGCCATATCCCCCATTATCTCGGGGTCTGAGCCGAACAGTTGGAGAGATACGGGTACTTCCTCCGGATGTATCTCCATCAGTGCGTCTGTGTTCTTGTTGTTATAGAGTATGGCTTTGGCACTTACCATCTCCATGCATTGCAGGCTCGATCCCTGCTCCCTGCATAATAGACGAAATGGCAGGTCTGTTACGCCTGCCATCGGAGCCAATATTATATTGCCGTCTAAGGTCACATTACCTATGGTAAGCGGCCTGTACAGATTATCCGTCATTTCTTGTTCTTCTCGTATATCAGTCTGAGTCCGTCCAGAGTCAGGTTGCTGTCATACACTTCTATGGCATCCGTCTCATCGGAGATGATTCGACCCAGGCCACCTGTTGCTACGACTTTGAGATTGTCATAGCCGGACTCTTTTTTTACCTGACTTATTATGTATTCTGTCTGACCTATCTGGCCATACACAAGTCCCGCCTGCATACTTGATATGGTCTCCTGTGCAAGTATGGACTTGGGTTTCTTGATCTCTATCTCGGGCAGTTTTGCAGTATCTTCCCAGAGAGCCTTGGCGCTTATCCTTATGCCGGGTGCTGTGATACCTGCAGTGAATTCGCCCTTCTCTGTTATGAGGTCATAAGTGGTTGCCGTTCCGAAATCCAGCACCAATATAGGGCCGCCGTACTTCTCATAAGCTCCCACCGCATCAACGATTCGGTCGGGACCTATCTCCTTGGGCGCCTCCGTTATTACCTTGATACCTGTCTTGGTTCCCACGCCTACTATTATGGGCTTAACCTTGAGGTATTTAACTATAGCCCCCGTAAGACTGTACATTACGTTGGGAACTACGCTTGCAACTATACAGCCCGTTACCTTCTCCCAGTCCTGACCGTTTGCACCAAGCAGATCTCTTATCATGATTCCGTATTCATCGGAAGTTCTTGCCATTTTGGTAGTCATTCTGAAAGTAGAGACCAGTTTCTCTCCCTCATAGACTCCGTATGTGATATTTGTATTGCCAACATCTACTACAAGCAGCATGTTAATCCTCCATAAGACCTTCTATATCTTCATGCAAAAACAGCACTCTGTAATAGAGTGACAGACTCTGAAGCAGGTCCTGCCTTGTATCTCTTATTTTTCTAACCAGCAATCCCGCACTTATCTCGTCATAGAGATAATCCTCGGGAGCATATTCCGTCCCGAATTCCAGATTGCCCTCTTCATCAAAAAATATGGTAAATATACCTCCTGCTTCCTCCGTAAAAAGTACGCAGATTATATGAAGCTCGTCCTGAATGGACTGAGGTATCTTATCAAAATCTTTATTAAAGTAATACTTCTGCTCATATGCATTGGCACCGCAGAGTACCACCTTATTATCACTGTCCATGATTAACTATTCTCCGTATATTCCACCGATGGAGATCTCTCCGGCATATACCTTGTGCACTGTTCCCGCACTGTCACGCACAAGAAGTTCTCCTTCATCGTTGATTCCAAGGGCTGTTCCCTTATATGGTTCCTTAGGGTCCAGAACCTTTATCTCAGTATCTTTTCCCACAAGATAAGAGTCATAGACATCTTTCAGTCCCGACATATTTCCTGTCTCTAAGAAGATGTCATAATAGTCCTCGGTTCTGTGCAGTATGTCATAAAGCAGTTCTTCAAGACCGTAGGTCTCTGCGCTCTGCTGAGCTAAGGACGTTGCCTTTTTTCTGATATCTTCCGGGAATTCCGTCTGGAACACGTTGATACCCACGCCAACTATCACATAGTTACTGCCTCCGGAAGGCTCCATCTCAGTAAGTATTCCGGCAATTTTCTTGCCGTCGTAAACGATATCATTGGGCCATTTGATCTCTGCGTCAATCTTGTACATGTCTCTTATGGTTCTGCACACTCCGAGAGCAGCCACAAGTGTTATCATTGGCAGATTATCCGACACAATATCGGGTTTTAAAAGGAGCGAGTACATCAGGCTCATGTCTTTTTGCCCGTTCCATGTTCTGCCCCTTCGGCCTTTACCGCTTTCCTGGTAATCGGCATAGACCACAGTTCCTTCCATGGGCTCGCCCTCTATCAGACGGCCTCCTGTCTTGTTGGCCTCTACTGTCACTCCGTCCTTAAGGAGTCTCTTCACTACCTCATTGGTGGAATCGGTCTCGGAAAGGTGAAGATATTGTTTTCCGAATCTGTATACTTTCTTACCGCTATTCTCGCTCATTTTTACTAAAATGCCCCCAATGTTGCAGCCATGATAGCCTTGATGGTATGCATACGATTCTCTGCCTCGTCGAATACCACTGACTGCTCTGATTCGAAGACTTCGTCAGTTACTTCAAGTGCCTCAAATCCAAACTGCTCCCCTTTTTCTTTTCCTATCTCTGTCTTAAGGTCATGATAAGCAGGCAGGCAATGCATGAATATTGCATCCTTTCCCGCTCTGTCCATAACTTCTTTATTAACCTGGTAGGGTGACAGATCTCTTATTCTCTCTACCCATGCCTCATCAGGCTCTCCCATGGATACCCATACATCTGTGTATACCACGTCTTTATCTTTTGTTCCCTCTATGGGATCCTCTGTAAGCGTGATACTTCCGCCTGTCTTTGCGGCAATATCTTTACACTGTTTTACAAGCTCCGGATCCGGGAAATAATTCTTATTGGAACAAAGTGTCAGATGCATGCCCATCTTGGCACATGTTACCATCCACGAATTGGCCATGTTGTATCTGGCATCTCCCATATATACGACCTTGACACCTTTGATTCTGCCAAGCTTCTCCTTGATGGTAAGAAGATCGGCAATCATCTGTGTTGGATGGAATTCGTTGGTAAGTCCGTTCCATACCGGCACCTCGGCATGCTTGGCAAGTTCTTCCACTTTACTCTGCTCAAAGCCTCTGTACTCGATTCCGTCAAACATTCTTCCGAGTACTCTTGCAGTGTCGGCGATGGATTCTTTCTTTCCGATCTGTGATCCCTTGGGATCAAGATATGTTGTACCCATTCCGAGATCATGAGCAGCCACCTCAAAGGAGCATCTGGTTCTTGTACTTGTCTTCTCAAATATCAGGGCAACGTTCTTGCCTCTGAGCTTGTCTACAAGCACTCCCTTCTTCTTCATGAATTTAAGATCTGCAGACAGATCCACCAGGTACTCTATCTCCTCAGGTGTATAGTCAAGCAGTTTTAAAAAATCACGTCCTTTAAGATTCATCTCAATCCTCTTTTCCCTAATAACAAAGTCACCACGTTACAACAATAACGCGGTGACTATATTTTACATTAATTACTATATTTTTACAAATCTCCGATTAGTAGAATACGTGGGCTCCCATTACGTAACCTTCCTGACCTGTCCACCTTCTGAAGTGAGTAGCCGTACCTATGTTGGTCGTTCCGGCTATTGCTTCTCTCGCTGCCTGTAAACATGAATCCGGAATGCCTCTTCCCAGCTGTGCTTCCACCTTACCGTTAAGAGCGGGAGTGAACTGGCCCGATGCATATATTACACCGGCAACTGTATTGGGATATGCCGCGCTTCTTACTCGGTTCATTACTACCGATGCCACGGCAAGCTGTCCTTCATATGGCTGATTACCGGCCTCACAATAAACAAGCGCCGCAAGCAGTGTCTCGTCTGTTGCTCCTACAGCCACAGGTCCGAGGTTGGCAATAAGTTTTGCCTTCTCTTCCTTTTCTCTCTTCTCTCTGGCCTTGACTTCTTCCACTGTCTCTCCCTTATCCACTTCGAATTCAAGATCGACATACTGTGTATTGATGAAGCCTTCTTCACCTTCGAATTCAAGGGCTACCCATTCGTCTGTGGTATCTTCCACAATGGCCTCTATCACGTCGCCCTTTTTTACAAAGCCCCAAATCCCTGTATCGGTGCTCGGTCCTTTTCTTACTCTCAAAGCGTCTGTATTGACTGTCGCCATTGTTCTTCCTACGCTCTGTGCAAGTTCTTCGGCTTCCTCCCCAAAAAGCAGGTATTCGTTGCTTGCCCATCCTATTAAGTTACCTGACTGAATCTTAGTCCAATCTCCGTCTCTGGCTATTATGGTTCCTCCGCAGTCCGCGTAGAGGTAACCAACTCTCTCAGAGTCCGCACTTGCTTCTTCTCGTACATTCAATGATGAACGTACATTGGCCATGACGAGATTGGACTCCTTACTGTCAGGGTCCTCTTCATCAGCTTCGTCGGATTCGGAACTTGCATATTCCGTAAGCGCTTCACTGCTTCCTCTGTCCAGTGTATCAAGTATCTCTGCCACACCCACATTGATGTCTGACAGTCTTGTAGGAACAGGGGTATTCGCCACGATAGCCACAGGTCTTATTGCCACCAAAGCGGCAACGCCCGCCAAAGTGCAGGCAAAACCTTTAAGAAGCCTTTTAGCTTTTGCTACCATAACTTCTCCAATATTCTTTTTCTTTCCTGGTAAATTTATAATCTATCCGGCTCATCCATAGCCTCTACAGTGACCGGAATCAACACATTTTATCATTCTTGTTAAAAAGAATATACGTGTGTAACTTAACAGATGTGAATGGATTTGTCAAATTTTGAGCTGTTTTATGACGTGATTGTCATAATTGATGTTCCGTGAAGCCGCATTTTATCTGGTCTGGCGGAAGTGTTCAAACATAAGTATCGAAGATGCTATGGCTGCGTTAAGACTTTCCACCTCTCCGCTCATGGGAATTCTGACATATGTGTCTGCCATTTCGGCAGTCTCATCTTTCAGTCCGTTTCCTTCATTACCTATTAAGAAAGCAGTCCTTCCGTATGTCACTTCGTCGTAGAGTTTCCTTCCTTTGAGGTGTGCTGCATATACTTCTACTTTGTTGTCTTTAAGAGCCTTAATAACTTTTCCTATATCATCAGCATAAGCAAAAGGAACCCTGTACACGGAACCCATTGTAGATCTGATTACCTTGGGGTTGGATATATCCACAGTACCCTTCGTCATTATCACACCTTTTACTCCCGCAGCTTCACCTGTTCTGATGATGGTTCCCAGATTGCCCGGATCCTGTATATCTTCCAGAACCATAAAAAGGGATCCGTCCTCTGCAGTCTTTATGATGTCATCTGCGTTGTAAACAGGCATTCTGACAATACAAAGTACTCCCTGGGGAGTCATGGTATCAGATATTTTCTTCATACGCTCTTCATCTATAACTTCATAGTCCAAAGATGCAAGTTTCTCTTTACAGTCTTCTCTGCCCAGCACATCTTTTGTTACGTATGTTTCCTCTATCCACTCCGACGGAGCTTCAAGAAACATCCTGATACCTTCTATTACAAAGAGGCCCGCCTCACGGCGAGCCTTTGATTTTGTCTCCAGATTCTTAATCTCTTTTACTTTGCTGTTGGTTAACATAATGTTTCCTATTTTCCTACTGCATTATAAGTCGCAAGTATTCTGCTTACCTGATACTCGTACTCAGAGATATCCTTCTGCATTGCAAGTGCTTCATCGATATCAAAATCAAGGAACTTGCCGTCTCTTCTTCCCACTACTCTGTTGGTCTTGCCTTCACAAAGTATATCTGCGGCATATGCACCCATGATTGAAGCATAATATCTGTCCTTACATGTAGGGCTTCCGCCTCGCTGCATGTAACCGAGTATTGTAGCTCTTGTCTCAATACCTGTTGCTGCTTCGATTCTTCTTGCCATTGATGTTGAATGGCCGATACCTTCGGCATTGACAATAAGGTGATGTGTCTTGCCCTTCTTACGATTGTTAATGATGTTGTTGATGATCTGCTGCTCATTGTAATCGTATTTTTCAGGTATAAGTATATCTTCGGCACCGTTTGCCACACCGCACCAGAGGGCCAGATAACCGGCATTACGTCCCATTACCTCAATGATACTTACTCTCTCATGTGATGAAGATGTATCCCTTACTTTATCGATGGCATCCATAGCAGTATTAACCGCTGTATCGAAGCCGATGGTATAGTCTGTACATGCTATATCAAGATCGATGGTTCCCGGAAGTCCTATGGTGTTGATACCATGCTTAGACAGAGCAAGTGCTCCTCTGTAAGAACCGTCTCCTCCGATTACCACTATTCCGTCTATGCCATGCTTACGGCATATATCAGCACCCTTCTGCTGACCTTCTTCCGTGGTGAACTCCTTACATCTTGCAGTTCCCAGGATTGTTCCGCCTCGCTGGATTATGTCGGATACACTATGGTAATCCATATCCACGATCTCTTCAGCTAAGAGACCCTGATATCCCCTCTTTATTCCCCTTACCTGTACTCCGTTGGCAAGTGCCTTACGAACTACGGCCCTTATTGCCGCATTCATGCCCGGTGCATCACCACCGCTTGTAAGTATTCCTATTGTTTTAATTGAATCAGACATATCTTTTCTCTCCATAACGAATACGTCTATCTTCCGGTCCCTTCACCGGAATCACCGTCCCGCCTTATCCACGCCTTCTGTTATGTTAATTTAACGTTATCACCGCCAAATCTTCTAGTCAAGATTTCCAGAAGATTTTCATCCGCCAAAACCGTCATATTTTTAGGCAATTGTTTCTTCATAGGCGGTTTCGCAATGTATATGATTACGTTATCCTTGCCGTCGGAATCCTTTATCAGGTCCAACAGTTCGCTCTCGCAGGCTTCGTATTCTTCCTTAGTCGCGAACTTAATCCATACATTTTTAACCACATCGGAAAAAGGTGTAATGGACTCCACCATAAGCTTGGCATCCTGCTCATCTCCGGCATCCACGCGGCCTCTTATAAATACTTTCTCATCCACTTCCAGCATCTGTGAATACTTCTGATAGGTCTTGGGGAAAACAATACACTCTATACTTCCCGTCAGATCCTCCAGTGTTACGAAGGCCATGGCCTGATCGTTCTTGGTATATTTGATGCTCTTGTCGGCTATGATACCGCCGAGGGTTGCCATCTCTTTGTCCGTGGCATTCATACCGTGGAGTTCTTCCTGATACATAAGGTCGGAAGCCATCCTGCTTATGTGCTTCTTCCATAGTCCTTCCACTTCTTCCAGGGGATGACCGCTTACATATACTCCCAGAACCTCCTTCTCAAAGGCCAGCATAAGCTCCTTGGAATATTCTCCCACATCGGGAAGTTTTATATCGAAATCATCCTTCATGGAATCATCCACTATATCAAAGAGAGACATCTGTCCCGCCATGTTGTTCTTAAGATTACCCATTATGTGGTCCATGATGCTGATAAACACGCTCATGTACTGTTTACGACTGCCTCCGAAGCTGTCAAAAGCACCGGCCTTAATGAAGTTCTCAACCAGACGTTTGTTGATATCGTTTTCCGTATTGCGGTTGATAAAATCTTCAAGTCCCGTATAGGGGCCTCGCATTTTTCTCTCGGCCACAATTGCATCTATCACATTTCGTCCCACACCCTTTATGGCTGTAAGAGCATAGCGGATACTGTTGCCGGATACCGCAAATCCCCACTCACCTTCGTTGACGTCCGGCGGAAGTATGCTTATTCCCATGCTTCGACAGGTCAGAATATATTCGGATACTTTTGCCGTATTATCGATAACGGAAGTCATAAGCGCTGCCATGAATTCCACAGGATAATAATGCTTCAGCCAGGCCGTCTGATATGCAACAACCGCATAGCATGCCGCATGAGACTTGTTGAAAGCGTACTTGGCAAAATCCACCATGGAATCATATATTCCGTCAGCTATTTCCCTGCTTATGTTATTGCCGACACAGCCTACTATTCCTTCGTCCTTATTACCATCGACGAAGTTCTTTCTCTCCGCATCTATGACCTTCTGCTTCTTCTTACTCATGGCACGACGGATATTGTCCGCCTGACCCATGGTATAGCCAGCAAGGCTTCGCACTATCTGCATAACCTGCTCCTGATAGACTATACAGCCGTATGTGGGAGCAAGTATAGGCTCCAGCTCGGGAGTAGGATATGTTACTAAGCCCACATTATTCTTTCCCTTTATATAATCTGGGATGAAATCCATCGGTCCCGGTCTGTAAAGGGAGATTCCCGCAATAACATCTTCCAAAGTCTGAGGCTTCAGATCTTTCATGAAAGATCTCATTCCCGTACTTTCAAGCTGGAATATACCTTCTGTACGGCCTGTTCCTATGGAAGCAAGCACCTCTTTGTCGTCATAGTTCAGATTGTCGATATCAATATCTATGCCGCGCGAACTCTTCACATTGTTCACCGCATTCTTGATAACCGTAAGAGTTCTTAATCCCAAGAAGTCCATCTTAAGAAGACCCAGTTCTTCCAATGTGGTCATAACATACTGGGTTGTAATGGAACCGTCGGAGCCTCGTGAGAGAGGAACGAACTCATCAGCAGCCTTCGGACAGATAACCACACCTGCCGCATGCATAGATGTATGTCTGGGAAGACCTTCCAGTTTCTTACATATATCAATAAGGTAGTGAAGGGTCTCATCCGTCTCATATTGCTGTTTCAAATCGTGATTTAATTCCAGTGCGCGGTCTATTGTTATGTTAAGTTCATTGGGTATCATCTTGGATATGCTGTCCGTATAGGCATAGGGAAGGTCCATTGCCCTACCTACATCCTTGATTACACCCTTGGCCGCAAGCGTACCGAAAGTCACTATTTGAACCACTTTTTCCTTACCGTATTTCTCCGATACATAGTCTATGACTTCCTGCCTTCTTTCGAAGCAAAAATCGATATCTATATCGGGCATGGATACACGCTCCGGGTTAAGGAAACGCTCGAATAACAACTGATATTTGATTGGATCTATGTTTGTTATGTGAAGTGTGTAGGAAACCACGCTTCCGGCAGCCGATCCTCTACCCGGTCCAACGGGTATACCCCGCTCTCTTGCGTAGTTTATGAAGTCCCACACTATTAAGAAATAGTCTACATAGCCCATCTTTTTGATGACAGACAGTTCGTAGTCAAGTCTCTCTGCAATACTGCCGTCATCATCCGGATATCGCTCGTTTAATCCTGATTTACACAAATAATTGAGGTAAGTCCAGGAGTCATATCCTTCCGGAACCTCAAAATGAGGAAGTTTTGTATTGCCGAATTCTATCTCGACATTACATCTCTCCGCGATCTTGTGTGTATTATCTATGGCTTCGGGAGCGTATTTGAATATCTCCCTCATCTCTTCTTCGCTCTTTACATAGTACTGGCCGCCTTCATAACGCATACGGTCGGTGTCCGATACCTTGGCATTGGTCTGAATACAAAGCAGTACATCGTGACTCTCCGCATCCGATGCATATGTATAATGACAGTCATTGGTTGCAATAAGGGGCACATTAAGCTCCTTACTGAACTTAAGCAGCACAGAATTAACATTGGACTGCTCAGGAATACCGTGGTCCTGCAGTTCCAGATAATAATGGTCTTCTCCGAAAAGATCCCTGTACTCTATAACTTTCTGTCTTGCTTCATCTATAAGTCCTTTAGTAATGAGTCTCGGAACTTCTCCCGCCAGACAGGCTGAGGAGCAAATAATACCCTCATGATACTCTTTTAACACCTCAAAATCGATTCTGGGCTTATAATAGAAACCTTCCGTGAAGCCTTTACTTACTATCTTGCAGAGATTGGCATAGCCTAAGTTGTTTTCTGCAAGCAAAATAAGGTGGTGATATCTGTCTTCACCCCCTGTAAGTTCCTTATCAAATCGAGAATTGGGTGCAACATAGACTTCGCAACCAAGTATAGGCTTGATTCCGGCCGCCTTTGCCGCTTTATAGAAGTCAATTACGCCGTACATTACACCGTGATCGGTAATTGCAGCGCTGTCCATCCCCAGTTCCTTGACTCTGTTCACATATTCGGTTATCTTGTTGGAACCATCCAGAAGACTGTATTCTGTATGGCTGTGTAAATGTGTAAACGCCATAGAATAATCTTAACACATGTTGACTTTGTATGCACTTCATAGTATGATACTTTTCAGATATGACAATTCAATATTGTAAGAGATACTCTTATTCAGAGTGGTGGAGGTACATAGGACCTGTGAAACCACGGCAACCCCGTCAGAGGAAGGTGCCAACCTGAGCAAATATTTTGAACAATAAGAGGATTTGATTATCAAAATTTTCGAGTCCGCTATGTTCAGCGGATTTTTTTATTGTTTCTATTTATAAGAAAGGAGATACTATGGAGAAGAGATTATTCACTTCAGAATCAGTCACAGAAGGACATCCCGACAAAGTCTGCGATGCCATCTCTGACGCAATCCTCGATGCCTGCATGGAGCAGGATCCCATGAGCCGTGTAGCTTGCGAGACAGCTTGCTGTACAGGTTTCGTACTGATCACAGGAGAGATCACAACAAACGCATATGTTGATATGCAGAAGATAGTAAGAGATACAGTTAAGGAGATCGGATATACCAAGTCCGAGTACGGATTTGACGGCAACACATGTGCCGTATTCTGTGCTATCGATGAGCAGTCATCAGATATCGCTATGGGTGTTGACAAGGCTCTTGAAGCTAAGGAAGGTGCCCTTAAGGATGACCTTGATACAGGTGCCGGCGATCAGGGTATGATGTTCGGTTATGCTACAAACGAGACACCTGAATATATGCCTTATCCTATCTCACTTGCACATAAGCTTGCTCTTCAGCTTACCAAGGTTCGTAAGGACGGTACACTTAAGTACCTTCGTCCCGACGGAAAGAGCCAGGTATCTGTTGAATATGATGAGAACAACAAGCCTGTAAGACTTGAAGCAGTTGTTCTTTCTACACAGCATGATGATGATGTTACTCAGGAGCAGATCCATGAGGATATCAAGAAGTATGTATTCGATCCCGTTCTTCCCAAGGAACTTATCGATGACAAGACAAAGTTCTTCATCAATCCTACAGGAAGATTCGTTATCGGTGGACCCCACGGTGATGCAGGTCTCACAGGTCGTAAGATCATAGTTGATACTTACGGCGGATATGCCCGTCACGGCGGCGGTGCTTTCTCAGGTAAGGACTGTACAAAGGTTGACCGTTCAGCTGCTTATGCAGCAAGATATGTTGCTAAGAATATTGTAGCAGCAGGTCTTGCCGACAAGTGTGAGATTCAGCTTTCTTACGCTATCGGTGTTGCAGAGCCCACTTCAATCATGGTTGATACATTCGGTACAGGAAAGGTATCTGATGAAAAGCTTCTTGAAGCTATCAGAGCAAACTTCGACCTTCGTCCTGCAGGAATCATCAAGATGCTTGACTTGCGCAGACCTATCTACAAGCAGACAGCTGCTTACGGCCACTTCGGACGTAACGACCTTGATCTTCCTTGGGAAGCACTTAACAAGGTTGATGCTCTTAAGAAGTATCTTTAATTCTAAAACAATATAAGGCGTGCCTTCGGGCACGCCAATATAAAAGGGATTGGCCTATAGCCAATCCCTTTTTTGTTCTGATCATATAATTACTTTTCTATACCAGACATTCAATTCTAAGCCCGGGCTCTTTATTCAGATCCACGTAATCGGTGCCGCATTTGATTGTCGGTCTTGATAGCTTCTGCTTGTTGATGAAGATGATGTCTCCCTCTCTTCCGTCACTTAATCTTACACGGTTGAGCATGTAAGTATTGACGATGTTCTCAAGGAAAGTCATGATCATCTGTGTATCATACTTCTGGAATCCTTCATCTTCAAAGGCTTCTATTACATCGAAGGGACAGAGGCTTCCTCTGTAATTACGTGCCGCCGTCATCGCCTCATATACATCTGCAATAGCAACTATCTTAGCATAATAATCTATCTGCTCTGATGTTATTCCCAGAGGATATCCTGAACCGTCGCATCTCTCATGATGCATAAGTGCAGCATTTTTCACCCTCTCATCAACATCATATCTCTGAAGTATCTTATAGCCTTCAGTGGGATGAGTCTTCACCACTTCATATTCGGCATCTGTAAGCTTCTTGGGCTTCTTAATGATGTTCTCAGGGACTTTAAGCTTGCCAATATCATGCAGGATACCGCATTCGGTAGCAAGTCTCTGTTCTTCGGGTGAGAGACCCAGCCATCCGGCAAACACATTGCAGATAAGTCCCACATTGAGACTGTGTGCAAATGTTATATCGTCGTACTGACGCATGTTGTGGACCATATCAAAGACGTTGATATCTCCTCCCGGGGGGTGGAGCAGTTCAAGTGCGTCTTCAACCATCTTAGTCGTATCAAGAGGTGCGTTCTTGGTTACCACATCGGTGATCATACGTGACATCTCTGAAACCGACTTCTCAAAATCTTCTTTGTATTTCTTGAATTCCGGTGTGGCGCGGAGTCTGGCGTTATACGATCCCGTATCATCTTCCTTGATCTGTGGAGCTTCAACGCCCTCCCCTCTTATCCTTACGGAAGTTATGGCATAGTAGGACAGCTTGGTGATTGCTTTTTCATTAAGCACCAAACCTTCCGGCAGTATCAACTGGTCATTAAAATTATATACATCGCTGTCGAGAATCATTCCCGGGACCAGATCGCATGTATTTACTTTGCCCATGTATTCTCCTTACTGAGGCAAATAACCCCCTACTTATCCCCAATGTTACCAATTATTACCGGTTGCCCCTATCAGACAACCTATGCTGCATGTCACCCTACTTTTAATTTGAATTTCTGAATAGCTGAATCATCTTCGACTTTTTCCATCATAGCCCCCAGACTACGGAGTTTTACGTCGAACTCTTCATATCCTCTCTCAATATACCTTATGTCGTCTATTGTTGTGAATCCATCGGCAGCCAAAGCCGCAAGTACAAGTGCAGCTCCCGCTCTCAGATCCGGAGCTGTTATGCTTGCTCCCGTATAGCGGTTAACACCTTCTATTATTGCCGTACTGCTCTCAACTTTTATGTTGGCACCCATTCTCATGAGCTCGTCCACATATTTGAAGCGGTTCTCGAATATACTCTCGGTCACTATACTGGTGCCTTCCGCAAGTCCCAGCGCAACTGTTATCTGCGGCTGCATATCTGTAGGAAAACCGGGATATGGAAGAGTCTTAACATGTGTATGCTCAAGTCTTCTTGAAGCCACCACTCTTACCGCATCGTCGGATTCTTCTATCTCGCATCCGATCTCCTGAAGCTTGGCGCTTATGGATTCAAGGTGCTTAGGTATAACATTCTTGACTGTTATATCACCCTTTGTTACAGCTGCCGCAAACATGAATGTTCCAGCCTCTATCTGATCGGGTATGATCGTATATTCCGTTCCGTGAAGTTCCGATACGCCTTTGATCCTGATCACATCAGTTCCGGCACCCTTGATGTTGGCACCCATGCAGTTAAGGAAGTTTGCCACGTCTACTACGTGTGGCTCCTTGGCTGCATTCTCAATGATGGTCCTTCCCTCTGCTCTTACAGCTGCAAGCATAAGATTGATGGTGGCTCCAACAGTTACCATATCAAGATAGATATGTGCCCCCTGAAGCTTATCTGCGTGAGCCTCAATCCTTCCCCCTACCACTCCGGCATCCCTGGCTCCTAATGCCTTGAATCCCTTCAGGTGCTGATCGATTGGTCTGGTACCTATATTGCATCCACCGGGCAATGTTACTTCAGCCTTGTTGAACTTACCAAGCAGTGATCCTATCAGATAATAAGATGCTCTGATTCTCTTGATATAATCACCGTCCACAATCTGACTGTGTATATTGCCGGCATTGATCTTAAGTGTATGCTTGTCCACATGCTGTACGATTACACCGATACTCTCCATTGCCTGGATCATTACATTGGTGTCACGTACATCAGGTACGTTCTCTATTACAACTGTATCGTCGGTGAGAATTGCTCCGGCCAAAATACCGAGTGCGGCATTTTTTGCTCCGCCGATTTCAACTTCACCCACAAGGGCATTACCGCCCTTGATCACGTATTGTTCCATTTTTTATCCCATCCTGTAAAAGGTAGTGGTAAAAATCAACCAAATCTACCCTTAAGTATACTCTACTTTCGCCTATTTTGTAAATAGTTTTGCCCCTACCACAATATAGAGTGTTTTTTGCTAAAACAGCCGATTATTACAGGTATTTAAGCGGGTTGACCGCCGTTCCGTTGATCCTTATCTCAAAGTGGACGTGAGGACCCGTACTTGCACCTGTATTACCACTCCTTGCTATGGTCTGGCCCTGAGAGACTGTCTGACCCTTGGATACGAGTATCTTGCTAAGGTGAGCATATCTGGTCTGTCTTCCGCCCGGATGATCGATGTAGACAACATATCCGTATCCACCCATCCATCCGGCCTGAACTACCGTACCACCGCTGGATGCATAGACTGTTGTTCCCGTAGGTGTACCCCAGTCAACGCCCTGATGGTAAGCCGTAGCTCCGGCTGCCTTAGGTCTGTTTCTGTATCCGAATCCGCTTGTAAGACGTCCGCCGGCAAGTGGCTTGATGAATGTAGGAGGTATCTTGGTACCCTTCTCTACGATCTTCGGCACTGCATCCAGCAGAACTTCTTCTTTTACAACCGTTCTCTCTTCTTCTTTATTGTTACGATATGTAGTCTGGGCAACTATTGTATGGAAGCCCGATGACGGCTGCTGAATTGTTACCATATCCGTGGTGAACCAGTCGTCGTTGTATACATACTGAATCTCAGCATCGTATACTTCTTCTACATATTCAAGCTCGTTTCTTACTACCGAAAGCACAGGCTCGGGCATGGTGATTGTAAGTTCATCACCTACTCTGATCATGGATCTTTCATCATCCAATGTATTGTTCATGGCTATGATCTTATCCATGGGGATATTGACTTTTTCAGCAATCTGAGAAAGTGTATCTCCCGATTCGACTACATATGTCGAATCAACTTCCTGAGCAACGGTTATCTCCTGTATAGCCGTCTCGGTATCTGTTATCTGATCAGCAAGAAGATAGGCATCCACTATTTCAATGGGATTGCCAAAACTCATGCTGTTGATTCCGTAATCATAATCATCAAAGCTCTTAAGCTCATCACCCAGTTCCGTCTCGGAAATTGAGGTGTTGATGTAAGAGTCAAATCCGGCCTCTTTTACCACATTTGCCTCTTCAAGAGCTTCAGCCTCCTCGTTGCTGACAACGGTGGCTGTTATACAGTTAAGCTCTCTTGTTGGATCAAGTGTCAGCTGAGCCACGAATTCGCGGTTGGTCTGATACAGATCCAGAGCTGCCTGAAGCACCTGAAGTACCGCTTCCGAATCTTTCAGGTTGGTTGAATAATCTCCTATCTTTACCGTAACTGCCGGCTGTCTGGTGTTATGCACGCTTCCTCTGAGTGCTTCAACCATATTGGCCTTTACATCAGCCTCGGAATCTATCTTGCCGAATACAACCTCGGACCCCTCAACTTTTAAATCAGCGTCTGCGTAGATTATGCCATCGGAATCCCCTGCCATCTCAAGTCTAGCATCCGCAATCATGGCATTGACGTCTGCATCACTGCCTACATAACCGCAGTCCACGTCGTTGAGGAATATATGAAAGAGATTGTTACCTTCATGTCTGTATAAACTGATAGAGGGTAAAAATATTATGTTTAGAAAAATTACCAAAAACGCAATATTGATACGTGTAACATTAATGCGTCTATGGTAGGCTGTTAACTTTTTCATTTGTTACCTTTTCGGTCTCTTATATTATCCCCAATATACGGAGTACATTGATTGTCACGTCGGCGGCAACCAAAATAAATGTAAGAATACCTAATATTTTTATGAAGCGCATTTGCTTCCTTGTTACTTTTGTACTTTCTTCCACAATCGCAGAAGTCTGATTACGAAGCCCGTCATTGACTACGGCCTGCACGTTACGATAAACCTTTACGTTCTCTCTGTGCACATTGTTGTTGGTCTGTTCAAAGAGAGCCTCAATATCTGCATTGGGTTCTGTCTGTTCAGGCATAGTGACAGTGATACCGCCGTCCAACATCTCTGTGATCTTGGCAGCGGATTCCATGTTCTTAAGATTGACCTGTTTCATCTCCTGAAGCAAGTTCTCATAGCTGTCCACTCTGTCCTTCAGCGCGTCCATTTCCTTGGCTTCAGCAGCTGAATTGGCCTTAATCATATCATTGGGGTCAAATTTTTGTGCAATTTCATCAATAAATGTGTCCATGTCCCTCTCCATTTTGTCGCAATTTACTATATGTTAACCTCTTGTTCATAATTTGTTCATATTCTATTGTTAGAATTGAACTAAATCAGATAGGAAACGTAATTAGACAATTTTTTCATAATAGCCCAGGTGCTGAAAGGTGCCTGGGCACTCCTCATTTTATGGGGAGTTTTTTTATGCCGTTTCACTCTCTTCATCATCCTTGGCAAGCTTCTGAACCTGCTCGTTAAGTGACATCATTTTGATATCAAGTGCAGATACCATCATGGCACAATCCACAAGTTCTTCCTGTATGCTCTCCGGAACGTTACCTTCAAACTTATAATGAATCTTATGCTCAAGGCTGGCCCAGAAATCCATTGCTACCGTTCTGATCTGTACTTCAACCTTTGTCTCAACTGATTTGTTGGACAGGAAGATAGGTACGGTTACAAGCATATGGAAACTCTTATATCCGCTCTCCTTGGGCTTCTTGATATAATCCTTCACTTCCAAGATCTTGATATCATTCTGATTGGCAAGCATCTCGGCTATCTGATATATATCCGATTCAAATGAACATATTATTCTGATACCGGCTATATCGTCCACGTACTTGATCATATTCTCAATGGTAGACTCGTAGCCTTTTTTCTTAAGTTTCTTAACAATACTCTCGCTTGTCTTAATACGGGATTTGATATGCTCGATAGGATTGTACCTGTGAACATGCTGGAACTCGTCATTAAGTATCTCAAGCTTAGTATTTATCTCTTTTAATGCCGATCTGTAAACAAGCAGAACTTCGTTCCAATTGTCTACCTGATCATATGCTTCATTGCTCATGTTTCTATACCCCTTTATATTGTAGTTTTTCGCGGCGCATAGTAACGCACCATAAAAAACCAATGTATAGTGTACCATAAAATATCAATTAATGCTATACTCTCTCTATGCGTATATGGATTAAGGAAATCAAAGACAATCATCTTATAAAAGATCTGGTGGTTGAGAACTATGAAGACGACACCAGAACACACAAGGTATTCAATGCTTTGGACAAAGCCTGCAGTGAATTGGATCTCAGTCATCCTATATGGCTTGACAAGAATGTGAAGGAATTCTCCAATCATTCCAGGACCAAATTCGGCCATGACAACTTTATTGATGATATCCCGTTTGATTATCTTGATTTTTTGGTTATCGAAGAGGATTAAAGCGTAAAAAAGGGCGTGCATCTGCACGCCCTCATTATTTCCATATGACTAATCATCATAACCGTTCGGATTGTTCTTCTGCCATCTCCATGAATCTTCACACATCTCACGGATACCGTACTGAGCCTTCCAGCCGAGTTCTCTTTCGGCTTTTGATGCATCGGAATAGCATACCGCAACATCTCCGGCTCTTCTGGGCTTGATACTGTAAGCAATTTTTACTCCTGTTGCGGCTTCAAAATTCTTAACCACATCAAGAACGCTGTATCCTGTTCCCGTTCCGAGATTATATATGTTGAGTCCGGCCTTCTCTTCTATCTTCTTGAGTGCTTTAACGTGACCTATTGCCAAATCTACTACATGAATATAATCGCGTACTCCTGTTCCGTCCGGTGTGTCGTAATCATTGCCGAATACACCGAGTTCTTCTCTTTTTCCCACCGCAACCTGTGTGATGTAAGGCATAAGATTGTTGGGAATTCCGTTGGGGTTCTCACCCATTGTACCGCTCTTATGAGCTCCTATCGGATTGAAGTATCTGAGTAATACCACATTCCATTCCGGATCAGCCTTCTGCATGTCAGTCATAATCTGCTCAAGCATTGACTTGGTCCATCCGTAAGGATTGGTACACTGTCCCTTGGGGCATTCCTCTGTGATGGGAATCACTGCAGGATCGCCGTATACTGTTGCGCTTGATGAGAAGATGATATTCTTGCATCCATGTTTTCTCATAACATCGAGAAGTACCAATGTTCCAGCAATATTGTTGTCGTAATATTCAAGAGGTTTCTCAACCGATTCTCCCACGGCTTTAAGACCTGCAAAATGAATACAACTGTCAATCTTCTCTTTTGCAAATATATCTTCAAGAGCCTTACGATCACGGATGTCTGCCTCATAAAAAGGAACAGGCTTGCCTGTGATTGCTTCAATTCTCTTAAGGACCTTTTTGTTTGAATTGCAGAGGTTGTCAAGTACAACAACATCATATCCTGCATTCTGAAGCTCTACAACAGTGTGACTTCCGATGAATCCCACACCGCCGGTAACTAAAATAGACATAATCTTCCTCCTAATAACCTATATTTCCCGCCTTATGGCCACAGCTTCTCAGGATAGAGACCTGCTTCCTTAAGGGCTTTGATATTTTCCACTACGTAAGGCTTGTCTTCGGGATATGTGACACCGAACCACTGATCCTTGCTCTTAAGCACCTTAACGTTTGCTGCACCCTTCTTGATAAGTACATCAACTTCCGTAGGGATAAGGCACTCTGATTTGATTGGATTCTCTGCCACTTTTTCCTTGAAGAAGAGGTCCAATGCCTTGTCAAATTCCGCAAAGATACTGTCCTTGAATCCCCACATATTCATTGATACGGGTGAAGCGGCATCGATAGGCTTGAAAGTCTTGCCGTCATCTTCCGAATATGCGGCACCGTCGGCGGTCTTCACAAGTGTCTTCTGCTCAACGATGTCTGTCAGATAGCCGTTAGCGTCACACTGGCATACACCTCTTGTAACAGAACCCTTCTCTGTAAGAGTCTTGCCAAGTTCATATGCTACCATTGCATATGCCTTAGGATCTTCTGCTGTGTCAGTAAGAAAATCGTACATTGTCTTGTAGCCGGATCTGCCGTAATAGTCATCAGCATTGATAACCATAAATGGTCCGTCTATTACATCCTTACAACAGTTGAGAGCATGTGTTGTACCCCAAGGCTTAGTTCTTCCGTCGGGAATTTCAAATCCTGCGGGAACATCCGCAACTTCCTGGAATACATATTCCACTTCCATATACTTGGCTACTCTGCTGCCCACAAGTTCCTTAAAGTCTTTTTCTATTTCATGCTTAATTATAAATACAACTTTCTCAAAACCCGCCTGCTTGGCATCATACATGGAAAAATCAATAATCTTGTGTCCCTGGTCATCCATACTGTCCATCTGCTTAAGACCACCGTATCTGCTTCCCATTCCTGCTGCCAAAATAACCAATACCGGCTTCTTCATTTCTTTTTCCTCCAATTAAATATATGCAATCTTTTTTGCTAGAGTAAATATAACACTTTTAGCTGTGTCGCGCAAGCGGTTGCGCATTATTTCTTGTTTTTGTGTTCCTTTTGCCTGCTGTTCATTGCGCATTTTGACGGCTTTAAGCCGCGCATCTTTTACTTCCCTTTGCGCTCCATAGCCTTTTTCACAACTTCATATGCTCCGTCATATATGTGCATCTTATTGTTACGTTTGATATTATCGCACATTCCCATAAGCATGTCCGGACAATCTATGAACATATCCACCATCTGGATTGTATGAGCTGTATCCTCGCACTCAAGACTTCCGTCTCCTATCTCAGCAGAGTGAATTGCTCCCCATTTTTCATGTCCGCCGACTCTCTTTATAAAGAGTTTCGGAACAGGGTAAAACGACAGTTCACTGGGCTTTGTAACCAGAACATCCGTGCTTCGCATAAGAAGGTTGGTGGTATATACCGCTTCAAAGATATCATCACTGCAAAAAGCATATACTCCTTCAACATTTCCGTCAATCGCTTCGGCTGCGAAATTCTTTACACCCTCAAAAACATTGAAGAAAGTCTTGGCTTCATTAAGTCCTGCTATCTCTCCCTTCAGTTCGTTCCAGACATTCATGTAGTCACCAACGTTGATATAGAGTGCAGCTTTCTTCTCTTTTATAAGAGGGAGAAGGTGTTTTATTATCTCTGAGAAGATCTCCTTCTGAGCACCTGCTCCACCGATGGTGAGCAGGAATCTTATGGGACCTGCCCCGTTAGCACGAGCTATTCTCTTATCGCAGTCATAATCGATATTGCTTACCAGTTCATGATCAATATAGTGACCTGTGTAGATAAGATCTTCCGCTCCCATAGGATTGTTAACCTTATCCTTGTTCATACCGTTCAGTATTCTGTAGCCCTGATAAGACATGTGTGTCTGTATGGTATGAAGTGCACCTTCCGCAAGATGCAGAGCCATGGGCCAGTTGTCGGGGATAGCATTTACAACATTGGACATACCCGCATGAACCGCAGCCTGGGACGGCCACACATGAGTACCGATAAAAGGAATGTCCTTAGGTACATTCTTAAATACCGGTGTCATAAGTTCCGCGTTCTTCTGATCCGATGAATTATAGCTTAATTTTCTGAATCCTTCGTAGTTCAAGGGTTCCCAAACAAGCTTGTTGAAGAGCTTAATCTTGCCGGACAGTCTTGATCCCATTGAATAGAGATCGTTCTGAGCAGCAATCACTTTACCACCCGTTGTCTGCTTATAGCTATTAAGGTCCATCCAGTAAGGCTTGTATCCCATGGCTTTGGCGCAAGATACAAATGCCATTGCGATTCTGTAATGACCGAATCCCATTCTTATATTGCCGACTATGATTCCTTTTTCATTATCAAAGCCTTCGGCCCCGGAGCCTTCGCCACCATTCTCAGCTATCCTTATTTCCTCAAGTCCTATGAGGTCATAAAGAGATTTGTTTTTTTCTATCTTCAGTTTGTAATCAACAGAAGAGTCATCTCCGAATTTTTTTGCATATTTCTTTTTGCTCTTCTCAGCTTTTCTGACTGTAGCGGCGCTCATTCTGTTGCCGAATATCACTTCACTTTTACTCATGTTACCTCCATTGCGAGCATTTATGCGAGTAGTTCAATGCGATTTGGCTCGCCCGAATCGCTAGATCATTCTTTCAATTACATATAGTCTCGAAGAATAATCTCCCATTGTTCTTGTGCCTTCACCTAAGCCTGTTCCCACGAATCTGGAATTCAGCTTTATTCCCGCGTGCATAAACATGCTGCCTGTCACGAGATATTCCTCTTTTTCTCCATCCATGGCATACAGGCTGTTGACCATGGCCTGTGCCACTCCTTCTTCCTTGATGTTCACAGGCGATACCATATTGATCAGATTGCCGAACTCTTTGATGGATATCTGTATCTGTCTGCCCGTTACTTTATAGGTCGCATTTTCTTCCAGCCCTTTGGCAAAAAGAATGTCATCTGACTGATTTGGCTCGCTTTGTGCCTGATAGAGCAGGGCGATCGCCAGATCCCTGTCTGCGGATACGGTCTCCCATATCTCCAGGTTGGGGTCTTTTTTCACTCTTATGAATCTTCCGAACTGGAATAACTTCCTGTATTGCTTGTAGAATTCAATCTGCTTCTTCACAGTCTTCTTCTCAAGAGAAGTAAGTCTTGTTGCGTCAAGCTCGTAACCCAACACTCCCATGGTTGCAACCTGGAATCTTGTGTCTATGCTTGTGTGTCTAAGTGTCTGATGATTGGGAGATGCACTTACATGTGCGCCCATGGTTGAAAGGGGATAACCATAAGAAGTTCCTCCCTGGATCATCATCCTCTCATTGGGATCCGTATCATCTGAAGTCCATATCTGAGGCATGTAGCAAAGTACACCCAGATCGAATCTTCCTCCACCCGAAGAACAGCCTTCGAAAAGTACATGGGGGAAACTCTTTGTAAGTCTGTCCATGACATCATAGTAACCAAGAACATATCTGTGGTAGAAGATACCGCTGTCACAGTCCCCTGATGAATAAGCATCCGATATATGCCTGTTCATATCCCACTTCACATAACTGACATCATTGTCAGAAAGCAACTTGGAGAGTTTGTCGACTATGTAGTCTCTTACATCTTCTCTGGTATAATCCAGCACCATCTGATTACGTCCCGTGTAAACTTCTCTGCCGGGAGCTTTAACTGCCCAGTCGGGATGAGCCTCATAGAGCCTGCTCTTCTCACTTATCATCTCAGGTTCTACCCATATACCAAAGTCCATTCCCTCTTTTTTAATCTCTGTTATAAGGTCTTTCAATGGGCCGCCAATCTTCTTCTCATTGACATCCCAGTCACCCAGTGAACTTGTATCGTCACTGCGGTCGCCAAACCATCCGTCATCAAGTACAAAGAGTTCTATTCCCAGTTTCGCGGCATCTTTTGCCAGACCTGTAAGCTTACGTCTGTTAAAGTCAAAATAAGTTGCCTCCCAGTTGTTGATAAGGATAGGACGTTCCTTGCCTCTGAACTGTTCGGGGATTATGTGATTGTTAACAAAATCATGGCAGTTGGCGCTTGCTCCGTTAAGGCCCAGGTCGCTGTATGTCATAACAGCTTCGGGAGTGTAGAAAGTCTCACCGGATTTTAATTCCATGTCAAAGCACCAGTCATTGATTCCCTGTATCAGCCTTATCTTGCCGTACTCAGACACTTCCACCTCTTCCTTATGATTGCCGGAATAAATCAAGTTGAAAGCATAGCAGTCGCCGGCATGCTCACCGGCATCGTTTTTCTTTATCATTATGAAGGGATTGTGTCTGTTGGAACTTGTTCCCACGGTTGATTCCGTAACGTAAGTTCCGGATATCAGTTTCTTCTCATTCAGATGTCTTTCTCTAGTCCAGAGTCCGTCGAATGTAAGAAGACTGTAATCCTTCCCCGGCAGATCCAGTTGCATACTTGCAAGCTTTCTGACTGCAACAGAACTGTCTATCTTATTGATAAGCACCGTTCGTCTTGTGATTACATCACAGTCTTCAAAGGCTGTATATATTAATCTGAGTTCCAGGCCTGCCGCCTCATCTTCAAATATGAGTTCCAGAGTCCAGGGCTTGCCCGTTTCTTCATAATATCTGGCATAAGGCATCTTAGTCAGATCACTGTCTTTATAAAGACCTTCATAGAGGAAGGAATCTTTAAAATAGAAGCGCGAACTGAATGTATCGTCTGCTTTGAGGAGCATGGAAGTGATCCTGTAATCACCCACAGCAGGATAAGAAAATTCCGTGTTAAGGTTGTCCAGCGTCAGATTCTTATCTTCACCGGCCGCCGCTATGGTATTGCCATAGACATTGTTGAATTTTTCTCTAAGGGGCTCCACCATTACTTCAGTGTCCGCTCCTTCGGGAAAGGTAATCTTCTTCCCGTAATAGAGATTCTCCACGTACTTGCCGTCTCTAACATGGCATATGTATGATGTGTTCTTTGTAGTTATATTGAACAGCTTGTTTTTTACAGTAATCATATTCGGCCTCTTTTCCCCGTTTTCGGTCTTTTGCTGTACTCTAATTATAATACAGGAAACTCTTTTTATTCAATTAGTTTCCTATTGTTTTAATGCACAAAGTTTAGGGGTTCGTTTTATGTAGTTTAGACATAGCACTCCTTCTCGTGCTATTGATGAAAGTCTTAAAAAATGCTAGATTTGAAGTATGGATAGTCTAAATCTTAAAAAAGCCGGAAAGCTTATTGATGAATATAATAAGATGAAAGTAAACGCCCGTGCACAGCTTCATAAAAAGCGACTGTACGAGCTTGTTGTCTATGCAAAAGAGCACAGCGAATACTATGCCGATCTCTATAAGGATCTGCCAACTAATTTTACTCTGAATGATCTTCCGACTACTTCTAAGGAAGAACTGACTTCCGATTACAGCAGATGGTCAACGGATAAAGATGTGAATCTTGACGGAATCTATGATCATATGGAGAAACATCAGGGCGATGGTGTCCACTATCTTGGCAAGTACCGTGTGGTAAGCAGCAGCGGAACCGATTCTGCACCCATTATTTCTTTGTACGATGACAACATGGCTGCTCTTTTGAGTGCCATGCATATCAAGAGAAGTTTTGCCAGAAAGGAACACTTCTGGCAGTTTTTAAAGCGCGGCGGCAGAATTGCCAATATATATACGACCAGTGGCCCCTTCTTTTACAATGTGGTTGCCGATATCAGACGCCACACCATTCCTTTCAGAAAGAAAAGATCGGTACTTATGCAGGCACAGACTTCTACGGGCAAACTTGTCAGTGCCCTTAATGATTTCGATCCTGCTGTAGTAGCAGGTTTTCCTTCTGTTCTTGCCCGTCTTGCGGATGAAAAAAAGAATAAGAAACTGAAGATCAATCCCGTCTTCCTTATGGCAGACGGAGAAGAACTCACTCCCGAAGTTCGCAACAAACTTGAGATAGTCTTCGGATGTGATATAACCAGTTCCTATTCTTCTGTAGAAGGTGGATGTATAGCTTACGAATGCAGAGAACATCATCTGCACCTTAACGATGACTGGGTAATAGTTGAGCCGGTAGACTTTGATAACAATCCGGTAAAGCCCGGTGAAACATGTGACCATGTGCTTATCACCAATCTGATGAATTATACTTTGCCTGTTATCAGGTATGCTCTGGAAGATAAGATAGTCATATATGACAAGCCCTGTCTCTGTGGCAACTGTTCTCCCTGGATAGAAGTTAAGGGACGTAGCTTAGATCAGATAATCCTCTCTGACGGAGCACATGAAGTTATTGTTCCCATGGATGATTTCGGTGAGGTTCTTGCTGATGTGAATGAGATAAGACGTTATCAGATCATGGTATTTCCCGGCAATCATTTTTCTCTGAGACTGTCTCCTGCCAAAGGATTCGACAAGACTCTTGCCTACTTCAAGGCTGAGAAAGTGCTTCGCGACTATCTGAAAAATCTCGGCATCATGGGCAGTACTATCACCCTTGAGAAGGACGAGCCCAAGCCCGATCCTCTCAGCGGAAAATATCTTACGGTGCGTCTGTTATGAACTATAAGAGCATCTCCGTTTCGAATGACGGTTCCTTCATCGGGATCTATCAGTCTACCGTCTCTCTGAATTGTCACAATGGTATCAAGCCTTGAGATATCCAGATCTCTGATGGGCTGTCCTATCCATTTGCTCTCTTCTTTAATAATGATCTCTCTCAGGTTAACCGGTCTCTTTTTACTGTAACGCTTTGTTCCCAGCACCAGTCTGTCGTTCTCTTTAAGAACTGTTCCGGCATCGGGCAGGATGGAATCATCATCTCTGAGTATCATGACAAGAACTATCTCCGGAGGAAGTTTCAGTTCTCCGACAGTTCGTCCTACCCAGTCCTTATCCTTTCCGATATCGGATACAACGTATACAAAATCTTTTTCCTGGCCCTCTTCATTGCCCTGCTTGATCTTGGTATACTGCTCCACAAAACCGGCACTGATGATACCGGTGGGTACAGCCACAAGTCCGACTCCCAGGAATGATATGATGATTGCCATCACTTTTCCTGCCAGCGTGACAGGATATATGTCTCCGTATCCTACCGTTAACATCGTGGATACAGACCACCATATTCCCGAAAATGCATTGGCAAAAGCATCCGGCTGTGCATCATGTTCAAGACCGTACATGATAAGTGATGATGCCAGCATAAGGATGAATATAAGGCATACCGATGAAAAAAGCTGATTACGTTTTTCCTTCAGTACTCCGGTTACAACATTGAATGCATCGCTCTGTGCGTTGATCTTAAAGAGCCTGAATATCCTGAATACTCTGAGCATTCTGAATGCCACCGCGCCCGTTGGAAATACGAAGGGCATATAAAAAGGCAGGATGGTAAGCAAATCGATTATTCCATAGAAAGAAAAGATGAAACAAATCACTGCTTTCCATTCCGGTTTATCCGGATAGAGATATTCCGCAGTCCATATCCTTAATATATACTCAAGGGTAAACAAAAGGATTGTAACAAGCTCAATAACGTTAAGCACGCCGGTATAGGGCTGCATCTCCTTAAATGTAAAGAGAAGCGTAGCAGTCAGATTGGCCAATATCGCCACTACGATGAGGAGGTCAAATCCCGTGCTCAGCCAGTCATATCTCGTTCCTATTTCAATTACATCAAATACTCTTTGCTTTATCTTTTTCATGTCTTCACTTAATATCCGATCTTATACATAAAAACAATGCCCCCAACGTCGAATTGAGAGCATCTGTTGTTCACTGAATCATCCTTCTTCCACTAACATGATAGTTATTATTTACTCTTAAAATACGTTGCCAATTCTGCTTTTGATAAAGAATTCGTAGAATATAAATTCTCCTGTTTTCGTTATTAACCGTATAAAATAAGTTGTAATTTCCAAATGGAACCATGTGAATCACATAACCACGGTATTCTATATCTGTCGTGCTAAAGCCATCCGGAAATATCATCATATTTTCAGTAGCCGCATCATATAGTTTAAAAAAAGTTAGACCAGAGTCCTTATCCCTTGTAAAGTTATATGCTTCGCAGGAAATACGATATATGTCCTCTATAACTTCATCAGTCTCAAGAATTTTGTGATACATGGTCGTTATAACGCTGCATTAAGATCCTCATCGTCTCTTCATGAGGAGTAACACGACCGTTTTCCATATCATCAATGCCTTTATCTAGTTTTTCTAAAAGTTCAGGTGTTTCAACAACGGGCATCGTAACATCCATAGCCAAACCTCCTAACATACAGCTTTCTCCTTTATCAATTATTCCAAGTCAGAGAAAGCCCCAAGCCGGACTCCCTCTGTTTAGCCATAAGCGAATCCTTCTTGGTAAGGATATTATAGCATAGATACCGGAATTATAATAATATCTTCCATCAGCTCTTAATTCATGAAATTATAGAAAGAGCCACTCTGCCAAGTTGTAATCTGTCTTCTGCAGATATGGGTATCTCTTCTCCGGATTTCACTTTTCTTCCGTTCATAAATGTCCCGTTTTTTGAGCCCAGATCTTCTATGAAAATGCTGTTATTCCTGCAATTAAGTCTTGCATGTCTCCTGCTGACACTTGGATCATTGATGCACAGATTATCTGTCCCTTTTTGTTTTCCCAAAACCACCGGCCAGGATGTCAGCACTTTTGTTTGTTCTTTGCCATTCTCATACCATACTATCCTGTGTACTTCCTGCTCACTGACATCAAAAAACATTGTGAGATTGTCGTCGTCCTCCTCTTCCTCCGGGCGAACTCCGCTGCATTTAATGACGTCCTCATCATCTGATGCGCCCCAATAATCATCAACGGTAACTATCCCGTCCGGCATCTTTATATCATCTTCTTTTCTTTCCCTTCTTTTCTGCAGAAACGACCTTATTGAAAAAGTTTTTTTACTTTCTCTTCCTGTTGAGATTACATCGTCTTTTGGATCCGTCAAGAAACTGTCTACCTTCTCTTCATGAGGCATTGTGCAGACAGCTTCCGATTCGGTTAATTTGCTTTCTTTGCTGTCTGTCTGAAGCCTTTTTATATATGTGCAGAATTTTTCCAGCGAAAACAATTCTTCTTTTGACATTCTGTAGAATTCATATGCAATCTTTACTGCCTTCTCATCATTGTGGTCTACTTTGTCCAGTAAAAAATCCGCAAGAAAATAGTATCTGCCTTTGTTCATATGATGCAGCGCTATCATCTCATCCGTCTCGTAGGGTACACATAAAAGATTAAGCGAATCATCTTCCACATCTACAAACATGTATTCCGGATTGTATACTATGTTCTTTTCATCCAATAAGTACTCTCTTGCCCTTGTTCCGATTGAAAGCAGTTCAAGCAGCATATTTTCCAATTCCGTTGAAGACAGAATGCTATGCTCATATTCGGTGACGAGAGAATGCATGTTGGATACTTCGTATTTAAGAACAGCCTCTTCATTTCTGTATCCGCACCTGCAACTAAGCAGATTCTTTATGTAATTCTCGGTCAACATTCTAAGAAGATAGCGGTCTTCCTCTTTCACCCTATCTTCAAGCACAAGATAATTGGCTCCCAATTCTTCAGTTATTTCCATCATTCCCTCTCTTTCCAGGTCTGTGCAAAACCCTCAGCACTGCTGCCGGATCCAGCCTTATCACACCGGCTTTTCTTTCTGTAATCAGTTGTTCTTCGTTATATATCCCCAGTTTTTTCAGTCTGTTTGTGATATAAGAAGATGCGTTTGTTTCAACCTTGAATCCCGTCACTTTCACATTCCCGTTGTTTTGATACTGATATATCTGCTCATCCAGGAGTTTCCCCAACTCATCTCCTGTATATGTCTCCACCACACTGTCCGCCGTATTTTTGAGCCTGCTGCCTCTTAATGCCGCAATATAACAGCTTTGCTCCACCACCAGATGATTGTAGAGGAAAAATGTAAAATATATTCCGAGTATAAAAAGCATGAATACCAGTGGAACCACAAATGACGCTTCCAAAGACAGATATCCTGTCATATTCTTTTGTCTTTTCAGTATTTTGCGCATAACAGATAGGCTCCTGCAAGTATTGTGATAAAAGGCAGTTTTGTCTTGTCCTTTATTGTTTTCACTGCGATTATCAACGACAAAAAAGAAGTGACTGCCATTGTTATGATAAATGTAACGGGATTGCTTAACTCAGCTATGCATATCATGAGTAGTCCATCAGCTTCCCCTACTCTTTCCGGCTTTAACCTAGAATAGGCGCAAAGGAAGACCCCGGGAATCATATTTATGACTCGATCTGTAATAGTTCTTTTTCCGCTTATAAGCTCTGTCAGCATATATGTTGTTGACATAACAATAGTTAACATAACCATCGCGGTGGGGACAGTTCTCTTCTCGAAATCAGATATGGCCAGCAAGATTAACAGGGTATGCATACATATTATTAACATCACATTTGGGGCGCTCATCTGACCGGATAATTCAGCCAAATTCATATCTGTCTACCTCCCGCAAACACTGCATGGCGGACGTCCTTCCACTTCCGATAAGGGCACTGTTTTTATGGTTCTCTTAAGACCACTACAGGCAGGACTGTTATGATATCTGTTCCCCTGATCCGTAATAAAGAGCAAGCCCGTTGATTTCCCTCCACCGCATTTTTCGCATGGTCTATATTTTTCTCCGTTAGCGTTTCTTTTTGATGCTATATCATCACTACTGCAGACACTGATATTTACTCTCAGATGGCTGCAATCCTTTGACCTGTGGTAAACCGATCCCGATTCAGTTATATAGACATATTCCTCGTCATCAGTCAGATCAATTCCGGACGTAAGATCGTAACCGGTCCATTTCTTGCTGCAGGCAGCCACTTTAGCCGACGAATCTTCGAAAGCAATATTTCCTATAATGGGATGTATTGGCAAAGTGTCCGTTAGTATTATCAGGTCATTTCCACCTTCAGCCATATGAGCCGCTACCGAAGCCTCATATACTTCGTCGTGAAGCTTTGATAATCTTACCGAATAACCTTCATACATAATGAATAAAGACAGAAGGTTTACAACAAAGAAAAGAAAGATTGGAATTGCCAATGCGGCTTCTACACTTGCAGAACCGCGATTGTTAAAGAGCCATGCCCCTGCCTTTCTGCAAATCACCTTTTTTAAATTTTTGATTGTTAGATGGGAGTATACGGGATTCGTCATAAGAGAAGATTTTTGTGCAAGTTAATGGGTTCCTTCTTTACGATCTTCACAGAAAAGCATGGGTATGGCTCTTTATCATTCATATGTTGCAAATCTTTTTATACTGCAATCGTAATTGTAGGCAGAAGATATGTTGGCCGTTGCGTAGAACTGATATATGGCATTGTCCATTCTGAAGTTGGAATTGCCGGGTGTTAGTCTGATGTCCATCTCCATAATGTCCATCAGCCGCATTGTTGTCCTGTCGTAATCGGCTGATTCCAAAAAGAGCGTGAGATATTTTTTATAGTCCATATCCCCACCGGGTGGCGTATAGTCATCCAGACAGGCTGCGAATGCCACCATTTGAGCAAGAGGAGTATTCCAACTGGCATCAGTTTTAATTAAAGTCAATCCGTGACCGTCATATAGTATGCGCATATCTTTTGCACTCTCTGCATAACCCCATGCAAAAAGAATGGTCCACTTTACCGCTTCCGTCAGTTCCGGAAGACCTATGGCAGACGTAGCAGCCAGCGCCATCTCTTCAGCCTCCATTTGCTTTGACCCCGAGGACATCAGATATGCCATGTTGATTGCATAACGGGTTTTAAAGATCTTATCCGCAATCTCCTCCATGTTTTCCATATCGGAATCCTTACCGACTATCAGGTACTCTATTTGATATGTAAGGGCTGAGCCGTCTTTCTCATCACTGTAATATCCGCACTGATCGAAGATGTATTTGTAAAATAACTGTCTTGAGACCAAATCATCCGGGGCCTTTTGGTATGGTCTTAAGCCTTCTCCGTCTCGTATATTTCTGCCCGATATCAGTCCGCTTATGTCTGTCCTTCCGAATCTCATGGCAGCCGGATCTTTAACTGCATAATACAGTGCTGTTCCCTGGGTAAGCGTACCTACCGAGTCAGCCGGATTACTTATGGAGTAGGGTTCCTCATCCTCCTCAAGATTGGAATTCAGTTCATTCATAATCTCATCGACCTGACCGTTAGCACTGTCTCTTTCCCCACAATAAGCGTCATAATCCGACAAATAAGCCTCCAGATCCTTTTCGTTGTTTATGGAATCCGAAATCATATCAAGACCGTATATTGCCTTCATATATCGATCAATCTGATATCTTAGGACCCGTCCTTTGTTATCCGAGGCATAACTTATTCCGCTTATGAGCGCATTATCTGCTCGGCATGCGGTAAGGTCCTTTCCTTTTCCGAGTATTCCCGAAGAGCATTCATCATAATTGATATTCATGTAGTGGATAAGATGTTTTGCGACATTTTCAGGGTTCCCGTTGCCACTGCCATATGCACTGTCAATAAAAAACAGTTTGTACTGCTGTAGAAGTTCCCTGTTGTATTCTGCCAGTAGACTGTTTATTCCAAGATCTGCCACGCACTCTGTTTGAAATCTTATTGTCCTGTTTCTTGCGGCAATAAGCATTGTTGTGATCAAAGATATGATTATGCCCAGAGAAAGCGCCACATATACTGTGATGTAACCACCGTCTCTGTATTTGTTTTTGCCTGTCTTCATCGCTTCAAAAATGTCAGATGCTGTTGGCCTGTGATGTGATCTTACTGAAAATAGTATTAACAAGATTAGTTAACTGGGTCTTGAAAATAATAACCAGACTTATAAGCACAACGATTATCAATATGATTTCTACTGTGCCCATTCCATCCTCCTCAACCATTAATTCTCTGATTCCTTTTAATCCGTTCATATTATTCCTCCTTATATTAGCTGTAGCCTATGCCCCAAAAGACATATAGGCAGGTACCATTATGATCATTATTACGACTCCAAGCATAAGTATCATTGGGAATATCAGCTTGGTCTGAGCCTCTTCCCCCATCTTTCTTGCGAACATCTTCCTGTCCTCAAAAGCTGCTTTAACCTCGGTCGACAATGCTTCAATCAATCCGTCGGTTCCCTTTTTGAGATTCTGAGTAAGCAGAGCAGACAGTTTTTTATATGTCATTAAAGAACATCTTCTGCCAAAGAGCTCATATGCCTGTCCTTCATCCATTCCATCCTGTATCTTTCTGACACATAAAGACAATTCTTCATATACATACTTCTTTCTTCCGAAAGCTCCCGCTTCCTCTTTGTAGTCCTTTACTATCCTTTCTATCGATCCTCTGATCGTCATTCCCGAACTTATAAGCAGCTGAATCTTACTTACCAGTTCCGAATAATCCATGGACAGTTCTTTGTTTCTCTCCTCATATTTCTTCCCCAAATCTCTGTCCTTGGCTTTCCATACCACAAGCAACAGCAAGGGCAGTAGCACCAGCGCAACCGGAATAATCGGCGGTGAGCTTTCCTCCCATATTATTCTCTCGTTATTCACAGACCCCGGAAGTTCCTGATAATCCAAATTCTCCGTAGCTTTATCTCTGCTCTCAATCTCATCCATAAGTTCTTTCATCCTTAAATCAGCCTCCTCCATTGCAGGAGGGTACAGTCTCAAAGGATAGCTGTAGGTCTTTTCATATTCGCCGTATATAACAGTAAGATTCAGATCAACGTCCGTCCCTTCAACGCATTCCTCAGTATCTCCAAGTTCTCCGTTATTCCTTAAGAGAAGATAATCTCCGCTTTCCCACCTTATCTCAAACTCCTCATATCCTTCCGCTTCTGCGGGCAGATTCATGTCTTTGTCTATGCAATCAAACGACTTATTCTCTCCCAGAATAATAGGCTTAAAGTATCCGTAGATTTCATCCATTTTTTCTTCTGCCTCTTCTTCCGTATACTTTTGCTCGTTGACTTTGAGATCTATGCTTCCGTAATCATAGTTATCGGAATAGGCCCTTACTGTAATTGATTCGGCCCCCTTCTTATATGTATTCCGTACGATTCTGTTTTCCGTAATAGCACTCGAATTGCTTCGATCGTACACAAGCAAAGCGGTTATGAATATCAGACCTCCGCTTATTAACAGCACAGTCTTTATCTTATCTGCATAATAATCCGCTACGAGACTGTTCATACTTACACCTGGACTGATAAGTGACAGTCTTTTCTCCATGTCCGCTGAAAAGGGCTTCTTACCATTTTCCTCACAGAACGATACATATCGCTTGATAAGTTTGTATGGCAGTTTTTTTATCTCTCCTATGAAATTGTGTTCGATATATTCTTTCTCTTTCTTTTTTCTCATGGATTCAGACCTTGATATCTACAATTTTTTCTGACATGTACACTGAAAAAACATATACCGCCAATGCCACAGTCATAATTACCACACCTGCAAGGTTGTGATATAGCGATTCAAAAAAGCCCGGACTCGTTAGCTCGATGTAGAAGATTATTAGAAAGGGAACCATATTCATAATCTTCTGTTCAAATCTCTTGGCACTTACCATAGTGTCAATCTCCTGCATAACAGCAACCTTTTCATCTATCACATTTATATAAGATTCCATTATTCTGTTGATATTGCCTCCGGTCTGCTTGCCTATATACAACACTCCCGCAAAATCACTTATGTCTTTTATCCCGCTCCGATTTGCCAAGTCTCTTATTAAGCCGGTGAGTCCGGCATTGTTGTTAAGTCCCCTCTTTATGATGGCGAGTTCCTTTACAATGTCACTTTTCTCACCGTAAAAGCCTTTCATCTCTTCGAAAGCTCCGCAAAATGCGTTTTCCAAAGAATATCCTGCCTGAACCGATCCATTCACCGACACCAGCATTTCCTTAAATTGCAACATTAGATTTCTTCTTCTTTTTTCTCCCAATTGTTTCTTTTTCCTGAATACAAAAAACGGAACAAATGGAGACATGAATATAATTGCGTAATAGGATCTGTAAAAAAAGTAAGCAAAGACCGCGACCAACCCGAAGGCCTGTATAATGCTTAAGGCATATTCCTTTATGCTCATCCTGTATGTTTTGTAATCAGTTGATTCCTGCTGCTTTAAGCTTTTCAACACCTTTCAGCTCTCCCACTTTTTCAAGTCGCCCTATAACGGAAGATTTGCTTTCTCCGCTCTCTTTGAATCTGTAGATAGGATTGACAAGCACCTCATGACCGTCAAAACCTTCCACCTCCACTATTTCCAATACTCTCCTGGATTTATCTCTTAATCGTCCCAACTGAACAATGATGTCAACGCCTCCCGCAATCTGTCTTCTTATCGCATTAACAGGCAGTTCTGCTGCCATCAGTATCATTGTTTCCAGTCTTGCAATAGAATCCGTCGCACTGTTGGCATGAACTGTTGACATACTTCCGTCATGTCCGCAATTCATCGCTGAACAAATCATGTCCATTGCTTCTCCGCCTCTGCACTCGCCAACGATTATCCGGGTTGGTCTCATGCGGAGACTGGTCTTTATCAGATCCCTTATCACAATTGCTTTTCCTGCATCCGTGTTGGCATTTTTAGTCTCCATTCTCACCAGGTTATCAATTCCCTGAATCTGAAGTTCCGCGCTGTCCTCAATAGTTATTATTCTTTCATCCGCCGGAATAAAGGCTGACAGGGCATTGAGGAAGGTCGTTTTTCCGCTTCCGGTACCACCGCTGATGATGATGTTGTAACCGCTGATGACAAGTTTTTCCAAAAAGAGGGCTACTTCATTATCAAGGGAGCCTATCCTGATCAGATCTTTCATCATAAAGGGATCTTTTGGAAATCGCCTAATCGTTAGGATTGGCCCATTAAGTGCCACCGGGGAAAGAACTACATTTACACGAGAACCGTCTCCCAGTCTTGCATCCACAATAGGAGAGGATTCATTTACAACTCTGTTGCATTTGGCCACAATCTGCTGAATTACATTTCTCAGAGTCTCTTCCGAATCAAATCGTCTTTCAGACTTGTAGAGACGACCGGCTCTTTCAACAAATATATTGTTAGGACCATTGATCATTATCTCCGTAACACTCTCATCCTCTAAGAAATCCTGCAGAATATCCAGTTTTCTCATTGAGTGGAAGATCTGTCTGCTCAGTTCTATCCTCTTTTTCACCGGAATATGAAGATCTCCCTCGGCTTTTTGCAACTCCTCGCCTATCATTTTTTTCAGGTTTTCATCGGACACATCCTCCAGATATTCGAGTTTACCTATAAGTTCTCTTTTTATCCTGTTAATAACGTTTTCATACTGTTCCATCATTCTTTGTTTATTAGATTCTTTACATATATGCGAAGATCATTCCCGCCTGTTTTTGCAGATTCGCTTTTCTTTACTACAAGGTCATATACGTCACATTTATATATTTTCTTCTCCATATCCTCATATCCCAGAATCTTCAATTCATGCATAAACTGTTCGGTCTTCGCTTTTGCCGCCATGTCATTAGTTACTGTCATATATATTCGGTCACAGAGACTTAATATCTCAAACAAACCTTGAATACCCTCAGACAAATCCAATATCAGATGTTCATAATCGGTTCTTTTCTCAATCTCTCTGATAAGATTAAGCCACTCTTCCGAATTCATGGATCTCAGATCAACATGACTCTTCATCGGAGGTACCATATGCATGCCCCCGGTCTGCCCCGATATCTCTGCTATGTAAGAAGCCAGTTCTGTATTACCGGCTCCCACTGCATATATCAGATCCGACAGGTCATTGTCTCTCTCGTCATTAAAGAATCTCCCCATTCCCGCAAAGGATTCAAAGTTGAGATATAATGCCTTGGAGTGTCTACTTAATTCTTCCCCCAGTGCCATCGCAAGACTTGTCTGACCGGTTCTGTGAACAGGTGTAAAGAACCCCGTTATCTTCAATTCCTTCTTACGCTCAAGTATCTTGTCTACACCTTTTGTTTCTGCTGCAAATCCCAGCAGTTCTCTTATGATCTTCTCGCAGTTTTGATACTTGTATATTTCTCTGCGATCATGATCGAAATTTCTGTTATTGCGCTTGAAAAGTATTATTTTTTCAATATCTTTTTCGCCAAGCTCCGGCAGTTTAGACTCCTCATCCGCTATGATGATATCAATGTTCTCCCTCTTTAAAAGGTCTTTAAGACTGTCCGGATCATCTCCTGTTTTAACTAAAAAGGGAAAGCCCTGCTTGTTATTGATGTACTCTGTCAGCTTTCTTGCATAAGCTACTTCTTCATCAAAAATCATAATTGTGTGATTCATATATACCTCTCAAAAAATGGAAAAATATCAAGACTTGTGGCTATTACCGAAGCCAGCACTGCCACAGCCAAGGGCAATGCTAAAGATATGGTGTCAATCTGCGTTGGTTCATGGTAATAAGGCCGCAGACGCTTTTCAGATAAGCAGGTTTTTACGTAATCCGTTAGACTTTGGATTCGAGACGCAAAACAAGAACTCTCTGCAATTTTAATAATTGCCATGATTGCACCAACACAGAATGCCGACACCAAAATAATGAACATATCAGGGACATCATAATAGAATGGGATCAGTGCATATAATTTCACGTCTCCCGCCCCCATGGTTCCGATAATGAAAAAAAGATAGAAGATTGCCATTATAGCCAAACATCTGCTGAGTGCGTCCAACATACCGGACAATCCACCCCTTGCAAAGGCGTACAGCAATCCTGTCAACAGCCCAAGAATTATAAGAACATTGGGAACCTTTCCCGTCTTAAGATCAAAGACTGCAGCAAGTATAGAAACAGACAATATGCCTATCAAAACTGCCATCTCCTTTTTTAGTTTTAAAACTGAATCAATCGACCTGAATGGTCTTAACGAAATGCTCTTAAGCCGACTCTTAAGCCTGCAAAGCATTCATATGATACAGATACGCAGCAATCTGCCACGTGTGTGAAGCGTCTGTGTGACGCCTTCGATTTAATGTGATTTGAAATATATCATCAAAAAAAGGAGTTTGTAAACCCCTTTTTTCAAAATTCTTTATGTTTTGTAACTTTTCGACAATTTCTTTTCTGAAAGTTCGTTAGATTTTCACGAGACTTTTAGATCAGTTTTTTTCTGAATTCGCTTCCGTTTTTTTCAAAGCCCATACTCTTCATATAGTCTTCGTGACCCATGCTTTCCTTGCAATTCCCTATAAAGATATTTGCCCACGGATGTATCTCGAAATCTCGGTACTGCATAATCCAGAACAATTTCAGACACTCCGTCACCCATATCTTTACCAAGAAACAGACCTGCAGGATTGTCTCTGAACATGACCACATATGCCTGGTCGCATTCCTCTGTGTCCTTTTCGGTAAAACTGGGGAAGAACTGGTTGATATCTTTTATGTATTTCTCAATAAAAAAGTGAACGATTTCATTGTCGGCCTTCACCTTTACCAGATTAAAGGTTCTGCTCTTGTCAGCCAGTTTATATAACTGATACAGATTAATAAGTATCAGGCATATATTCATAAAGGCAGTCGGGTAAGAATGAATTATAAAAGCATAAGTAGTAAAAATCACACTTCCTATGGTGTTAACAATTCTAAGCTTCTTTACAGAAGTCATGAGCATAGAACATACTACCAGCAAAGATCCCAGATATCCTACACCCTCAATTATCATCTCTCTTGTCATATTTTTTCCTTCTTTGTCATGTTCGGATAGAATTTATCAGTCATTCAGGTCATTCAGAAAAGGCTTCAGCTGGGAAAGCATGTTATCGATATTCTCAAAAGCAATGCTCTTGGTTGTTCCCAGTTTATTGGCTTCAACAATATGATCCTTAACTGATTCATACTGGTTCTCAATCTTTCCAAAACTCTCATAGACTGTATCCAGTTCTTTTTTTGCCGTAAGTGTGGCATTGGTAATCTGCTCCTGAGTCCTAGCCGTTCCGTCCACTGCTTCTCCGATCTCAACGAATTTGTCCTTTGCCAAAACAATGTTTTCCACATTCTCCTGAAGCGCATTACGGGTTACTCCCACACTCTTCTCTATATGCTCACTGCCGGCATTAACATCCTCTATACTCTTGATGACATTGTCAACAAGAGCTTTAATCTCATTTGCCAGATGATTGATCTCTTCCGCAACAACAGCAAATCCTCTTCCCTGTTCTCCGGCTCTCGCTGCCTCAATAGATGCATTCAGAGCCAGAATATTGGTCTGATTGGCTATGGATGTGATTTTCTTCATATAGTCGGTGATCTGCTCAACAGACGTACTGAATTCACGGAAAACATTCTGAATATCCTCAAAATCGTCTTCTACTTTTTGTGAACTCTTCTGAATATCATCAACTTTTTCCTGGGCCGAATCAACAGAATTCTTGACCGATGCTCTTACCTCGTCGAACCCTTTTGTGGCAACATTGACCTCCTCGAACATCTTTTCAAAGAGTTCCATCTCATCCTTTAATTCCAGATCTTTTTTCAATACATCATCAAAGGAATCCTTAATATTATTAAGCTTTTCCAGAGACTCAACTTCCTTTTCGGCCAGTCCCTTCAGATTGGTCTTGATACTGCTGACTACAACGTCAACCGGCGAATAATCTATCTTTTTCTTTTCTACAGTTAACTGCTGATCCTGAATCTTTTTTGAAAACAAACCCATTGTTCCTTACCTGCCTTCCCCGAAAACAACGCACGACATCGACTGATTGATGAACTGAGAATTGCAATGCTCACCATTACCTACGAATCCGCAGAAATTGTTGACCTGGCTCATTATCCTTAGATACTCGTCCATAAAGTTGTTATCATTGAAGAAGAAGTATCTGAATACACAGTTTACTCCGAAAGAACCCTGTATTGTTCTGAAATCGCTCTTGATCTGATCTGCAGTATCCCTGGCTATCTGTCTGAAGTCACCTGTCTCAAGTATGGTGAGAACATCCGAGTCATTAACCTGCCTGTAACAGCAGATGCCGTTATCCTTTACCTCTTTTATGGATATGATACATATATCGTCACCGGTCACCTTACCAAAAGGATTACTGAAGGTCTGAGTAGCTATCTGGCTTTCAGAGATACCAAGGGCATCCATGTATACTTTCTTGGCAGATATTCCGTTCAGCTCACCGATGTAATAATCACTGTGATTGGTTTTGCTGGCTATGTAATTCACAGGATGCTCGGCAGCTCTGTATATGTTTTCTTTATAAGCCTTAACCACACCTCCGGGATTCTTAACGAAGGCATATGCGTCAGCGTCTTCATATACTTTGCCGTTAACAGACACCTTTCCGTTAAACGCCGTTCCTCCTGTAAGAACCACCTTGGCCGGCTTCAATATACTGTCTACGGTTGTGAGCATTACAGCATCATTGCCGGTGCTGAAGTTGATACATGCTGTATCATTGGCTCCGGGACCGACCTTTTGCAGATTAGCTTTGAATTCCATTATGTCGGTTATCGGTGCCGTTGACACTTTTGTAAGAACACCGCTTGCTGCCTTAACATCAAAAAATGCTACTACCCCTACTCCGCCTTCAGTGATCTTGTCATCGTAAAAATGGCCCGTTGTTCCGATACTCGGCACACCCGGGAACAGTTCCTCAAGCTCAGCAACATGTCCTTCGAACTGATCATCATTGGAAATAAACACCAAAAGGTCCGGATTATTGAATCCACTTACGGCTTCCTTCAGATTGCCGCTGTTGCTTTTCTTCTCTTGTAGTCTCAAGCTTTTACCTCCGTTTCACACAAAACCCCATATCCCATAAAGCGCGTATTACATAAAAATACCTCCTATGCGCTTTCAATAATTTTAGCATAGGAGGGTATTGGCGGTAAACAAGACTATATTTTGATAATCAAGACTTTTCTTTGCTATACATGCAATCAATATCATTTACAAAATCTCAGTCAGCTCCATTGGTGAATTGATAATATAATCGGGCTTCTCAACTTTTCCAAAGCCGTATGCTGCGAATACTATCGGAACTTTTGCCTCAATACATGCATTGGCATCCATCTGCGTATCACCTACATATATAGGATTCTTAAGTAAGCAGATCCTTAAAATAAGGTCCGAAACCGGTCTTTTCCAGCATAAGTTCTATATAGCCCGCCTGACAGTTACTAACGATAAACAGGGGATATTTCTTGGACAATATCTTCAGCATGTCTTCGAATCCTTCGTATACAACTCCTGCTTTTTTAGCCAGATAATCGTGCTCGCATTTGAAGCATTTCTCTCCTACACGGTCCCTTGTTGCCCTATCTGCCCAGGGCAAAATGTCTTTGATAATGTCATCCATGGGAAGACCAAAAAGGCCTTTCAGTCTTGCCGCTGTCACCCTTTCCTCAACCCCCGATTCCTCAAGGGCAACATTCCAGGCATCCTCTACAACCGGAGTTGAATCCCATACTGTTCCATCTACATCAAATATAATTCCGTCAGCCATATTTCTTTTCCTCTGCGTTATGTTAATCTAATTCTTTTTTTCTCTACCGTTTAATATTACTTTAATAACCGCTTAAGTGCAAGAAAGGCCCCTTAATTCGTTCATCATTGACACGCATCGCGAATGGGTGTATCATATTGATAAAATTATTCGTGAAAACGGAGCTATCGTAGATGACGGTCTCCATGAAATATTTGTCAATACAACTGTTAATGACGGAACAGCAATAAATTTTCCTAAACTAAGTCAAAAAGTAAAAGAGCTTAAGTCAACTGAAGGAGGTGCCAACACTATGAGTGCAATATCAGAAACCATATATGCAGAAGGCAAAGCCGAAGGATTGGCTGAAGGGCGTATGAATCAACTTATCGAACTTGTTCAATCCGGATTGCTCACTGTTAATCAGGCAGCTTCCGTTGCGAAAATGTCTGAAGAAGAATTCAAAAAACTTATGGAAAAATGAATTTCAAAAAAGAGTCTCTCCTAGGGACTCTTTTTGCTTATAACAGACCGCTGATATGGTATACTTTTACTATGAAAATACTATTCTACAGATGGCAAGCTTTTAATGAAGATTTAATTGAACATAACCTAATCCAAATGGGTCACGAAGTCGTATCCTACGACAAAGAATGCACCAATTACACCAAAGATCTTAAGTTGGCTTCGGATATGATTCCTTTCATTCACAACAACGGAATCGAAGCCATTCTTTCCAACAACTATTTCCCCATAATATCATCCATTTGTGATGTAGTCGGGATTCCATATTACAGCTGGGTATTTGACTGCCCACATTTAACCCTGTATGCAAAACAGGCCTTTTTAAACTGTAACCACATCGGCATATTCGACAAAGAACTGGTTGATACACTGATCGCCAAGGGCTGTACAACCGTTCACCACGTTCCCCTCTCTACCGACACAGATACCTTCGGTAAGGCCATAAGAGAGGCAGCTGACACTTCTCTTAAACGCTTCACTTCGGATATATCATTTATCGGAACACTGTATACAGACGATTATCATTACTATGATTCGCTGCAGGTTGACAAATCAGTCAGGGAAAAGACCGAAGCCTACATTAATGAACACCTTTTCAACTATGAGAGCTCAGCCGAACACCTCCCCCAAGAGCTGGCTGAATCATGGTATGAATCCATGGCATCCGCCGGACTTCTTTTGGACGAGGCCGAATTCTATTCATCCAAAGATTACATATTGGAGTCATCTGTACTGGAAAAGCACATCACGGTAAAGGAACGCCAGATCTTCCTTTCTACCATAGCGGAGAAATATTCTCCCGAAGTATTCAGTCTCTATACCAATTCAGATCTTAGTTCCATGCCTGTACTGCAGGCCCACAACAAAGGTATTGTTGACTATGATAAAGAGATGCCTCTTGTATTCAATCGAAGCCGGATCAACCTTAATATTACCCTTCGTTCCATACACTCAGGAATCCCTCTTCGTGTAATGGATATACTGGGTTGCGGTGGTTTCGTTCTGTCCAACTATCAGCCGGAACTTGCAGAATTCTTCAAAGAAGACGAAGAGATCGTTCTCTACAGAAGTCTTGAAGAATGCCTTGATAAGATAGACTATTATCTGTCTCACGAAGATAAGCGTGCACAGATTGCCTGCGCAGGCTTTGAAGCTGTAAAGAAGAATTTTGATTACAATACCGGGCTTACTAGACTTTTATCTATTTGATTTTTTTAACGCTAAAACCTTATTTCTTTTATTTGACTCTCTACTTCTCAGGAGGACATGTATGACTAATCGTTCAATTAATCTTTTGCGTAAACTATCTGATCTGCTAAAGGACTTTGTTCACGCCGATTCTGAAGACCTCAGTAATATTATGAATGAGTACTCTGAGCTTTCTGAGCGTGAGAAAGTCGTTTTTATAGACTTGATATATGATTCTCTTAAAGATTCAAAGCAACAATTGCTCCAATTATTAACTCTTTTCACTTGTAGTGACAATAATTCCTATGCATTAAAGCTAATTGGCAGAATTGCCTTAGAGGCTGACCTGAGTCCGGAAGAATTGCTTGAATTCTTTATTCAATACAGATATGTTACTTTCGTAGCAAACTCATGTTCTCGTGGGGAATTAATAACTATATATAAGAGATTAATAAAGGAATTAAAATCACTTCTGTCTCATTCATACAATTACGTAGATTATTCGAAAAGAAATAGTAATCGAGTTTTACTCGTTACCGATCAAATTCTCAGCGAACTTCATGCCCCTACTCTGATTTTGGTTAACCAATACTATTATCTAAAAAAAGCCGGCTACAAAGTTGATGTTTTGGTAGTCAGTGAAAAAAAAATACCTGTTCCTGATGTATGGATTGGTCATGCTGTTTATTTTGATAATATTACCAATCAACAGGGACCATTTACTCTGAATTACCAGGGACAAACAATAGAGGGAACTACACTTTTCCTTGAAACATCTGATTTGAAAAGTTCGGTGACCTCGGCTTTGGATGCTATTAGAGATTATAATCCGGCATTCGTTATATCTATTGGTGAAATGAATCTTATTCCCGACATTGCATCCATGTTTACAACTGTTGTCACGAAGACTACAACAAAGAACATCCCATTTACGCTTTCAAGATATGTAATGTATAGAGATGTTTTTGAATATGACGGATATGAGAATTATATGGATGATGATATTGTCGTCCTTCAAAACTATTTTATGAATGTACTTGTTCCTCCCGAAGAGGGTAGCGAGGATATTATCGATAACCTGCATCAAGAAAATAGGTTTAAGATTGTAATAGTGGGAAATCGTTTGGACAATGAAATAAGCACAGATTTTGTGATTGCTCTTAACAATCTAGCCGAAAGGTTTCCTGATTTAGTTTTCGTTGTTGTCGGATCATGCAAGGGTCTCGAAACGTTCGTTCAAAAATCCGGATACATTGATCATTACTATTTTACCGGTTGTGTCAGAAATCTTTCCGGAGTTACTAAAGAATGTGACGTATTTCTTAATCCTCCCAGAGATGGTGGCGGCTTCAGTGCAGAACTTGCTCTAAAGCATGGACTTCCTGTAATCACTTTAGGAAACTGTGATGCCGCGGAATGGGCAGGACCCGAGTATATATGTGCTAGCGTAGCAAGCATGATTGAAGATCTAAAGAAATGCTATAGCGATTTAACATATCTTAATATGCGATCTGAGAAAGCGATTGAACGTTGGAAATCAAAAACATTGTCAGAAAATGACGGAATTGATAATACAAAATCTTTTTGTGCTGAAGTGATAGAATATATAAAAAAAGAGAAACATTTGTAAATGATTGATTCATTAAAGGGAGACGACAAGTGTCTAATCAAAAAAAGAAAAGTATAATAGTTTTTGGAGCAACCGGCAATATCGGAGCATATCTTACAGACTGGTTTAACGATAAGTTAAAAGGCTCATCCGGATATGAAGTTATTGCCGTTGGCAGAAAGAATACTAGTTTTTTTGCCAACAACGGAATTAGATACATTAATGTTGACATAACAAATAAAGAGGACTTTGACAGACTGCCCTCTTCAAATGTCTATGCCATCGTACATCTCGCAGGAATTCTGCCTGCATACTATTCTTCTAATGATCCCTACAAATATATCGATGTTAACATAACAGGTTCCGTCCGAATACTTGAGTACGCCAGACGAGTCGGTGCCGACAGAATTCTCTATGCACAAACATGGGCCGAGCAAGCCGGATTTTGGGGTAAAGAGGAAGTATTGTCACCATTACTTGGTAGAAAGTTAAAATATACCGGCGATCATGCTTTTTATGCAATAACAAAGAGTATGTTTGTAGATACAATGGAATATTACAAGCAGGAGTATGGAATCAAGAATTTTGTTTTCAGGTTGCCCAATGTTTATCTCTTCCACCCGGAGAGAGAATATTATGTTGATGGAGTAAAGCGGATTATTCCTTACAGATATATGATTGATTGTGCCGCAAGCGGAAAGGACCTTGAATTGTGGGGCGACCCCAATGCATTTAAGGACATCCTCTATGTAAAAGACCTGTGCAATCTTATGTACTGCTCTCTTTTTGCCGATATAAATGGTGGAACTTATAACGCGGGAACAGGAATCAGAACAAGTCTGCAAGAACAGATTGAAGGTATACTGGATGTATTCTCGCCATGCAGAGAAACAGCAAAAATCATTCACAAGCCTGACAAAGGCGGATTCACCAGCTTTGTTATGGATATAGATAACGCAAAAGACGAATTGGGATACAAACCAATGTATACATACAGGTCTTATCTTGAAGACTACAAGAAAGAAATGCTTGAAAACAGGTTTTCACAGTTGTGGGGGAATTAAAAAATGGTTAGTGAATCTGGCCCCAAAAAGAAAATAGCAATAATCGGTGCGTCCTACCTGCAGTTACCTTTGATCCAAAAAGTGCAGGAACTCGGTATGGAGGCGCATGTATTTGCATGGGCCGCTGATGATGTCGGGGAAAAAGAAGCTGATTATTTTTACCCGATAAGTATTGTCGAAAAAGAACAGATTCTAAAAAAGTGCAGAGAAATAAAGATAGATGGGATATGCAGTATTGCCTCAGATCTAGCTGTAGGAACCATCAATTACGTTGCGGATAGAATGAATCTCTGCGCCAATTCTATGGAATCTACGGAGATAAGTACCAACAAGGCAAAGATGAGAGAAGCTTTCTGGAAACATGAAGATCCTTCTCCAAAATTTTTATTTGTTGGTCATGAAACTCCCGCAGATGACATTCTACTATCTGATTTTAGTTATCCGGTCATTGTTAAACCCGTTGACAGGTCAGGCAGTCGTGGCGTTTCACTTGTCATGAATCGATACGAGTTGAATGAAGCAGTTGAAAGGGCACGAAGAAATGGTTTTTTGAAAGATATTCTGGTTGAAGAGTTTGCGAAAGGCAAAGAATTCTCCGTCGAATGCATCAGTTATAAAGGTACACACACAATGCTTGCCATTACTGAAAAATTCACAACAGAAGCCCCCCACTATATTGAAGTAGGTCACTTTGAACCTGCGGATATAGATACCGAACTGAATAACAAGATAAAGAATACCGTCTTCCACGCTTTGGATACATTAAAAATACAAAATGGGGCTTCTCATACAGAAATTAAGATTTTCGAAGGACAGATTAAAATAATCGAAATCGGTGCCCGTATGGGCGGTGATATGATAGGTAGTTCTCTGGTGCCTTTGTCAACAGGAGTTGATTTTGTAAAGGCTGTCATTGACATTGCACTTGGAAAAGAACCCAATCTTAAGGGAATGTCTCCTTCAAAGGCTGCGGGAATACGTTTTATTCTCACAGATGATGATATTAAAGCTTACACCGCTATCAAAGCAAAATATGCCGCTAGTATCCTGGAAGAGAATATCCCTGAAAAAATTGAAGGTGACGTATCAGACTCTTCTGAACGATTTGGCTATTATATTTTCCAAGGAGAAAAGAGAGACGATCTCATCCCTCTTCTTCCTTGATATCTTTGTACCATAAGGTGCCCTGTATATGGGCACCTTTATCTGAATAATTGACAAATCTTATGGCAGGATATCCCGCTATCATTTTTTCCAGTTCATTTCTATAAAAAACAAACTCCTGCTTGCTTGCCACTTTACCACCGTCAACACTGTCTATAAAAGGCAAATCATTCGTATCAATTTCTTCAAGATCCATTGTTCCGGATGCATGAGAATGTCCACCCGGAAAGGCGAGATCAAGCCCTACCAGATCTATATTCTTAGCCCCCAATTCTGCAGCCACAGCAATGCTCAAAGTGGGAATAGTGGAACCTGTAGCGATCATCTTGATCCCCCTGTTATTACAATACTCAGACACCGCTTCATCACCCTGTCCGAATACCAGATATTTATCCCCTTTATAATATTCTCCGAATTGCCAGTTGCCGGTTGAATTCAATATCAGTGTGGCAGAATGATCTACAAGTCCTTCAAAATGTCCGTAGGTTCTGTTTTGTGGATCTGCTGAAGTCACAAAGTCTGCTTTTATGCCGGCATCCGTAAGTTTTTTGTATACGGTACTTACTGCCACGATAGTCTTCTTCCCCTGATTCATTCTTATATAGTCCAGCTTCATATCAAGAGAAGGACCGGCCGCAACTATTATCCAGTCTTTTTTAAGATTGGATCTATCTATATCATATATATTCTTACCAACATTATTTATATTTCTGTAGAAATTGCTTTCCACACTGTTTCTTAAAAAATAGTGCGATCTGCAGCTTATATTGAAAGCAGCCAGTTTTTCCTTAACCTCACCGCCCAATCTATCAAGCATATCTTCAGAAATATAATAAGCGGTTTTCCCTGCCACACCCGCTTCCGCGTCCTCGCCGTATGCCTCAAAGAGCCTAAGCTGATCACTGTCTGTCACTATATGCAGTTTATCTTCCGGTATCCAGGACAGCACACCGTAATCAAATGCATATTTTATTCTTTTATCATCTGTTTCGTATACATATACATCAAGACTTTCGCCGGATGCGCAAAACAGCTGCCATGGCAGATAGCCTAGGCCGCAACCCATTATTCTACAGTTCTGTTGTCTTGGTCCATATATGCCTCTTGCTATTGTTCTTGCTTCATCCATAGGATCAAGAGTACTGTGAAGATATTTTGACGACACGGTATTCTGCATGGTAAGAAAACCACTATCGCTGCTTAGCAGTCTGATGTCCCCTTCTGTGGCATCTATTCTTCCCCACATTTTCATGGCCTCATACATTTTGCCAAGAGCCCTTTCAAGATCATCGGCCATTAGGTTGTAACTGCCTGTTCCGTCTGTTGTATGACCACATGCTTTCTCAAAACAAGACCATATCTCATTGGCAAGTGCAGTGTTTTTGCCCGACACTTTTTCACAGAATTCTCCTATCAGATCCGAGATATCATTCCACTGCTGGCCTATAAGAGCCACATCTCCCTTGCGACATGTCTCTATCAGTTCCTTGATACAAGGGATCAACTGCGCATATGTATATATTTCCGCTATAAAATCAATCATTCTTCCATTCCTGCTATCAGTATTTCCCCAAATAATCCGTTCCTGTTGCTTCGCTCATTTTGGAGGCAAGTTCCTCAGCTTTATCAGCGTAAAAAAGCATAGTGTCAAAGGCTGCCAAAGTCATCTTATAAGGATTAGACTTGTATTCTGTCTGATCCATATCAAGCAATTCTTTAAAGTGATCCATTTGCCATACTATTATGTCAACCACGTTTATGCCTCCGATTGTATTCTTACAGGCATAATCTCCATGTTCCAGGTAGTAGACATATTCTTCTGCTACGTCCTTATTTTCGGACAGCCTCCTAAGAAAGTCATCCGCATATCCTTCATCCTCTCCGGCTCTTTTTGCTAAGATTTCTGTGTATTCCTTGAGTTTATTGTCTTCCATAAGCATCTTTACTCTATTCCCGCTATTTTAGCTATTTCAGCAAATCTTTTCTGTAATGTATTCTCAATAAGAGTCTTCTCTCTTCCGGATAAAGCAATCTTTTCACGTTTATCATCGTTCTTCAGATAATAATCCGCCAGCTCTAAAGCTTCTTCATAACTCTTATATATGAGACAATCCTTTTCATGCTCATACATATTGGCAAGTTCTTCCTGATAACTTGATAAGAGAAGGCCTCCATATCCCATAATATCAAAAGCTCTGAGGGATATCCCGGTCTCTATCGCTCGAAGATTAGGGTTAAGATTTATTTTTGAAAAATGGAATACGTATGGCATCTCAGTATAGTAGTTACAGCTGCCACATTTCTTTACACCTTCCAATTTGTCAAAAGTCTGATTCGAATATAAATATGTCTTGTATCTCCTTCCGAACAGGTTAAGCAAGAGCAGTCTGTTTCTTCTGGTCGTCTCTGCATTAAGAGCCCATTCAACCGCACGCTTATTTACCTGCAGGGCTTGCTTTTCGTCTTCTGCCGATGCCAGATAATCGGCATTCATTGTATCGATCAGACCCGAGGTTACACACTGTTTTATAATATTCTGTCCATATATCTTTTCCTGTACACTTACTATTTCATCTAAGACATTGGAGGTGGCCTCAGCCAGCCCGGCTTTTATATAAGGAAGCTGGGACTCATATAACCGACCGACAAAAGATATATCCGCTTCATATTTGCTCTTAAGTCTTTCATCGAATCTGTACCTTTTTACTCTTGCGGCATTGACTCCCAAAGGAAGGTAGTAGACTCTGTCCATTCCCATATCCTTGTAATCTTGATACTGCTTTTTGTCAAAGAGAAATATATAATTACCGGGGAAGGAAAAAGTCTCCTCCTCATGCTCAATGTTCAGAGGACAGTCACAGCACCATGCTATGTATTTGCGGTCATATTTGTGACACATCCTTGCAACAAGGGGCCAATAGTTGATGCTGATAACAAAATCATATTGATTCAGATCTACATTCTTCTCGAACCAGTCCAAAAAAGCATCATCGCACTCATTATCAGCAAATTTCCATCGGATTTCATCATGCTCAATACCGTAGTCGTTAAGCATCTCCGACAAATCTGCTGACATGTAATTGTCCCAATCATATACAAGACATTTCATTCTTTCTCTCTCTATTCTTTCTCAATGCTATCTATAAATGGTATCTTAGGATAATTCTCTTTCAGATAGTCCTCAATCACGCGATCTTTTGTAAAAAAGAACATATTTATACTCATAACTTCATTCAGCCTTTTTTCATTGCTAAGCTTATCACTCTTGATCAGATGAATCTGCCTGCAATCAATAAGGTTATAAGCCAATCCGTCTGTCAGAGTAGTCAGTTCAAAGCCCGCCAGATCATAGCTGACAAGAATATCCGGATGTTCATTTCGAATGTCCCTGCTAAAATAAGGTCTTTTATCTTTTGATGTATCAAGCATAACAATATCGCTGTTGTCACCTATACAATCCAGAGTGTCCTTTCCGAATAATCTTCCGGAATCTTCCAATCCCGATATCAGACCTGATATCCTTTCCAGATCTTTCTCTATTTCTTCTCTTGTCTCTGTTCCGTAAGTCACTGCAACTATCTTCATAGCTCATACCCTTATATCATATGGCGTCGTCCATATGTCTTTTTTTATATCCCTGCAAGCATCTTTTCAACCTTATCTCTATATCCGAATGCAGACCTGGCTGCCTCTCTGCCACTTAAAGCGATGGATTCACATTCTTCGGGATGAGATAGATAGTACTCCGCCTTAGCAATAGCATCATCAATGCTTTCATACGTAATCAGGTCTTTTCCATCTGTAAAGTACTCTGCCAGCTCCGGCTGATAATTGGAGAAAAGCAAAGATCCGCTTCCCAATACATCCAGAGCTCTCAAAGGTATTCCTGATGCAATGCTTCTGAGCGTAGGGCACAGATTAAGCCTTGATGAAGCAAAGACCTCATACATCTCATCGTAGTATTTCACAGGGCCATGGATACTCACCTTATCTGTTAATTCCGCCTTATCGGCTGTATAGATGTGAACATCATATTCTTCAGCAAGTTCATCCAAGAGAACTTTTCTCTCAAAATGAGTTATCTGAGTGGATATTGCAAAAGCAAGACCTCTTTTACTCAGTCTTACCCTGTCCTGACCGATCTTCCTGTATGATTCATTAAGCATATCCACCATATCATCGCTTATGCTGCTTTCAAGGATATTGCAGCCGTATAGTCCCAGCTGAACATGAAGGAGTGCATCAATATATCCTTTTATATAGTCTTCGGCAGGATACATAAGGGTAGGAAGATCAGATGAATATAGCTTGCCTACAAAAGACACATCCCGCTTAATCCGGTGTGAAAGGCCAAGTCTGTCTATTCTTTCCACGTTGACTGCCAATGACATATGACAGACTCTCGAATATCCCTTCAAGTTGTAATCAGCGACTTCCTGCCTGTCAAAGAGGAAAATATGATTGGTATCGTAAGAAAAATAATTCTGCATCCTCTCATCCAGAGGTGAATCATATGACCATGATACGTATGGAAGCCCCTTTTCCTTGCATGCTTTGGCCACAAGTGGGAAAAAATTGACGCTGAATACCAGATCATAAGCCTTCTTCTCAAGTTCGTAGCTGAATCTGTCGTCAAAATAATCATCCTTGTATCTGTCTGCAAAGTGATAATAGATAGTATGGACTTCATGCCCCAGACTCTCCATAGCATCTTTTACATCCCTATATGTGAAACTGCCCATATCAAAAAACAGAATTCTCATATCTTTTCTCCCAATCAGACTGCAATAGATCTTCAGTCAACAGCCTGCCATTTTGTTCCTTTGATGTCCGCTCCGGATGAGTAGTTAACATAACTCACACCCTTATTTTGGAAGATTATTTCTTCCAATTCAGCCAGATAGCTTACAAACAGCTCGCTTGTTGGAATCATCTCCCCTCTTACGCTTTTTACTCTGGGCCCTGCTGTAATATCAACCGACTCTTCATCCATTGTTCCACCCGCGTGACTCATTCCGGTGGGAAAAGCAAGATCAACGCCTATAAACCCCACCTCTTTTGCCCCCAGATATAGGGCTGCCGACAGTGCGGCAACAGCCACATCAGAGCCAAGATTCATGGGATTTATCCCCTTCATACGACAATAATCTTCAGTGAGATAACTGCCTTCTCCAAAGAGGAGATATTTCTTCCCTTTATAATTTTCAGCAAGCTCCCAGGCAGCAAAAGCATTCAGAAGCAATGTCGGTCTGTATTCCGTGATTCCATCCAGTTGTCTGAAGGTTCTGCTTTGAGGATCTGTTATAATCACATAATCAGGAATAATATCTTCCTGCAGCATTCTCTTGTAGATGGTTCCCACCGCAATAATAGTCGTATCCTCTTTGCTGCTCTTTAGTAGATCTTTTCTGTCATCAAAGGATGGACCTGCTCCGACTATTAGCCATTTCTTTTTTAACGGCGCCGTGTCAATATCGGCGATATTCCCTGCTACATTGGTCCTGTTTCTGTAGAAATTACGTTCCAGCATATCTCCATATGCTATTCTGGTATTTACCTCCTGACATATTGCGGGCACCTCATCTTCACACTCGTTCATGAGTTCCAGCATTGTGTCTTCATAATAATAGTAGCCTGTGGTCCCTCCACTGCTTTCATCTTCATATCCCTTATATTCGTCTAAAAGTTTCTTTACATCTTTTTCAATCCTTATGCTGAGCCTATCCTCCGGTATATATGAAAGCACACCGTAATCTTTGGCCATATTAATAAAAGTCTCATCTTTATCAAATATCACAATATCAAGACTTCCTTCGGCTAAACAGTACAGTTGATAAGCCAGATATCCCAGTCCGCATCCCATTATATGGAATCTTCGAAAACGTGGGGAGTATACCTTGCAAGCCTGATTATAAGCCTCCCACATGGGGTCAATGAGACTGTGCCATTGATAACCGTCTCTTATCCTCTGTAAACTAAGATAACCGCTTTTGCTGCTTACCAGACTATATCCTGTATCTTCAATATCTATTGTTCCAAATAATCTAATCGCATCATAAAGGTCAGGAATTATCTCTTCTAACCCATCAGCCATCTTTATTTGATCAGATTGGTCATCGGTTGAAAATGAGCAGGTTTCCTGAAATTTCGTCCACAATCTGCTGCCCATATTATTGTCAGTTGATGCTATTTTTCTGCAAAATGATGCTATAAGCTCAGAAATATCGGTCCATGAATTCTCGATTGATTCCCCCTGTCTGTTTCGGAGATTCAGAATCAATTCTTTGACAATTGGTATTACTTGAACATATTCATATAATTCACTTATCTCGGGAAGCATTTTTCGGTTCTCCTTATATCAGTCTGTGGTTCATATGATTGCAGGAATTAATTAATCAACGTCTTTGTACCACACTGCCCCTTTTATAAGGGCTCCTTTGTTAGAATAATTTACGAACTTCACAGAAGCATTATCAGCTATCAGTTCTTCTATTTCTTCTCTGTATTCACACATCAGCTTATCGGCATACACACTTTCTCCATCTACCGATTCTACCGCTACGCATTCATCTGTATCTATAGCCGAGCAGTCCATGGTTCCTTTCACATGTGACATTCCCCCGGGAAATCCCATGTCCGCTCCCACCAGATTGATTCTATCCGCTCCAAGTTCTATGGCAGCTCTGATTGCGAGTATGGTTACACTGCCACCTAATTTCAGTGTCTTTATTTTCCTGTCAGCAAAGTATTCTTCCACATATGAAAAGGAGCCTGAGGGATAAATATATTTTTCACCTTTGTATTTTGCACTGAATTTCCAATTGGATGTAATTGTCATAATCAAAGGCGTGTCAGTGTTCTCAACCCCTTCTAGGTGTCCATAGGTTCTGTTCTGTGGATCGATTACTGCTATGTAATCCGGAATTATACCGTAAGACAGCAGTTTTTTGTATACTGTACTTGCTGCTATAACTGTATATCTATCTCTGTTATTCTTTATAAAATCAATCTGATCATCAAGGGATGGCCCTGCTGCAACTATTATCCATTCTTTTTTTAATGAACTGTTATCAATATCATATATTGTTTTTTGCAGATTTCTCTTGTTGATAACGAAATTTCTCCGGGTTATTTCTTTAAAGAAAAGCTCGGTTTTGCTATTAAATATAAACTTATCCAATACACTTCTATAGTTTTCAGAGAACTCTTCTAACATCTCGTCATATACATAATATCCGGTTGAGTATTCTCCGGAGCTTTCAACAGTTGAAAAACCGTCCAAAAGTTCCTCTTCTTTAAGATCTGTATAAATGTGAAGTCTGTTCTCATCTATCCAGGAAAGCACACCGTAATCCAATGCAAGTCGGACTTGATCCTTATCGGGATTATATATGTAGATATCAATATCTTCATCATACAGGGTATATAATGCATAAGCTAAATAGCCCATCTCACATCCGATTATCTTAAAATGCTCATATCCCGGATCATACAATTTCTCTGCACACTTCACAGCCTCCCACATTGGATCTATACAACTGTTAAGGTATTTCCCTGTAGTATTGTCCTGAAGTATTAAAAAGCCTGAATCACTGCTTAATATACGATATCTGCCCTCAGTAACGTCAATTGTTCCGAATATTTTCAGGCACTGATATATGTAGGGAAGCATTCTTTCAAGATTATCCGCTAAAAGCTCATTATTACCATTGGATGACGAGTCAAATGCCTTCTTGAATTCAAGCCACAATTTGGATCCGGCCGCTTTATCGATCATAGCAATGCCTTTGCATAAGGCAGCTATATGCTCAGTAAAAGGATTGTACATTCTCTCCAGGCTCTTGAAGTCCTTTTGCCTTGTAAGTTCAATTACTTTTTTGATTTCAGCAACCAGCTTCACATGCTCATATAATTCTTCAATAAAATCCACCATAGCCAATTCCTCAGTCTGCGATCTTTGTTCCTTTTATCAATGCACCATGCTTTGAATAATTTACAAAAGTGATATTATTGTGGCTCGATACAATTTCTTCGGCTGATTCAATGTATGTCAAAAATTCTTCTTTGGTATATACTTCGCTTCCGTCGCTACTATCTACTTTTACTAAATTAGTATCACTGACTTCAGCGGCATCCATGGTTCCTGAAGCATGTGTATGATTACTCGGATATGCCAAATCTAGGCCAAATATATCTACCGTTTCAGCTCCTGCCATTATGGCAAACTCAATAGCCATGATTGCCACATTGTCGATATCTGCTCTGTCCATATAATATTTTTCGCCGGTGTAATATTCAGCAAATTGCCAGTTGGCACATGCATTTATGCATAGAGGAATATCTGTATTCAAGCCAGACACCTGCTCGAATGTCCTGTTTAGTGGGTCCAATACCACTGCAATATCAGGCTTTATTCCAAGGTCCAGCAACTTCTTCAGCACGGTCCCCACGCATACCAACTTAGAATCCGATCTCTTCTCTTTTATTATATCTATACGATCATCCAAAGATGGGCCTGCTGCGATTACCATCCAGCTGCTTGACCTGTTATTCTCTATATATTCGTCTATATTTTTCTTGATTTTCTCAATGTTTCTTTGTCTATTGATTGAGGCCAATTGTCCTAGATATAACCGTGTATCATTTATCGCATCAAGCCTCGACAAAAGGTCATTCAGGTCAAAATACAATTGTTTAAACCACTTCTCTATATATACGGCCTTACTTTCATTAAATGCCCGTACTAGTGACTTTTCGATCTCCTTTTTTTCTGACAGAACAACGTGCTGCTTATCCTGCGGAATCCAGTCAATCACACCATATTCGTGCGCCAGTTCAATCCTTCTTTCATCAATATCATATATATATATATCAGCACTCCCGTTTGAAATACATGATATCTGATAGGCGAGATAACCCAAATCACAGCCGGCGATGTGATATTCTGTCATCTCAGGTCTAAAGAGAAGCTCGGCATGTTCATAGCCCTCCCACATAGGATCAATCTCACTATGAAGCAATTTTTTATCCTCTTTTCTCATCATCGTGAGAAATCCGCTTCTTGAACTATACAATTCATAATCCTGCTCGTCTGCGGTAACATCATACGTTCTCATTGCATCATAAAGAAGCGGAATATAATCTTCAATCGCATCGGCCATACGGGCAATATCCTCGTTTTTTCCCTTGTCGATTATGGAAGTCCAACCATTCCATATGCTTTTACCAAACTCGGTATTAGTCTTCATCGATTCAATAGATAATGTCTTGATTGGTTCAAGAAGCATATCCCATTCTTCCTGAATGAAATAATTATTTTGACGATGTCTTCTTAAAAGCATCTCTTTAAGACATGGTATAACTTGAGCTGAATAATAGACCTGACTTAGATATTCATTCATTCTTACTGTTCCCCTTATTTTTGCTCGGATTACGCTAACAAATATACTCGCGAATTGCTTCGCAATTTGCTCGTTATGAAGAAACATCGCTTCGCGATGAGCAATCCTCTCACTTGCTCGAATTGCGCTAACAAGTATACTCGCGAATTGCTTCGCAATTTGCTCGTTATAAAGAACATCGCTTCGCGATAAGCAATCCTCGTTTTTACTCGGATTGCGCTAACTCATTTACATGAGTTAGCTTCTTTATACATTATAAATTATTTCCCCGTATATAGAAAGAACCCGAGGGTAAAAACCCTCGGGCTTTCTATGATAGTGTCCGACATTTCGGAAAAAACATGGCCCCCGAAACGTCCAACTCTTTTCACAATGATGATTAATTAGCCTAACAGTGACAGAACGCCCTGGTTTGACTGATTAGCCTGAGCAAGCATTGCCTGGCCAGCCTGAGCAAGGATGTTGTTGTTAGAATATCTAACCATCTCTTTTGCCATATCTGTATCACGGATAGCAGATTCAGCTGCTGTAGTATTCTCAACTACGTTATCCAGGTTGTTGATTGTATGCTCAAGTCTGTTCTGAACAGCACCGAGATCAGATCTCTGCTGGCTGAGTGCTGTAATTGCGCTCTTGATAGCAGTAATTGCAGCCTTAGCATCACCATGACTTGCAACCTTTACGCTGTCTTTTGCTACGCCTAAGCTTGCTGCATCCATAGCAGCGATACTAATTGTAATCTGGTTAGCTGCAGCTGTTTCTGCACCAACCTGAAGCTTCTTGCCTGTGAAAGTACCACTAAGAAGCATCTGATTGTTGAATGATGTTGTAGCTGATACTCTGTCGATTTCATCAACAAGTGCGTCAATCTCTGACTTGATGTATGATCTATCTTCTGACATATTTGTATCGTTAGCTGCCTTAACTGCAAGTTCGTTCATTCTCTGAAGCATATCGTGAACTTCGTTCAACGCACCTTCAGCTGTCTGTACTGCAGAAATACCATCCTGAGCGTTTGTAGAAGCCTGTGTAAGACCTCTGATCTGTCTTCTCATCTTCTCACTGATTGCAAGGCCTGCTGCATCATCTGCTGCACGGTTGATC
>CACZBZ010000010.1 GCA_902779505.1 uncultured Lachnospiraceae bacterium
AAAAACTGTATTCAGCTATCGGAGATGAATTCAATCTGAAAGATTTACCGCCGGTTACTAAGCCGGAACTGATGGCAAATTTTGATGATGTTTTGACAGACCGCAATATCAGCATGGAACGGATAGATGCTTTTACGCAGGATTTGGATAATATCGGCAGAATGATTGATGACAAATATCTGATATTTAAGACTTCCGGTTCCACAGGTAATCCTGCAGTGGTTTTGTATGACAAGGGCAACATCGATGTGTCTTCCGCTGTTGCGGCTTTTCGTACATTTGCAAGAAAAGAAGATTATAACAGATTCATGAAGCATGGAAAGAAAACAGCAGGTGTTTTTGCCGATTACGGCTTCTATCTTGCCTGCGGGATGTCCAGATATCTCAGTCTGAAAATGCCCAGACAAAAGACAAAGATTACGGTCGATGTAAACGGTCCGGAGTCAGAGATAGTAAGACAGCTGAATGATTTTCAGCCGGCTATGTTGAGCGGATATCCATCCAATCTCGCTCTGCTTGCTGATATAGATGCACTGGATATTCATCCGGATGTCGTAATTACCGGTGGAGAACTCCTTACAGATGAGATTAGGAAGAAACTTACTGATAAGTTCGGATGCTATGTACAGACTCATTATTCATGCACTGAGGGTGGAGAGATTGCCTGTGAGTGTGAAGAGAAACATCTTCATATCAATGAGGACTGGGTAATAGTTGAGCCTGTTGATGCGGATAATAATCCCGTTCCTTTCGGGGAGATGTCAGACAAAGTTCTCATTACCAATTTATCGAATTATATCCAGCCTTTTATCCGTTACGAATTGACAGATCGTGTAATAGTCCACAATGAAAAATGTAGGTGTGGAAGAACAACTAACTGGTTGGAGATTGAGGGAAGAACAGATGATATTCTGGAATTCGATAAGGGAGTTCGTATTGCGCCCATGTCCCTTTATAAAGTCTTGGAGGAAGTGAAAGCAATTCGACGCTTCCAGCTGGTACAAAGAGCAGTTGATAAGGTGGAAGTTCGTATGATTTCTGATAGTCCCGACGAGGCTTTTTCTCAGGCCAAGCGTGATCTGCAGGAATTTTTCGAAAGTAAAGGCCTTAGCGTGGAAATAGTATTGTCTGATGATCAGCCCCAGGCTAACAAAGTCAGTGGTAAATTTAAACATATTTACAAGGAATTTGAATAGGTATTAAAGAATGGAAATATGGGATTTATACGATAGAGAAGGTAATAAAACCGGAAAGACCTGGGAGAGGAAATTCGGGAATTACAAGGAGATACCTGAAGGTTATTACCACATGGTTGTAGATATCCTTGTTAAACACACTGACGGAAGCTATCTATTAACGAAAAGGGACATGAGTAAAGATGTATATCCCGGATATTGGGAAGCCAGCGCGGGCGGTTCGGCATTGTCCGGCGAAGAGAAGCTTGAAGCAGCAAAACGTGAACTCTTTGAGGAGACCGGGCTCACTGCCTTAAGCATGGAACTTGTAAGCCATACTTTTCGTGAACCCAGTCACAGTATGTTTTATTCTTATCTGGCCATTGTGGATGCGGATAAAGATTCTGTTGTCCTGCAGGAAGGAGAAACTGTGGACTACAAATGGGTTGATGACAGGGGTTTAATCGAATATGTTGATTCAGATTTGGCTATGAAACACCACAATGACAGATATAAAGATTACATTGAACAAATAAGAAAAAATTTGTAAAAAAAGGTACTATATAATCTCCTGAATTTATGTGATAAGGTCAAGATAGATTAAGAACTTCCATACAAGAAAAGGAGACACTATGAAGAAAAATATAAGACTTATTATTATCGGAGAATTACTGCTATTCGTAGTAATATTTGCACTCAACCTGTTAATGGGCAGCTGGGGGTTGTCGTCGGTAGCTTGGTTTTTGGACTTGCCATCATTACTGCTTATAGTGCTGATCTTAATTCCGGGATTGATTATTATGAGAGAATGGAAAGACTTTGTAAAAGCATTCTCTGTTGGAATCAAGCCCTACAGTCTGCTGGAGCTTAAGAACATTGTTGAAGCGGTTGGTGCGGCACAGAAATTGACTGTATATGCTGCTCTGTTTGCTATAATTATCTCAGGGGTTCTTCTGATGGGCAGACTGGATGATCCGTCCACCATAGGCCCCAACCTGGCGATATGTTTTCTTTCAGGTTTTTATGCGGTTATCATTGAATTTTTACTTCTGCCTCTCAGACTGAATGCGGAACGTAAGATGAATGAAGAAATGGACATGGGAGATGATGAAGATTGAGATTACAAAAGAACAGTATCTCATGACCGCTCAGAAATACGGCTTAACAAAGCGTGAGCTGGAATTGGGCTATCTGAAAATATCCGGCTTTTCAAACAGACGAATAGCCCATATGTACGGGATTGCGGAACAGACCGTTAAAAACCATTTTACGCATATATATGAAAAAGCATGGGTTCCCGGTCGAAAGGAATTCTGCAACTTATTTTTGGGGGAAGAAGAAAAATGAAAATGACTCAATATGAGAGAATGGAAAAAGAACTGATATATGATCCTGCGGATCCTGAGATCATGGGGGAACAACTTCCGCTTCAGGACAAACTCTGGGAATTTAATCAGCTGAAACCATCCGATCTTGTTAAAAAGCAAGAGTATATGCATGAGGTGTTTGCGGAGTGCGGAGACAATTGCTATATCGAACTTCCGCTTCATGCCAACTGGGGTGGACACCATCTCCATCTTGGGTCAGGAGTATATGCCAATTCGAATCTTACTCTTGTTGATGACGGGCATATATATGTGGCGGATAAGGTTATGATCGGTCCCAATGTGACCATTACAACTGCCGGTCATCCCATAGATCCCGACCTTCGAGCACGTGGTCTTCAGTATAACAAAGATGTCCGTATCGGTGAAAACGCATGGATAGGTGCCGGTGTAATCATCCTTCCCGGTGTCAGCATAGGTAAGAATGCCGTAATCGGCGCAGGAAGTATAGTTACTCATGATATTCCGGACAATGTTGTTGCAGTTGGCAATCCATGCCGTGTCCTAAGAGAAGTGTCGGAAAAGGATAGGGTATTTTTCTATAAAGATGAACGTATAGACAGAGAAAATCTGTAACAGCTACAACAGAGGTGATATAATACACTGTAAGTAATGTAACGTAAAACTATCCTACAGGAGGCGTTCATATGCAAAGAGTAGTAGATTTTATAAAAGAAGCGGAAGTATATTATCTGGCAACGGTTGACGGTGATCAGCCACGTGTCAGACCTTTTGGAACAGCCCATATTTTTGAAGGAAAGTTATATATTCAGACAGGTAAGGTAAAGGATGTGTCAAAGCAGATACATGCCAATCCCAAGGTGGAGATATGTGCTTTTAAAGACGGAAAATGGCTGCGTGTAGCAGGAGAACTTGTTGAAGATGACAGAAGAGAAGCAAGACAGTCAATGCTTGATGCTTATCCTTCTTTACAGCAGATGTATTCTGCGGATGACGGCAATACAGAGGTCTTCTACTTCAAGAATGCAACCGCAACATTCAGTTCATTTACGGCAGCTCCTGAACAGGTGAAGTTCTGATATGGAGGGGTGTAAAAGAGAGGATTAACTGGGCAACAGATATGAGTGATAAAAAAGGCCGAAAGTTTTTAAAGGGTGTTTTTATTGCATTAGGAATAATAGTAGTTGCACTTATTGCTGCGTTCTTTGTATTTGTGCTGTATGCTTTTACCGGCGGACCTGCCAAGGTTACTGAGGATGTGGCCAAATACGAAGAAACCATGAGGAAATACACGGAAATACACCCAAGAAGTTACGGGCAAAGTACACACAGGATTTTTTACTTTCCCGCTTGCAATTCCTCAAAGTGCTTTTGAGAACGGGGCGGATCCGACTTTCTATTTTTCATACAGGGATACATGGGATGATCCGACCTGTGAAGTTTATCTGAAATGTACTTATTCCGATGATGATTATGAAAAAGAGATCACCCGCCTGAGAGATAGCACATATGATCTTGAAAACGCCGGAGATAAAGCAAGCAATAAGCTTGAGTATGAGGACAGTTCAAGATTTCTGTGCCCTGTGTACATGGCTATTGATTGCGATAATCATTCCTATGAATATGCAATGGATCTTGGAAATAATGAAATAGCATACATATACACTTCATTCAAGTCAACGCCTGCCTCTTTGAGAATGATACCAAAGGAATATCTGCCAAAAGATTACAGTGAGTCCTTAAGACATAATACTTTTGATAATGGAGGGTTCAATGTCTATGTGGTGAAAAAGACCGATGAATTCCAAGAAGATAAAAAGCTGGGGAGCATCGTAAAAGATGCTCCTTTTTAATATGTGTTAATATTGCTTTTTCCTATACCAACAGTGGCCTGATATGGTATAATTGCTTTGGTTTTTAAACAAAAAAAGAATAATAAGTAATTCGGAGGAAGTAATTGTAATGAGACAGGAAACAAAATGCATTGAAGGCGGATATACACCTAAGAACGGTGAGTCCAGAATGATACCTATATATCAGAGTACAACATTTAAGTATGACACCAGTGAAGATATGGGTAAGCTTTTTGATCTGGAGGCTTCGGGATATTTCTATACAAGACTTCAGAATCCCACCAACGATTTGGTGGCAGCAAAGATTACAGAGCTTGAAGGGGGTACAGCAGGAATGCTTACATCATCCGGACAGGCTGCTAATTTTTATGCGGTATTCAACCTTGCCAATGCAGGTGACCACGTTGTGGCCTTCTCTTCAATATACGGAGGTACATTTAACCTCTTTAATGTAACCATGAGAAAGATGGGTATCGACTTTACATTTGTTGAACCCGATTGTACCGCAGAAGAACTTGAGGCAGCTTTCAAGCCCAATACCAAGTGTGTATTCGGTGAGACAATAGCCAATCCTGCTCTTGCCGTTTTTGATATCGAAGCTGTGGCTAATATAGCTCACAAGCACGGAGTACCACTTATCATTGACAATACATTTGCAACTCCCATCAACTGCAGACCTTTCGAGTGGGGAGCAGACATTGTTACACATTCAACAACAAAATACATGGACGGACATGATGCTACCGTAGGCGGGGCTATCATTGATTCGGGCAAGTTCGATTGGATGGCTCATGCTGACAAGTTCCCCGGACTTTGCACACCCGATGATTCATACCATGGAATTACATATGCCGAGAAATTCGGAAAAGAGGGCGCCTTTATTACTAAGGCTACCGCGCAGCTTATGCGTGACTTCGGTTCAATACCTTCACCCATGAATTGTTTTATGCTGAATCTTGGTCTTGAATCTCTGGCCCTCAGAATGAAGAGGCATTGTGAAAACGCTCAGAAGGTGGCTGAATATCTCAGTGCTCATCCTCAGGTAGCTTATGTTACATATCCCGGACTTCCCGGAGACAAGTATTATGAGAGAGCTCAGAAATATCTTCCAAATGGAAGCTGCGGCGTAATATCTTTTGGTGTTAAAGGCGGAAGAAAAGCGGCTGAAGAAATGATGAAGCATCTTAAACTTGCAATCATAGCAACTCACGTTGCCGATGCTCACACATGTGTACTTCATCCCGCTTCAGCAACTCATCGTCAGCTTACCGATGAAGAATTAACAGCGTGTGGTGTTCTTCCCGATATGATACGTTTCTCGGTTGGTATCGAAAATGTTGATGATATAATCGAGGACCTTGATCAGGCTTTCAAAGCTTGCAAATAACTTTCAAAACACAAGGATTTGTGAGATAATAAAAGTGTGCAAAGAGGGCACCTGAATGGACAATTACAAAGTCTTATTAACCGGAAAAAACAGCATTATAAAAGAGGATTATTTTGCCAAATATGAGAACGAATGTATCCTGATGTCAACATCCGACAGATATTCCGATATGTTCAACCACATCGATTATTTTAAGCCGAATATCCTTTTGATCGGTTTGAACAGAGAGACCGAAGATGAGATGGCTGCTTATTTTGAACTCAAGGTTAAGCTGATGGAAAACGGAGTTCAGGTGGTGGTTGTCGGTACTACTGAAGAGTGCAACGCTTTTCAGAGTGCGACCGATTTTATGGCGGATCTGGTTCTTGTTAAACCTGTTACCGCTCCTCTGATAAAGAATAAGATAGAGACTCATTTGCGTGAGATCAATAAAGAAAAAGACGAGGCATCAAAAAAGACTGCGGAGAATAAGAGAAAAGAGGCCGCAGTCAAAGCCGAAGTCATGGGCAGTGGTTCGGGAAGAAAGCATATTCTTGTGGTTGATGACGATCCCATAATGCTTAAGATGATCAAGACCAATCTTATCGGAGAATATGATGTGTCAACGGTCATTAACGGAGAGATTGCACTTAACTTTCTTGAGAGAAGGAAGACCAATCTTGTGCTTCTTGATTACAATATGCCAATAATGAGCGGAGCTACGGTACTTGAGAAGATAAGACAGAATCCCGCGACTGCATCACTCCCCGTTGTATTCCTTACAGGTGTGACGGAGAGAGGAAAGATTCAGAAGATCATGGGATTCAATCCTCAGGGTTATCTGCTGAAACCGATTGAAAAAGAGCATCTGATCAAAATGATGCATGAACAGATTGGTCCCGGAGGGGACAAGAGCGATGATGGGGAAGACAAATAATCGCTTGATATTTTAGCCGCAGTAAAAGGTTGTTAGTGGGGGATACTATGGATGTATTAAAAAAGATTAAAACCATAAGACTGTTAAGATTATTGGCACCTATGCTGGCAGGACTTGCTCTTGCGTATGGTCTGGTGGTTTTTGTCCTGTCCTTAAATGACGGTGTTTCAACAACTTTCCTTAAATGGACTGTGCTTGGACTTGCTTTATTTACATTTGCGGTTGTTGTGTTGATTTCTATGTTTACAGGCAAACAGGCCAGATCACTTGCCGATTATGTGATAGAGGTAGAGAAGCAGTACAATTCGGATGACAAGATTATAAGAACCCTTTCCAAGAAATATAATGCAGTATATTATACCGATTTGGATACCGGAGACGTAAGATTCCTAGAGATAGGCAACAGAGTTGCCAGTTATATGAGTGAGGTATATCGCGAAAAGCATAATCTCGAATGGTATGCCAGAGCCTATGCCGACAGGATACTTGAGGGATATCAGAAAGAGAAGTTTTTGGGCGAAGTAAACTGCGACAATCTTAAAGAGAAACTTCGCACCAGAGAGGTTTACTGCTTCAAATACGAAGCCGAAAAAGACGGCAAGACTCTGTATTTCCAGATGGAAGCCAGAAGGATAGACGGTGATCACACAAAAGCCGTTGTGGGTTTTGAAGATATAGGACGAGAGATTGAAGAGACCATGACGCGTAACAAATTGCTTACGGCATCACTTGCGGATGCTTCTTCTGCAAGTAAGGTCAGGGATATCTTCCTTCAGAATATGTCTCATGAGATGAGGACTCCACTCAACAGTATAGTGGGCTATGCTCACCTTATTGAGAGAGATTGCGATGACGTGCTTGTAAAGGAGCGCACGACAGTTATCCGTCAGGAATCCGATCTGCTTCTTAATATGATAGACAATCTTCTTACAGCCAGTCAGGTTAAAAACGGTAAGAGAGAACTCAGATCTCTGCCTCGTGATATGAATGTGGCAATCAGAGAGATCAAAGAGGACGCTAAGCAGTATGCAAGACTCAAGGGCATTCCCATTGAGTTCGAGGAACATTTTAACAGCGGAACCTATTGTGTTGATATTAAGATGCTGCATTCGGTTGTTATGGCTGTTATAGAGAATGCCATCAACTATTCCGATAAGGGCCTTCCTGTCAGAGTCATTCACGAAGAAGAGGCATGTAAAAGAGATGATGCAATTGCCGTGAAGATAACCGTGGAAGACAAGGGTATAGGAATGGACAAAGAGACCATTGCCAAAGCCTTTGAACCTTTTGAGAGAGAAAGGTCAACCACCGAGTCGGGTATCCAGGGCACAGGAGTCGGACTTACAATTGCCAAGGCCGTAATCGAGATGATGGGCGGATCAATTGATATTTCCAGCGAAAAAGGTGTCGGAACTACAGTGGTTATAAGAGCAGAGCTTGAGAAGACTCATCTGTAGATTGTAAAGAAACTATTGACGAGTGCGACAATAAGTTGCACTCGTTCTTTTGTAAATGGGAGGAATACATATGGGGTCAGGTCGCAATCATGAAGTTATAACAGAGCAGAATCTGCTTGGAAAAGACGGAGAGATAAAAGAACCGGGATGGTCAAGATCTCAGCTTCAGAGATACCGTAGAAAAGACATTAAGGCGCCGACATTCCGTATTAAGGAATGGGATTATTACATGATCCTCAATAAGGATTTTGCAGTTGCATTTACCATATCCGATGACGGATATATAGGGCTTCAGTCTGCGTCGTTGCTGATATTCAAAGGCAAACCCCATGAGCATACAGAGACAATTCTCAATGTTTTTCCCATGGGAAAACTTCACATGCCGGAGACGTCTTCCGAAGGCGATGTGTTTTACAAAGATAAAAGACTCGATATGAGTTTTAAGATAGAAACGATAGATGGTAAAAAGTGTCGTCATATCAGATGTGACTTTGACAATTTTTACGAAGGAAAGGCACTGCACGCCGACATAGTACTTGAACAGCCCTCTATGGACAGTATGGTGATTGCAACGCCCTGGGACAAAAAGCATGCCTTTTATTACAACCAGAAGATAAATTGTATGAGGGCGTCGGGAAGCGTGAGCTATGACGGAGCAACATATACATTCTCTCCCGAGACGGACTTTGGCACACTGGATTGGGGAAGAGGAGTATGGACTTACGATAATACCTGGTACTGGGGCAGCGGTAACTGTGATATTGACGGACATGCTTTTGGTTTTAACATCGGCTACGGCTTTGGTAATACCGAAGCAGCAAGCGAGAATGTAATCTTCTATGACGGTAAAGCTCATAAGATAAACGACGTCAGATTTGAAATACCGAATGACAATGATCTGAAAGATATGGACAGTCCGGAATATATGAAGTCCTGGAGATTCTCTTCAAGTGACGGAAGATTTGAAATGGAATTCGAGCCTGTACTGGACAGAGCAGCCAAGATAGACATCAAGCTTATCTGCAGCGACCAGCATCAGGTCTTCGGCAAGATTAAGGGCAGGGTAATACTTGACGATAAACAGGTGCTTGAAGTGCCTGAGATGATGTGCTTTGCGGAAAAAGTGCATAACAGATATTAAAAAAGTGAGGAATATTATGAAAAAGAGATTATGTCTGATTGCTATGACCATAGGATGTCTTGCGATGGCAGCAGCCTGTGGCAAAGAGACCGAGGAAGCAACTGCAGCTGCAACTCCGGCGGAAGAAACAGCTGAGGCTGTGGAAGCGCAGGAAATAATGGAAGAAGATAGCGACATTCAGGAAGAAAGCGGGGAGAAGAGTCTTCTCACCGGCTATTACAGTGATGAGATTATATTGGTTGATGAAGAAGGGGGCTTGGAAAGTCTCGATTGGATAAAATTGGTTAAAGAAAGCTCAATCGGGGAAGGCATAAGTTTGGAAGAACTGACACCTGTGACATATTTTAAAGGGCTCATTATTGCTACCCACTTTGATTACACTGATTATACATATCATGTGGATATTTTCAATCCGAAGAACGGAGCTTATTCTTCTCTTATGACTGAGGGGGGATATGTGTCTTCAATCGATTCCTTTGAAGGAAAACTTTATATTAGCCGCGAGGACTATTATGAGGCGGATAACAGCAAAAAAGTAGAAGAAATATATGATATAGATGATTACGCATCGGCAACTTTGAGACAGGAAGACAGCAGTAATATTGATGCATTCCTGTCATCCAACAGAGATCTGACACTGATGACATTTAAACATGGGGCTACAAGAGCTTATTGTGACAGATCATATACAAGACTGCTTGAGGAAAATGGATTCATAGTTGCTAAGGATAATGATAACAACTGGTTCTTGCTTTACCCCGATGGCAACAGAACCGAGATAGAGGGAATGAAAGGCAAAGATTCATTTTTCTATGGCAATGATTCAGAGCATCTCTTCTATGGAAATTATGCGGAAGAACATACGGCAAAAGAGACTCTGCACAGCTATAATCTCTCTACGGGAGAGGACATGGTAATAATAGATACCGCAGACACGGTTTTCGGACTTACGGACAATGTCTTCTATTATGCGGTTGACTACAGCGATGAATTCGAGAATCCGGACAATCATGTCTTTGAATACAATCAGTGGGACGAGACAACTACGGAACTCTACAGTGCCAAGAAACAGGCAGGCATGAGTGAGATAACAATGGGTATAACGGATGCTGCATTTATAAACGGCGATATTTATTATCCCGATTCCAACGGCAAAACAATTGATTGGTTCAGATGCAGCGCTTCGGAAGACGGCTTCAGAAATGAAGACACGGGAATTGTCATATCCGAAATGGAATTCGTAAAATACGGCACCATTACCGGTAAGGGAAAGAACTGGATATGTGATAAATGCAATCAGCTCTACGCGGGCTACTATTCAGAAAAGTTTACCCTTAACGGAAATGCTGAAATTAATGGGCTGACCGACGCTTCGAGAAAGAAAATCAATGAATTTCTCACAGAAGAAGATAAGAACGCCAATGAAAATTTTTACATTAATTCAGCTTCTGTTCTTGAAGGCGACTGTGAAAGACATCTGGAAGAGGCTCCTTATGCGGAGACCGATGACCGTACTGTTGATAGAGTGTTTATGGTGGGCAGCAATATCCTTGCCGTTAATATGGGAGGATATTGGTATACCGGCGGTGCACACGGATATCCCAAGAGAAGCCAGTACCTTTTTGATGTAAAAAGCGGAGAGAAGGTTACTTTTGAGGAGCTCTACAAGGGCGGGGAACTTGTCTTCAAGGAAGCGGTGGCAGCAGCCGCTGTTGAGCTCTGCAAAAAAGAGGGAGAAAACAGTCCTTTCTATTCGGATTATATTGAAGATACAGACAAGCTGCATTCGGAAATCGTGGAATACGTCACTGTGGACAGCACTAATATCTTCCTGTCGGATGAGGGTGTTATATATGCATTTCCTCCCTATGAATTCGGACCTTATGCATCAAGCTACATTGAGATACTGATACCTTTCGACAAGCTTGTAATGGAAATGTAATTATCCGCGTGTGGAGCTTTAATATATGAACAAGAAATACAGTGGTCCCATAGCTGCGGCAGTTATTATCATTGCGGCAGTTATCGGAGCCTTCAATTATATACCGGGGACTATTGAACCGAATACTCTTGCACCGGAGTCGGCTGAGGCGGAAAATAATCTGGAAGAAGTTACCCTTCTTAAGATTGTGGATGGTGATACTTTACGCCTCTCGATTGACGGAGAAGAAAAAAAGGTCAGACTGATCGGTATCAACACACCGGAATCTGTGGCGGCAGACGAATCAAGAAACAACGAATACGGAGTTATGGCATGCGACCATATGAAAGCGCTTCTTGAAGGATTGGATACTCTTTACATCGAATATGATGAAGAGCCTCTTGATCAATACGGCAGAACACTGGCATATATCTGGCTGAAGAATACGACGGATTCCCCTGAGGAAAATATGCTTAATGCGATTATGATTAAAGACGGCTATGCCATAGACGTGGTATATGAACCTAATGTTAAGTACAAAAACTATTTCTTCAAGCTCAAAAAAGAAGCCATGGATAACAGTGTCGGACTGTGGCAGTATGAAGGCTTTCGAGCTCTTTGGAAGAATTGAGAGTTTGACAATAATGTAGTACAATGTAAGGATAGAATGCGTATAGCATTATTATAAAAGAAATTAACAACAGTTCCACGATAGGAGAATTATGGCAGTAAGCGTCGCATACCTTGTGGCAACCCTTGTGGCTGCTTTGACACTTTGGGCTTTGCTGGTTGTAACCGAATATCAGAAATCAACGTACTATGTGCTTATGTTTTCTACCACGATCATATCTTGCGCAGGGTACTATTTCGTGAGCGTATCTACCAATGTTAACGAAGCTTTGCTTGGAACAAAGCTTACCTATGTCGGTGGTACTTTTTTGACGCTTTTTACCATAAGGTGTCTCTGCGACATATGTAATATCAGGGTTCCTCACTGGTGCTATGTTCCGCTTATGCTGGCAAACATTGAGATCACGGGCGTGGTATGGTCTATTCAGTACAATAAGTGGCATTATTCCGCATATAAGCTTATCAGAGAGAATGGCTTTGCATATCTTGAGAAAGAATACGGACCACATCATGTTTTCTATCTCTTCATGATCATTCTGTATATGATCCTGTCTTTCTCAATTGTCATATATTCCATAAACAACAGAAAGAAAGTGTCGTGGATATACACCTCCATGCTGGGAGGGGCCGAACTTTTAATTGCTTTGATATATTTCATTGAGAGAGCAGTAGGCCTTAAGATTGATCTTATGCCTTTCGGATATGTTGTATTTGAAGTAATCGTTCTGATTATTCTCAGAAGAATCAATCTCTTTAATGTACAGGAGAATATTACCTATTCCCTGTCTCAGGACAGCGATCACGGATATGTCATTCTGGATGCCAAGAGAAAATTCATAACCTGTGATGATATTGCGAGGGTTTTCTTCCCGGAACTTGCGGATCTTTCCATCGATACCAACGTAAACGATCCTTATCTCAGACATGAATTCGGAGCATGGATATCAGCCAGTACGAGACATGAAGTCAATGCCAAGTATTATCAGAGAAACGGCAGAGACATTAAAGTTGCTGTAAGGCCTTTCTATACCCATTCGGGTAAGAAGCTTTTAGGATATGTAATCCATCTTTCGGATGATACGGTTAATCAGGAATTTATCCGTAAGCTTAAAAGAGCAACCAAGAGATCGGAAGAAATGGCTAAGCGCGCGGATGAAGCCAATGCTGCAAAGACGGAATTCCTTGCTAATGTGTCTCATGAACTCAGGACACCTATTAACGGAATTCTGGGCTTTGATGAGATGATCTTGCGAGAGACCGCTGAGGACAATATCCGGAATTACGCCATGGATATCAAGAATTCCGGCAATGCTCTGATGGGGCTTATTAACGATCTTCTTGACCTCTCCAAGATTGAAGCGGGTAAGATGGATCTGGTACTTGTAAGCTACGATTTTGGCAGTATGCTTGCAGGTCTTATTAACGTGGTCAAACTCAGAACCGAAGATAAGGGCTTAGAGTTTGTTCAGAATATTGCAGAGGATATGCCGAGAGGTCTCTACGGTGATGAAAAACGAACAAGACAGATATTGTCTAACCTGCTTATCAATGCCGTTAAATATACGGATAAGGGCAGTGTGACTCTTAATATCAGCTATGAAAAAGAAGATGCATTCAATATCCTGATAAAAGTCGATGTTGAAGATACGGGTATAGGCATGAAGAAAGAGGATATGGACAGACTCTTTGTGCCCTATGAAAGAGCTGATGAAATCAGGAACCGCAACATAGAAGGAACCGGACTGGGGCTGTCCATTACCCAAAAGATTCTTCATCTTATGGATTCAAAGCTGGAAGTTTCAAGTGCCTACGGCGTAGGATCGACTTTTTCTTTTGCTATCAGACAGAGGGTTGAGAATTGGACTCCTCTTGGAAATGTGTCTGATTCCTTTGGCATGGAGACAAACGGTAAGTATGAATACAAAGAACTTCTCAAAGCTCCGGATGCAAAGGTGCTTGTTGTTGATGATACTGTGGTCAACATACTTATATTCAAGGGCCTTACCAAGAGAACTCAGATAAATGTTGAAGAAGCTCATTCCGGAAGAGAATCTGTGGAAATGTGCAGAAAGACCAAATACGATATCGTATATATGGATCATATGATGCCCGGAATGGACGGACTTGAAGCCTTCAGACTTATAAGAGAAGACCGGGAAGGTCTGAATAAGGATACACCGATTGTCATGATGACTGCCAATGCTTCAGCCGGAATGAAGGAGATGTATCTTTCGGGAGGATTCGACCATTATATTTCAAAGCCGGTAGATCCGGAAGGCCTGGAGCGTTCACTTATAAGATTCCTTCCCAAGGAGAAAGTAATTCTTACGGAAGAAGGGAAGAAACTGAATATTTTACAATAAATTGATAAAAAACTACCATTATATTCCATTGAGATAATATCCCCCGGATATTATAATGATACTAATAGGGTCAATCCCTATTCATGTATAGTATATGTGCAGTTAGTTCTGCAAGAGGGACGGATTAATGCTAAATAAGATCAGGGACTTTATTGGCACTATATCCACACATACGGCATTTCTGTTGGTGCTCATATTATTATGTGCGCCTTTTTCTGATGTATATATCCATGCGAGCGAAATAGAAGAGGAGACCGTTGAAGAGAGCACCGAAGCGGCACCTGAGGCTAAAGTTGTAAAGAAGGTCAGACTCGGCTATATGGAAAAAGAAAATTTCCAGGAAGGCGAAGGTGAAGATTCGGTAAAGTACGGCTATGCATATGACTATCTTCAGGCCATAGCAGGATATGCAGGCTGGGAGTATGAGTATGTATACGGCGAATATGAAGATCTCTATGACATGGTCGTGTCCGGTGAGATTGATATTATGGCCGATGTGTCATACACAGATGAGAGAGCGTCTCTGGTCAATTATTCCGAGCAGCCTCTTATGAACAAGACATATTCTATATATGTTCATGAGAAAGATAAAGAAAAATTCATGGACGAAGGCTCTTTTGAGGGCATGACCGTAAGCGTAGGAAAGAGAAGCCAGGCTGCCGAGTATCTGAAGGCTTGGGAAAAAGAGCATAACTATGGAATAGAAATAGTTGAATATGATTACAGCAGCGAGAGATATAAGGATTTTGAGTCTTACAATGTGGATGCGACCGTAGATGTGGAGGAGCAGGTTGACAGCGAATCCGGCCTTGTTCCTGTGGCAAGACTCGGTTCGGCCGACAGTTATCTTATCGTGGCCAAGGACAGAACGGATCTTATGGAAGATCTGGTAAAAGCTCAGAATCTTATTGATATTTCCAATCCTTTCTTCAAAGCAGATCTTAGTAAAAAATATTTTTCCGAGACTTCGGTAAGAGACAATCTCACTCCGGACGAGACCATGTGGATAAGGGAACATTCCAATATCACTGTGGGATATATTGATAATTATGCTCCATATTCCGACCAGCATGAAGGTACGGCCAGAGGTCTTTTTATGGATGTTCTCGATGCAGCCTTTGATATTCCGGGAGTAGAGTCCGTCACCTATGTTCCATATCCTACCTACAACGGCATGCTTGAAGATCTTCTCAAAGGAAGAATAGACATGATCGGACCCGTATATGACGGCTACTGGTATTCCGAGCAGTCGGGAATACTTCAGAGTTCGCCCCTGGCGTCCGTAAAGATGGATCTCGTAACCAGAAGAGGCGGCAAGATCAACGATAATTCGATTTTTGCGGTATCCGACAGAAGTCCTATACAGCCCTTGTATATATACACATATTTTGACGAAAACCCCAAAGAACTTTTCGCTGACGGAAGGGCCTGCATACGTGCCGTAAGTAAGGGAAAAGTGGATGCTACGGTTATCAACGCCTACGAATCCAACATATATGATAAAGACTTCTTCAACATTGAGTTTAACGAACTTGATGAGTCGGTAGGCTTAAGTATTGCCACCACAAGAGAGAATGCAATAGCTGTTGCCATCGTCAACCGTGCCATTACGGAATACGGATCCAACAGAATTCTTGATTCGTTGCTTATGCATACGGAAGAAGTATATACGGTTTCTTTTTCACGTTTTATTAAGGAACACCTTATTCCCATACTTATTGTAACGGGCTCGGTGCTTGTTATTATCGGTCTGCTCGTTATCTTATATATGTGGAGAAACAGACAGAGGAAGATTCTTGATGATATGGCTTACAGAGATTCCATGACGGGACTCTATAACAGAAGATCATATGACGAGGATTATGAGCGTCTGCTCAAAGAATCTCTGGATGAGGACATCATTCTTATCAGTTTTGATATGGATGGATTGAAGACTCTCAATGAGAAAAAAGGACATGCGGCCGGTGACGAAGCCATAAAGGGTGTGGGTCGCTGTCTGGACAGAGTATTCGGTAAATACGGTGATATATACAGAATTGCCGGCGATGAATTCGTCGCCATTATCAAAGCAAGCAAGGAACAGTTCGATAATCTTGAAAATGCGATAGAACTGGCTTTTGATAACTGGAGGGGAACTTACTCCGAGAAACTGACCGTATCATGGGGAAGTGCCGCCAGAAGAGATTTTCCTGGTCAGACTCTTGTGGATTTGGCCAAGGTGGCGGATGAGAGAATGTACAGAGACAAGTTCTCCGACAGAGACACCTACAGAGTCAGAACCAAGACGGGAAGTATCAAGAATATTGATGCCTACAGTCCTATCTTCCAGAACGAAGAAGACAGAGAACTGCTTAAGACACTAGTGTCGGCTTATGAAGCTCAATACGATACCTTCACTGGCCTTCCTTCCATGTCTTATTTCCTGGAACTGCTTAATACTAAGGACAATCCGATATTCAGAGGAGAAGGGGATCCTTCGATTATCGCCTTTAACCTCAACGGACTGAAGATATTTAATTCCAGATACGGTCTTCAGGAAGGTGACAATATGATTAAGTCTTTTGGCGCCATCATTGAATCCATATTCGGAAAAGATAACTGCTCAAGATTCGGAGAGGACAGATTCTACGCTGTCAGCAAGACAGACGGATTGGAAGATAAACTTGCCAATGTCTTTGGAGAGGTGGAAAAAGTCGGCAACGGAAGAAACATATCCGTTCGAGCAGGTATTTATAAATATATATCCGGCAAACCCATTAACCACAGTCAGGCCTGCGACAATGCAAGAATAGCCTGCGACTATGACAAGAAGAGGATTGGCTCAAGATACACTTACTTCAAGGAAGAGATGATCGATGAGATCGATATGAGGGATTTCCTCATAGAGAATCTTGATAAGGCCATTAACTCGGGACATATCAAGGCTTATTACCAGCCCAAGGTAAGTACTGAGGACGGAAGCCTGAGGGGCTTTGAAGTACTTGCAAGATGGATTGATCCGGAGGTTGGCTTTATATCTCCTTCCGTATTTATTCCTGTGCTGGAAGACTACAGTCTTACCTACAAGGTGGACAGATTCATTGTGGAACAGGCTGTTAAGGATATTATGCGTGTACAGGAGGAGGGACTTAAGCCTTATCCGATATCTTTCAATGTATCAAGAACAGATTTCCTTGCTACGGAGCCTTCAAAGGAACTGGTAAACATCGTTGAAAAACACGGTGTATCAAGAAGTCTTCTCAGAGTTGAGGTTACAGAGTCCAGCGTTATGTTCGATCCGGATCATGTGAAGGCGGAGATAGCAAAATTCCGTCAGGAGGGATTCGAAGTTCTTATGGACGATTTCGGAAGCGGTTACTCTTCGCTCAGTACTCTCAGAGACTTTGAATTTGACGAGATTAAGATTGATATGGGCTTCATGAAGAACTTCAGTGACAGATCAAGAGCCATTGTCAGACTTATGGTAGATATGGCAAAAGAACTGGGCATTCACGCAATCTGTGAGGGTGTAGAGACGGAAGAACAGGTAGAATTCCTTCGTAAGATCAAATGTGAACAGATACAGGGCTTCTATTTCGGTAAGCCGGAACCTATAGATGTTATAATAGAAAGATGGCTTAGAAGGCAGTAATCCGGGAGGTTAAAGTGGAAAACGGCTTTAATATGGATGAACAAAGCAAAAAGACTCTAATACTGGTATTGAAGATAGCGATTCCTATTATTATCGCAATATTGTCTTTTACCCTGCTTGGCAATTGGGCTTCCAATGAGTCCACTTACAGCGGTGTGGTTAAGAGTCTTGATGAAAAAAGAGATAACGTTATAATGCTTACAGGTGCGTCTTTTGCCACATCGGCGGCGATCACCGTTATCCCCGGAGACATAGGAACCCCAATCGCTGAGAAACTTGCGGATCTCAGTGGATACTTTGTGCTTATTCTCTGTGTTATATATCTGGAGAAATATCTTCTGACCATAGTTGGAATGGTTGCTTTTAAGGCCCTTATTCCTTTAGCTTGTCTGATATGGCTCTTAAGTTATAAACTTTGGGGAGAAAGACTGAAGATCATAGCAGCCAAGCTGGTGGCTTTTGCCATTGTGATTGCGCTTATCATTCCTCTGAGTGCTTTTATATCAAGCAAGATTGAGCAGGCATATGATTATAATAAGACCATAGATGCCGCAGCCAGAGCGGCGGAAGAGATGACCGGACAGGCAGAGGAAGAAGAGACAGAGGAGATATCCGAATCGGACAAGGATTCCGAAACTGAGACAGAGGATATGTCTTTTTGGGATAAGATAAAGAAGACAACCACGGATACCGCAAGCGGTATTGTGGATAATGTTAAGGAAACGGTAAGCGTCAATTATATCGAGATAAGAGAAAAACTTGAGAATGTGTTAAGCAGCATGGTGGACGCCATAGCGATTCTCATCGTAACGTCCTGTGTGATTCCTGTTGCGGTTCTGTTTTTCTTTATTGCGATTGCCAAGCTCTTGTTTGGCATGAGCCCGACATTAAGTATACCTATAAGAACTCTTCTTAATCTGGAAAAAGATTTCAGAACAAAAGAGAGTTCTTGATATAGAAGTTTTTGCAGGAGTGTGGATAAAAATGCAAGGCAATGGAATTGAGATCAGGTGGCATGGCCGTGGAGGTCAGGGCGCCAAGACAGCGGCACTTCTTTTGGCCGATGTCTGCTTTAAGACCGGAGCATATGTACAGGGATTTCCCGAATATGGTCCGGAGAGAATGGGCGCGCCCATTACTGCTTTTAACAGAATCAGTAAGGACGAAATAAGAGTTCATTCCAATATTTATACCCCCGATCTGGTAGTCGTGGTCGATGAGTCTCTTTTGACATCGGTTGACGTGACGTCAGGTCTTAAGGAGGAAGGAGCGATAATAGTTAATACTCCTAAGAGTGCTGATGAGATCAGACCTCTTCTTAAGGGCTACACAGGCAGAGTATATACTGTGGACGCCCGTAAGATATCAGTGGAAGCATTGGGCAAATACTTCCCCAATTCTCCAATGCTTGCGGCTGCAGTGGCAGTAAGCAAAGTAATGGAAAGGGATGAGTTCATAAGTGAGATGCAGGCATCCTATGAACACAAATTTGCCAAAAAACCGGAGGTTATCGAGGGCAATATGAAGGCTCTCAATATGACCTTTGATGCTTTGACGGAAGGAGCAGGACTATGAGAACCGATATAAATAAGATCAGTGAGCAGTCTCCTCATGAAGAACTTACAGAGGGATTGAAAATCTTCGCAGGCGGTACTTCAAAACTCTTCAATACGGGAGAGTGGAGAACCAATACACCGGTATTTGATAAAGAGAAGTGCAAGCAGTGCCTTCTCTGTGCACCGGTATGTCCTGACGGGGCAATACCCGTTAAGGATTCCAGAAGAGAAGATTTTGATTATGATCATTGCAAGGGTTGTGGAATATGTGTTAAGGCATGTCCTTTTTCTGCCATCACTATGGTGGAAGGACAGCAGCCCCATGCTTTGTAGAGGAGAGTGTCATGGCTAAGAAAGATCGTATGTCAGGCAACGAAGCAGTTGCCTACGCAATTAAGCAGATTAATCCGGATGTAATGCCGGCTTTCCCCATCACGCCGTCTACCGAGATACCTCAGATGGTATCCACATATATAGCAAATGGGGAGATAGATACAGAGTTCATTCCTGTGGAGAGTGAACATTCATCAATGAGTGCCACCATCGGTGCCGAAGCAGCGGGGGCGCGCAGTCTTACAGCCACATCTTCCTGTGGTCTGGCCCTGATGTGGGAAGAACTTTTACTTGCGGCATCCAACAGAATGCCTGTGGTACTGGCTCTTGTCAACAGAACCTTATCGGGTCCCATCAATATCAACTGTGACCATTCCGATGCAATGGGAGCAAGAGATACGGGCTGGATTCAGATCTATGCGGAGAGTAATCAGGAAGCCTATGACAATTTTATACAGGCCTATCCCATAGCAGAGGACCCGAGAGTTCATCTGCCTGTTATGATATGCCAGGACGGTTTTATCACCAGTCACGCGGTGATGAATATTGAGCTTCTTGAGGATAAGGAAGTTAAGGATTTTGTGGGTACATACAGACCGGAAGAATATCTTCTTAACCCCGGTAATCCCATGGCAGTGGGTCCTTATTCCGTAAGTAATTATGCTATGGAAGCAAGGAGAAATCAGGAACTTGCTCTTGAAGCATCCAAAGATGTTATTATCGAGGTCGCTAAGAAATACAAGGAACTCAGCGGAAGAGGCTTCGAACTTTTTGAAGAATACAGAACCGAAGATGCAGACTATATAATGCTTATTATGGGATCTGCGGCAGGAACGGCCAAGCAGGCTGTTGATGATCTGCGTGCTCAGGGCAAAAAGGTCGGTGTTCTGAAACTCAGAGTCTTCAGACCTTTCCCCGCGGAAGAGATAGCAAAGGCTCTTAAGAACTGCAAGGCTGCAGCCATTATGGACAGAACAGAGAGCTACAACGGTCATGGCGGACCTCTTGCCAGTGAGGTACAGGCGGGACTCTACAGAGAGAAGATAATGATAGAGACCATCTGTTATACATACGGTCTGGCAGGAAGAGACTTTACCGTTGATCATGTATATGAGATATTCGGCGAGCTGGAAGATTGTGCAGAGAATGGCACAAAATACGAGCAACACAGATATATTGGATTAAGATAGCACGGGGGCGAGAAGGAAATGAGCAGTTATAATCTTAAAGAAGTAATGAACAAGCCGGAACGTCTTGCCCCGGGTCATCGTATGTGTGCAGGCTGTGGAGCGACCATCGGTGTGCGTGCGGTACTCAGAGCACTTCATGAAGGTGATTATGCCGTTATAGGTAATGCAACGGGATGTCTGGAGGTATCTTCCTTCATGTATCCCTATACAGCTTGGGAAGATTCTTATATTCACAATGCATTTGAAAATGCGGGAGCTACTTTGAGCGGTGTCGAAGCTGCATATAAGGCTCTTAAAAAGAGAGGAAGACTTCCCGAAGATGCCAATTTCAAATTTATTACCTTCGGCGGTGACGGCGGAACATATGATATAGGATTCCAGTCCTTATCGGGAGCCATGGAGAGAGGCCATGACATGGTATATGTATGCTATGACAACGGCGCTTACATGAATACCGGTATTCAGAGGTCTTCGGCAACACCCAGATTCGCGGATACCACCACAACACCTGTCGGTAAGGTGTCTGTAGGTAAGATGCAGAGCAGAAAAGATCTTACGTCCATTATTGCCGATCATGATGTTGCATATGTGGCTCAGTCTACATTTACCAGAGATTTCAAGGATATTCACCTTAAGTCTGAAAAGGCTATATACACTGAGGGAGCAAGTTTTCTGAACCTGCTTACACCATGTCCCAGAGGCTGGAGATATGAGATGGCTGATATCATGCAGGTTTGCCAGATGGCTATCGATACATGTTACTGGCCTATGTTTGAAGTGGATCATGGCAAGTGGACTCTTACTTATGAGCCCAAGAAGAAGCTTCCCATTGAGGAATTCTTAAGACTTCAGGGCAGATTCAAACATCTCTTTAAGCCGGGCAATGAAGATCTTATAGTTCAGTTCCAGGAGGAAGTAGACAGACGTTGGGAAGAACTTCTGTATAAGTGTGAAAGATAGGGGGTTGTTATATGGAGAGCAGACTGTTTAATAACGGAAGTATAATATCATGGCTTCAGTATTTTTCCGATAATACGGAAGTGGATCTGGAGCATGTCAAGATACTGGATATCACCAGGAAGAACAAGAATATCATTCCGGCGGTGGAAGCTCACAGATGCGTTCTTGTATTCACCGAGGCTGGTCATCCCGATATTTTTTATCGTATGTACAATGCGGGCCTTGGAGACTGCGATGTTATATACAATGAGGGCAGCGAGCCCAAGGGCGAGATAAAGTGCAACAAGGTGGCTGAAATGATTGACAGAGGCATCAATGCTTCTGCGGGAATGCTCATACTCAATGCCAATGCCAGATCTACGGTGAAGTTCGGTATGGACAACAGTGTGCTGGCAAAAGGTACGGTAAAATATGTGGGTTCCGAGATAAGGGCCATAATCTTGTCCAAGATGAAAATCGAGGAAGGCAAGAATATATGTACCATATCAAGTGAGTCCATAGCTGTTGAAGCGGCTATCCTTGACGGTGAAGGTACGGTCATAGCCGTGGAATACAACAACGGCGACAGAAGAGCTCTGGAAGACAATGTGGAGCAGTTCGGTCTCAACAATGTAACAATAATCGATCATGTGGATGAAGAAGCCATGAAAGGTCTGCCTGTTCCCGATGTAACAATGCTTGTTGCATCTGCAAGTATGGAGCAGGAGATGGAGTATATGCTTAAGATCAATCCCAGAATGGAATTTGTTATATATACTCTTGATTTTGTTGTGGCAGCTTCAATGCCAAAGCTTTGCAAGGAAATGGGATTCTCGGATCCGGAGATTATACAGGTATCCGTATCCAAGGTAACCAGCCGTCATACCTATGACAATCAGCCGGCACCATGGATCATCTGCTGTAAGGGTGGAGAATAAAATTTTTAGCAATGTACTATTGCATACAATAATACACATATGATATACTCTTTTAAGAAATTAACTGGAGAGACCCAAAGCCGGGTACCTAATGGTATCCGGCTTATTTTTTAAGAGGGCGCCGAAGGTGTAAGATGCGGATGATGTCTGTATCGATCTCTCAGGCAAAAGGACAGGAGACGTAAAAATGGAGAATTTTGTAACAGGATTGACTAATGTCAATGACACACTCAACAGTTTCGCGTGGGGATGGTTCGGCCTTATCCTCCTGCTGGGAACAGGTGTTGTTTGTACAGCAATCACCAAATGTTTTCAGCTGACACATGTGGGCCACTGGTGGAGAAAGACCATCGGAGCGGTTTTTCACAAGGACTCACATAACAAATCGGAAGAGGGAGCCGTATCACAGTTCCAGGCACTTTGTACTGCACTTGCAGCAACCATCGGTACAGGTAATATCGCCGGTGTTGCAGCTGCTATAGTTGTAGGTGGACCGGGAGCGGTATTCTGGATGTGGATCGCAGCCATACTCGGTATGATGACCAACTATTCCGAGAATATCCTCGGTATATATTTCAGAAGACGTAATTCCGAGAACGAGTGGTCCGGCGGAGCAATGTACTACCTTCGCGACGGACTTGGTTCATATAAGAACTGTAAGGGTATAGGAAGATTTTTGGCAGCATTGTTTGCGGTATTTGCAATACTTGCATCATTCGGTATCGGTAACATGGGCCAGATCAACAAGATTACACTTAACATCGAATCAGCTTTCTTCAAGGGGGTTGATGCACCTTTATTTGCAGGTGTATCCGTTGTTAACTGGGTAATCGGACTTGTACTTATGATAATCGGAGGATTCATCATCCTCGGTGGATTGAAGAGGATCGCAGCCTTTGCTGAAAGAGTTGTTCCTTTTATGGCAGTGATCTATGTTGTCGGAGCTCTTATCATTATGTTTGTTCATATCAGCAGCATCGGTGCAATATTTGCTTCAATCTTCAAGTTCGCATTCGGTATCAAGGCTGTAGCCGGCGGTGCACTCGGCGTTGCCTTCAAGGAAGTTGTTAAGGCCGGATGTAAGAGAGGTGTATTCTCTAACGAAGCAGGACTTGGTTCTTCGGTAATGGTTCATTCCAATTCCAACGTTAAGGAGCCTGTAAAGCAGGGTCTTTGGGGAATATTCGAAGTATTTGCGGATACAATCATTGTATGTACAATGACAGCGGTTGTAGTGCTTTCATCAGGATACATCGATCTTGAGACAGGACTTGCGATTGAGGGAACAAATGACGCTACACTCGTAGCTCAGGCTTTCGGTAATGTATTCGGAAGACCCGGAGAGTGGTTCGTGGCTATCGCCGTTCTTCTCTTTGCATTCACAACAGTACTGGGATGGTCTCACTACGGTTCAAAGGCCGTTGAATACATCTTCGGTGTTAAGGGAGCAAAAGTATACAAGTTCATCTTCGTTATCATGATGATCTCAGGTGCGGTTATGACATCTTCACTTGCATGGGATATCTCAGATACATTTAACGGTTTCATGATGATCCCCAACCTTATCGGTGTATTGTCACTGACACCTCTTGTAATCAAGCTTACCAACAACTATGTTGATCGTAAGATTAAGGGAAAAGACGTTGAGCCTGTTCTTTCATACGATCCCGAGATCCAGAAAGAGCATGCCGAACTGGTTAAACAGGGCGTAGAATAGGTTAAATCGGATAAAACAATATAAAATAAGCAGGACTTTGTTCTCTCAGCTTCAGCTGACAGCGACGGAACAGGTCCTGCTTTTTTTATCTAATCTTATTTACCTATTGACATAGTAGGTGAATGGGAATTAGAATAAATCACGTAAACTATGAATGGGAGGATGTGTACCATGATGATTTCATCAAGAGGCAGATATGCCTTACGCGTTATGGCGGAAATAGCCGGTCATGGAAATAATGAATATGTACCTCTTAAAGAGATAGCTGAGAAGCAGGATATTTCCCTGAAATATCTTGAGAATATAATGCCTCTCTTAGTTAAGAACGGACTTGTTGAAGGTTCGTCGGGAAAAGGTGGCGGATACAGACTGCTTCGTGAACCTGAAGAATATACCCTTGGGGAGATTTTGAGGACTACGGAAGGAAGTCTTGAGCCGGTTACTTGTACATCCAAAGCAACAGGACCCTGCGAGAGAGCGGACAAATGTCACTCGCTTCCTATATGGAACGAACTGTCTGAGCTTATCAACGGTTTCCTTGATAATAAAACATTAAAAGATACTATGGAGATATGATTATGGGCGAATATTTAATGGAAGCAAAGAATCTGCATGTCAGTGTAAACGACACAGAGATTCTTCACGGCGTGGACTTTGCCGTTAACAGAGGCGAAGTTCATGTGCTTATGGGACCAAACGGCACGGGAAAGTCGACTTTCGGCTTTGCTCTTATCGGCAACCCCAAATATGACGTTACCGAAGGTTCCATCATTTTTGACGGAAAAGACATAACGGAAGAGCCTGTCAACGACAGAGCCAAGATGGGAATGTTCTTATCTTTCCAGAACCCAATAGAAGTACCGGGTATAACACTTTCATCCTTTATAAGAAGTGCACTTGAGCAGAAGACGGGAGAAAGAGTTAAGCTCTGGGATTTTAAGAAGAAACTTAAAGAGACTATGGAAGTACTGCAGATGGATCCTTCTTATGCCGAGAGAGATCTTAACGTGGGCTTCTCCGGCGGAGAAAAGAAGAAGGCAGAGATACTCCAGTTGCTTATGCTTGAGCCTTCTTTTGCAATACTTGACGAGACAGATTCCGGACTTGACGTAGATGCGGTAAGAACCGTATCCGCAGGTATTGAGGAATACAGAAAGCGCTGCAACGGCGGTCTGCTCATTATTACTCACAGCACTAAGATCCTTGAGTCTTTGGCAGTCGACAAGGTGCATGTAATGGTTGAAGGCAAGATTGTAAAGACGGGTGATTATAAACTTGTTGAAGAGATAAACAATCAGGGATTCGAACAATTTGAATCTTAGGATTTTTGCTATTGCTTTTATACACAAAAAGAAGAGTAAAGAGAAAAACAGATGGAAGAAAAGACATACGTAGAAGACATAGACAGAAGTCTGTACGATTTCCGCAATGAGGACGAAGATGCCTACAAACTGGACGAAGGACTCACGAAAGAAATAGTTTTACAGATTTCAAAAGAGAAAAACGATCCTGACTGGATGAGAGAGTTGCGTCTCAAATCTCTGGATATATATAACAGTCTTGAAATGCCGGACTGGGGACCTTCCATAGAAGGCCTTGATATGGACCACATTGTGACCTATGTCAGGAAGAATACCAAGATGGCAGGTGACTGGGATTCGGTTCCGGATGAGATAAAGGATACATTTGAAAAACTGGGAATTCCCGAAGCGGAGAGAAAATCTCTTGCGGGTGTGGGCGCTCAGTACGATTCAGAGCTTGTATATCACAACATCAGAGAAGATGTTGCCAAGCAGGGAGTAATATATACGGATCTTGAAAGTGCCGTTCATGGTGAATATGCTGATATGATACAGGAGCATTTTATGCATCTTGTTCCGCCTACAGACCACAAATTCGCTGCCCTTCACGGAGCGGTATGGTCCGGCGGTTCCTTTGTATATGTACCCAAGGGAGTTAAGGTGGAGATTCCCCTTCAGTCTTATTTCAGACTTAATGCCAAGGGAGCCGGCCAGTTCGAGCATACCCTCATCATAGTGGATGAAGGTGCTGACCTTCATTTTATTGAAGGCTGCTCGGCACCAAAATATAATGTAGCCAATCTTCATGCGGGCTGCGTTGAACTCTTTGTTGCAAAAAATGCCAGACTCAGATATTCCACGATCGAGAACTGGTCCAAGAATATGTACAACCTCAATACCAAGAGGGCAATCATAGAAGAAGGCGGCAAGATGGAATGGGTATCCGGTTCTTTCGGTTCCCATGTATCTTATCTTTATCCCATGACCATCCTTAAGGGAGACAATTCCAAGATGGAGTTCACGGGTATCACTTTTGCGGGCAAGGGACAGAATCTTGATACCGGTGCAAAAGTGGTTCATATGGGTAAAAACACAAGCTCATACATGAATACCAGATCCATATCAAAGGGCGGCGGAATAAGCACCTTCAGAAGTTCGGTGGAAGTTAAAAAGGAAGCCGTTGACAGCAAGGTATCGGTATCCTGCTCGTCACTTATGCTGGATTCAATATCCCGTTCCGACACAATACCGGCAATGGATATTCGTACCCCCAGAGCAGATGTGGGACACGAGGCCCAGATAGGTAAGATAAGTGACGATGAGGTATTCTATCTTATGTCCAGAGGAATGACGGAAGAAGATGCAAAAGCATTGATAGTAAGCGGTTTTGCGGACAATGTATCAAAAGAACTTCCATTGGAATATGCTATTGAGATGAACAATCTGATCAAGCTTGAAATGAAAGGAAGCATTGGTTGATGAAGACTAATATTTTACCGGCTTATACCTTTAACCGGCTTAAGATGAATTATGCCGAAATTAATTATGAACCGGCTGATATAAAGAAAGCTGCCATAAGCGAAGATTCCTTCATAGATCTGAAGACTGCCGAAGATGTGGCTTTTGATATAGAAGTGGCTGAAGGAGAGGAAAGATCGGTCATCATGAATCTGGCGTCTGAAGGAACTCTCAACCTGTCTTCTAAGATAAATATAAAAGCGGGAGCAAGTCTTAAACTTGTTCAGGTCTACGGAGGCGACAGCAAAGGAAGAGTTATCAATTCCATAGAGGGTGATGTTGACAAAGAGGGAAAGATTCATATAGTTCAGCTTCTTCCCGGCAGAGGTGACTGTTATACCGACTGCAGAATCGAGCTTAAGGGCGATAAGAGCAGTGCTTATATAGACATGGCCTATCTTACAAAGGGTGGTCAGAAGCATGACTCCAACTATGTGGTCAATCACCGGGGAAAAGAGACCGTAAGTGACATCAGGACAGACGGAGCACTGAAAGACGGCGCCGAAAAAACAATGAGGCAGACCATAGATTTTAAGACAGGTGCCTCAGGCTCGACCGGCAAGGAGAATGAAAAAGTTCTGCTTCTCGGAGAAGATATAGTGAACAAGTCCATTCCGCTTATTCTCTGTACGGAAGAGGATGTTCAGGGTAACCATGGCGCTGCCATAGGAAGTCTTAATGAAGAGATGCTCTTCTATCTTGAGTCCAGAGGAATCAGCAAAGAAGAGGGAGAAAGGCTCATGACCTATGCCAATTTCGGAAGACTTCTTCCCTTTATTGATGATGAAAAATACAGAGAAAAGATTGAAGAACTTTTGGCGGAGGAATTGTAATGCCGGATTATAAAAAAGACTTTCCTTTACTTGTTAAGGAACCGACCATATACCTGGATAATGCGGCTACATCCCAGAAACCGGAATGTGTGCTGGAAGCAGAAAAGGGATTTTATGTAAACCACAATGCCAATCCTCTCAGAGGCTTCTATCCCCTGAGCATGGAGGCAACGGATATATACGAGAATGCCCGTAAAAAGGTTCAGCAATTTATAAATGCCAAATCCGAAAGGGAGATTATTTTTACCAGAAATACTACGGAGAGTATCAATCTTGTTGCATACAGCTACGGTCTCAGCAATATAAAAAAAGGCGATGAGATCGTGGTGTCCATAATGGAGCATCATTCCAACATGCTTCCCTGGCAGATGGTGGCAAGAAATACCGGAGCCGAACTCAAATATCTGGAATGCGAAGCGGACGGAAGCGTCAGTGAGGAGACCATTGAAAAAGTCATAACGGACAAGACAAAGCTGGTAGCCTGCGGCCATGTATCAAATGTTCTGGGTAGGGTTAATCCAATCGATAAGATTATAAAGAGAGCTCATGACTACGGTGCCGTTGTTGTTATAGATGCGGCTCAGAGCGCACCCCATATGGGGATTGACGTCAGTGCCATGGATGCGGATTTTCTGGCATTTTCGGGTCATAAGATGTTTGGGCCTATGGGAATCGGAGTTCTCTACGGAAAAGAGAAGCTTTTAAATGCCATGCCTCCTTTCCTGACGGGTGGTGAGATGATCGAATCGGTCACAAGAGAAGGCGCAAAATACGCAGAGCTTCCTCACAAATTCGAAGCGGGTACGGTCAATGCCGCGGGGGCAGCAGGACTTGCCGCAGCCATCGATTTTATTGAAAAGATCGGCTTTGACGTGATGGAAGAAAGAGAAGCAGCCCTCACGGCTATGGCCATGGAGGGGCTTAAGGCCATCCCTCATGTGAAGATACTTGGATCGGAGAATCCAAGCGAGCATACGGGAATAATTACTTTTGTGATAGATGATGTACATCCTCATGATGTATCGGCGATACTTGAAGCAGACGGGATAGATGTCAGAGCGGGACATCACTGCGCACAGCCATTGCTTGCTCATCTTGGTGTAAGATCCGCAACAAGAGCAAGCATAATGTACTATAATACTGAAGAGGAGATAAAGGCATTGATTGACAGTGCTGCTACTGTCAGGAAAAGAATGGGCTATGGAGAATAGGAGTTTTTACAACGAAATACTTACGGAACACAACATGAGACCAGATTACAAGCATGACATAGAGAATCCGGACTATGAGCTTGAAGGTGTCAACCCCAGCTGTGGCGATGACATAATTCTTAAGTTAAAAGTGGATGATAATGGAATTATAACCGATGGTGCATTTACAGGTGACGGCTGTGCCATATCACAGGCATCGGCTGATATTATGCTTGGCATCATCATTGGAAAGAGCAAGGATGAGGCTCTTAAATACGGCGATATCTTTTTCAGAATGATTAAAGGCGAGGCCACTGAAGATGAAATCGACAGTCTCGAAGAGGCCTCTGTACTCAGAGACATATCCCACATGCCTGCCAGAGTAAAGGCACACCCTGGAGGAGATGTTCGGGGCTGAAGATTAAGTTTATATTGGCCGCAGACAGTGATAAAACGGCTGGCATATTCTAAAGGAGATACTCGGGCCCTAAAAAAAGTATATAAAGTCGCACACAGTGATAATTTAGACTCTATGAAGGCGTCGGCACTTAGTCGGCGTCTTTTGCCGACTTAGTACCGCTACGCCGGAATCGAAGCGAGAGCGGGTCTAAAATATCACTGTGTGCGGCTTATTTAATATCCTATTTTGGCGGGGAGTGTGGTATAATTTAGGGTGCAGTCATATAACTTTATGGAGGTATATATATGCAGGAAATGGACAGAGAATATCACATTCATTGTGTTAAAGGAGACGTGGGAAGATACGTTATCCTCGTGGGAGATCCCGGAAGATGCGAATCGGAGCATATTGGAATGAATCGTGAATACAACATATACACAGGTTATCTTGAAGGAGAGAAAGTGAGCGTTTGCTCTACAGGTATAGGTGGACCTTCAACGGCAATAGCCGTAGAGGAACTTCACCATCTCGGTGCGGATACATTTATAAGAAGCGGTACATGCGGAGGTATCGATCTTGAAGTATGTGCCAATGATATCGTGGTTGCCACAGGAGCTATAAGATACGAGCATACATCCTGTGAATATGCACCCATCGAATATCCAGCCGTTCCCAATCTGGATGTTGCCGCGGCCCTCAGAGATGCTTCTGTGGAACTTGGCAATATAACACATACGGGAGTGGTTCAGAATAAGGATTCCTTCTATGGACAGCACAGTCCTGAGAAGAGCCCTGTAAGCTATGAGCTCTTAAGCAAGTGGGAATCATGGAAGAGACTGGGAGTTAAGGCATCTGAGATGGAGTCGGCAGCTCTTTTTGTAATAGCCGATGCATTAAGATGCCGTGCAGGTGCTTGTTTCCATGTGGTATGGAATCAGGAAAGAGAAAAGGCAGGTCTTGGACAGCCTATGACAGAAGATACTTCAATGTCGGTTAAAGTAGCGGTTGAAGGAATGAGAAAGATCATTATCAAGGATAAGAGTGCGAAGTAGCAGACATGTGTTTGTAGTCTGTTATGGAGGGGAATTATGGATTTTACGGATCTTAAGTCAAAGGGATTTGATGTAAATTCCGGATTCAGTTATACCGGAGGAGAACTCAAATATCTTTCCGCTTTGCAGCGTTTTTATGAAGCACATGCAGTAAACAGAGAAAAACTTATGCAGTACTTCGAAAAAGGAGACTATGATAACTATGCGGTTCTGGCACATGCAATAAAGGGCAATGCCAGAATGATAGGAGCGGGAAGCCTTGTGACTGTTGCGGAGGCCCTTGAGCTGGCAGGAAAAGGCAACAACGGATCACTTATTCAGAACAGAAATGCAGAGCTTATTGCCGAATATGACCGTGTAGTCGGATATATAGAACATTACGGCAAAATGGACAGGGTTATCATTCCCGGGGAGCTAACTACCGAACAGGCCCAAAAGATATGTGAGGAACTTGTGGAAGCTCTTGAAGACTACGCGGATGAGAAGTCCATCAGCCTTGTTGAGAGACTGCAGGATTATCCTTTCAGAATAAGTCAGAAGCAGAAAATATCAGAAGTAAGGGATCATATAGATAATTTTGAGTATGATGAAGCGGTGGATATTGTAAAAGATGTTCTGCGTGCTTTGTATTAGTGAATATTTTTGTACGAAACGATTGGGAATAGTTGTGAATTGATTGGGAGAAGTCGGGTAAATGTTTGATCAGTTGATTTATAATGTCGATTATGAAGTGGCGGGCATTGTAATTTGCATAGTGTTATTCATATTTGTGCAGCTGCAGTATGCGGGCAGCAAGAGCATAAATGTGTTTAAGCAGGTTATAGCCTATACCGGTATAGCGGCCACATTGGACGTGACCACTGCTTTTTTCTATACCTATCCGTCTGCTGTTCCCCTTTGGTTCAACTATCTTGTGAATACCCTTTGTTTCTTCTTCGGAGGTATGACGGGATATGCTGTCCTTGAGTACATTGTTGCTTATCTTGATAAAAAGGGCAGAGACAGAAGTGTAAAGAAACTGGTCATATTGAACAGGACCGTTATATCTATTTACGGGATTATTCTTATTGCGAATATATTTTTCCCTTTCATTTTCCGTTTTGATGAGAACGGCAACTATCTCAGGATTGACTATCACATAATCGTGTATATGATTCCTGCCTTGTATATACTTATTGTCATCATCTGCCTGATTGTTAACAGAAAACTTCTTACCGGCAAGCAGATGACGTCTGTACTGGCTTATATCGGCTTTACATTTATCGGCATGATGATTCAGATGCTGCTAAGGCCTGATGTGTTCATATCATATTTCAGTGCATCTCTTGCTCTTTTGTGTATGTCATTTGCTCTTGAGACACCGGACTATGTCATGCTTATCAAGACGATGGGTGAACTTGATAAGGCAAGAGAAGAGGCTGAATTTGCCACCAAGGCAAAGGACAGTTTCCTTGCCAATATGTCTCATGAGATCAGAACGCCCCTTAATGCCATAATAGGTATGGATGAGATGATCTTAAGGGAAAGCACGGATTTAAATACCAAGAAATATGCCAAGAACATAAGAAGCGCCGGCAATACATTGTTGTCCATCATCAACGATATTCTTGATTTTACCAAGATAGAGTCGGGTAAGATGGACCTGGTGCCTGTAGAATATCAGGTGGCATCGATCGTTAATGATGTCGTCAACATGACCAAGAAAAAGGCCACTGACAAGGGCTTGGAGTATACCGTTAAAGTTCCTTCGGATATGCCGTCGGTTCTCTACGGTGATGAGATGAGAGTAAAACAGGTTATGATCAATCTCATTAACAACGCCGTAAAGTATACCAATGAAGGACAGATAACCACGTCCATCTTCTGTGATGTGGAAGACAGAGAACTGAAAAAAGCCAAAGATGCGGACTATAAAAAGCTTGCGAAGATAAGAATCCAGGTAAGAGATACGGGAATCGGTATCAAAGAAGAGGATATAGATAAGCTTTTCCAGAGTTTCCAGAGACTGGATGAGACAAAGAACAGAAGAGTCGAAGGAACGGGACTGGGACTTGCCCTTACCAAGCAGCTGGTGGACCTTATGGGCGGAACTATAAAGGTCGACAGCGTATACGGCAAGGGAAGCGTCTTCGAGGTAACCCTTGAACAATTGGTTGTCAGTGAAGTTCCTATGGGACCTCTTGAGAACGCGCTTGAAAGGGCGACGGACGACATAAGCGAATACATACCCACTCTCTATGCTCCCGAGGCCAAGATATTGGTTGTGGACGATAATGAGATGAATCTTCAGGTAATCGGTGACCTTCTGCATATTACCAAGATGAAGATAGATTATGCTCAGTCGGGATATGACTGCGTAATGATGTGTTCAAAGAACAAGTATGATGTTATCTTTATGGATCAGATGATGCCGGAACTTGACGGAGCCCAGACTCTCCAGATTATCAGGGAGAGAGGTATGGTGGACAAGACACCTGTCATAGCGCTTACAGCTGATGCCGTATCAGGAGCAAAGGCCAATTATATGAATATGGGATTCAATGATTATCTGGCCAAGCCCGTAGTATATGAGAAACTTGAGAAGATGCTGATCAAATACCTTCCGGATGATAAGCGGGGCAGACTTGATACAGCTATAAATGTAGGACTGGAAGCACCGGAAAAGATGAACAAGCTTCTGGTAATGGATCCGTCGGTAGATAATCTTAAAATTCACAGAGCAAGACTGGGCGGATATGATGCTACTTACATATATGACATGACCAAGGTGGCGAGATATGTTAAGAAGCACGATGTCGAGTATGTAATGGCAAAAGTGGAAGATCTTAAAGCTCTGAGTGATACCATTGAGGAAAACAGAGAGCAATAAAATAAACATAGGCGGCTGATTGCCGTAGCGAGGAGGATTATGAATATAGTTTGTCTTGATCTTGAGGGAGTACTTGTGCCCGAAATCTGGATTGCCTTTGCGGAGGCAAGCGGGATACCGGAGTTGAAGAGAACAACAAGGGACGAACCCGACTACAACAAACTTATGAACTGGAGACTGGGAATACTTAAGGCGCATGGACTGGGACTGAAGGAGATACAGGATACAATCGCAAAGATCGATCCCCTTCCCGGAGCAAAAGAATTCCTGGATTCATTACGTGAGATAACTCAGGTTATCATAATCAGTGACACTTTCACACAGTTTGCAACACCTCTTATGAAGAAACTGGGATGGCCCACCATCATGTGCAACGAACTTGTTGTTGCCGATAACGGTGAGATCACAGACTTCAGAATGAGAATTAAAGATTCCAAACTGTCGACGGTTAAGGCACTTCAGTCAGTGGGCTATGAGACCATAGCCAGCGGAGACAGCTTCAACGATCTTGCAATGATTAAGGCAAGCAAGGCGGGATTCCTTTTCAGATCTACTGAGCAGATCAAGAAGGATTATCCGGAGTATCCTGCTTTTGAAGAATATGACGATCTTCTTGCCGCAATTAAGAAGGCATTATAAGCGGACGGTGAAATATGCAGCTTCCTGTTAACAAAAATGCGACTAAAGAGGCGAAAGCACTGCTGGATTATCTTAATAAGACAGCAGGAAAAAAGATAATAAGCGGTCAGCATACTCAGACAATCCCCATGGAGGAGATAACATATATCGAAGAGAATACGGGAAAAAGTCCCAAACTCCGGGGTTTTGAGATGTTAGCTTATTCTCCGAATATCAATTATGAGGATGCTTCAGAAGCATGTCTTACAGAAGTGTATGAGAACAGGGAGACTATGAAGACGGCTCTTGACTGGGCAAAGTCATCCGATGACGGAATAATTACCCTTTCCTTTCACTGGTTTTCTCCTTTGGGAGGAAGGGATAAGAGCTTTTATGCCGAGCATACCGACTTCGATCCCGATAAGGTTCTTATCCAGGGCAGCCCTGAGAGAAGGGCCTTTTATTCTGATATGGAACGAATCGGAAGAGAACTGAAAGTATTCTACGATAATAATATTCCCATTCTCTGGAGACCTTTTCACGAATCCGACGGCAAATGGTTCTGGTGGGGAAGAAAAGGCCCCGAAACAGCCCGCGAACTCTATAAGCTTATGTTTGATTATTACGTGAATGAACTTCACTTGGACAATCTCTTATGGGTATGGAACTGCAGAACCAGCGAGGGATATCCGGGGGATGACTATGTGGATGTTATCTCCGTAGACATATACATGGACGGTTATAAGCCCACGGATTACAGGGAAGACTATGAGAAGCTCATAACTGCAACAACTGATAAAAAAGTGGCCGCCCTTGCGGAAGTGGGATATATTCCCGACATCGATATGCTGAAGGAATCAAAAGTCCCTTGGGCATATTACATGTCCTGGTCCAAAGAGTGGATAATGGGCGAACAATATAACAGTCTTGAGAATCTTAAGAAGACTTATTCAAGCGATTACACTATAACCTTGTGATATGAGCATAGTAAAGACCATATATAATCTTAATCTGGATCAGGTGGCGGAAAGCGGCCAGTGCTTCAGATGGAAGAAGATTGCTGAAAACACATACAACATTCCCGCATTTGGCAAGATCCTTACAATAAGCCGACACGAAAAAGCGGAACATGATTTTATTCTCGATTGTAAGGAAGAAGAATGGAAGGCTGTCTGGAGGGCTTATTTTGATCTGGATACGGATTATGAAGCCATTGCCAAGTTGATATCCGAATCGGATGATGAATATCTGAAAGAAGCATATGAGGCGGGAAGCGGTATAAGGATTCTGAAACAGGATCTTTGGGAAGTAGTTGTAAGCTTCCTGATATCGCAGAATAACAATATCAAAAGGATAAAGGCGAGTATAGATGCCCTTTGTAAAAGAGCAGGCCTTGAAATGTCAGCGTTTCCGGGACCGGAAGACATAGGCCCCGACTTTGATTTCAGCGGCCTGGGACTGGGCTACAGGGATGTATATTTGAAAGATGTATACTCTTTTGCCCGCAGTAATCCCAATTGGCCCGAATGCCTCAAAGGGGCAAGCTACGAAGAGGCTGTTAAGGATCTTAAGAGTCATCCCGGGATAGGCCCCAAGGTGGCAGACTGTGTATGTCTCTTCGGACTTCATCATGTGGAGGCTTTTCCCATTGACACCCATGTTAAAAGCATATTGAAAGAGCATTACCCGGGCGGATTTGATTTTAATAAATACAAGGGTGTGGCCGGGATACTTCAACAATATATGTTCAATTACGAACTTCAGAGCAAAACAAAAAAAGTGCCGGTATAGACCGACACTTTTAATTCTGTTTAAAGATTTATTTGTTTTGGATAGCAGGAATCGCCCTGTCTAACATGGCATAGAGCTGTTCGGGCTGAATCGGTTTTACAAGATAACCGAAAGCGTCCACTCTCTTTTCGAAAGCAGCGGAAGCAGTAAGGAATATCTGCAGACCGCTTGCACCGAGTTCCTTAAGTTTGTCCGACACATCGGTACCGCGAATGCCGGGAAGTATAATATCAAGGATATATATATCGTAAGCTCCGTTATTCTCTACATCGGCAATAAGGTCTTCACCGTTGTTAAAGATAGTGTAATTAAGAGTTACACCCTTTGTTGCGGTATAGTAATTGAGCCATTCAACAACCAAATCCTGTTGTATGGAACTGTCATCCACATACGCTATTCTAATCATCAGAGAATCCTCCCTGTACCAGAGAATCCTCCCTGTACCTTATAGGTGAGCAAATCACCTGGTACTTTAGTAACTAACACTTAATTAATTATATCTTGCTCAAAGTGGAATTGCAAGAAAAATTATGCTACAATATATACAGTTGTCGGACAACTACAAATATTGGGTGGAGGTACTCATATGAAATTAATGTTCATTGGTGCAGATCATGAGGTAACAGGCTCCTGTCATTATCTTAATGCCGCAGGCAAGCACATTCTTGTGGATTATGGTATGGAGCAGGGGGTCAATACTTTTGAAAACGCGGATCTTCCGGTGGAAGCCCCCCTTATTGATTATGTGCTTCTGACACATGCACATGTAGATCATTCCGGTATGCTTCCCTTTTTATATGCCAAGGGACAAGTGCAGATCTCTGCAGCATAATGCTTCGTGACTGTGCTCACATTCAGATGCAGGAAGCTGAGTGGCGCAATCGTAAGGCTAAAAGAGGCAACGGCGTAGAAGCTGAACCCGTATACACCATGGAAGACGCTGACGGCGCCATCAAATGTCTTGTGCCCTGTCCCTATGACAAGGAGATTGAGCTTTGCCGCGGAATCAAGATAAGATTCACCGACATAGGTCATCTTCTGGGCTCCGCAAGTATTGAAGTGTGGGCAACGGAAGGTGACGAGACAAGGAAGATAGTATTCTCCGGTGATATAGGAAACAAGGATCAGCCCCTTATCAAGGATCCTTTATATACAAAAGACGCCGATTATGTTCTTATGGAGTCTACATACGGTGACCGAGTACATTCGTCGGAAAGACCCGATTATGTCAAGGAACTGGCGGAAATAATCCAGACTACCTTCAACAGGGGCGGTAATGTTGTTATTCCTTCATTTGCGGTTGGTCGTACCCAGGAGATGCTTTATTTTATCCGTCAGATAAAAGAGCGTAATCTGGTTAAGGGCTTTGAGGACTTCCCCGTATTTGTGGACAGCCCTCTTGCGGTTGAAGCCACAAGCATATTCCATAAAAATGAATTGAGCTGCTTCGACGAAGAAGCAATGGAACTTGTCAATAAGGGAATCAACCCCATTACTTTTGTGGGACTTAATCTTAGTATTACAAGTGATGAATCTAAGGCAATCAATTTTGATATGACGCCCAAGGTTATAATATCGGCATCGGGCATGTGTGAGGCCGGTCGTATAAGACATCACTTAAAACATAATCTGTGGAGACCTGAGTGTACCATACTTTTCGTTGGATACCAGGCAATAGGAACACTCGGACGTAATATAATAGAGGGAGCCAAGGAAGTAAGACTCTTCGGTGAGACTATTGAAGTCAGAGCCGATATCAGACAGCTTACGGGTATAAGCGGACATGCTGACAGAAACGGCCTTCTTGAATGGATCAGTGCCTTTGAGACACGCCCTAAAAAGGTGTTCGTAGTGCATGGTGAAGACTCAGTTGCGGAAGCTTTTGCCCAGACACTTATAGATGAGTGTGATTTGGACGCTTACGCTCCTTACAGCGGCACCAAGTTCGATCTTATCAGCGGAACCTTTGATTACGAGGCGGCTCCCATACCGATTGTTGCTTCACCTAAGAAGAAGGCACCTTCGGATGTATTCGGAAGACTTCTTGCGGTTGGAGAGAGACTTATCGGCGTTATCAAGAAGAACGAGGGTGTATCCAACAAAGATCTGGCGAAATTTGCCGATCAGCTTACTGCACTGTGCGACAAGTGGGATAGATAAAAAATTTAGAGGAAAGATTATGAGTTATGCAGACAGAGTATTCGTGGACATGTGCCGCGACATTCTCGAAAACGGAACAAGTACCGAAGGGGAGAAAGTAAGACCTCACTGGCCGGACGGAACTCCCGCCTATACCATTAAGAAGTTCGGTGTAGTGAACAGATACGACCTCAGAGAGGAATTTCCACTCCTTACTCTCAGAAGAACGGCTCTCAAGTCAGCTACGGATGAGATGTTATGGATATGGCAGCAGAAATCCAACAATATTAACGATCTTCATTCTCATATATGGGATGAATGGGCTGATGAGGACGGCTCCATAGGTAAGGCCTACGGATATCAGATGAGTGTTAAACATCAGTACAAGGAAGGAATGATGGATCAGGTTGACAGGGTTATCTACGATCTGAAGAACAACCCTTTCAGCAGACGAATACTTACCAACATATATGTGCACCAGGATCTTCATGAGATGAATCTCTATCCCTGCGCATACAGTATGACCTTTAACGTTACCCAGAGAAAGGGTGAGGATAAGCTTACTCTTAACGGAATACTTAACCAGAGGTCACAGGATGTTCTTGCGGCTAACAATTGGAACGTGGTACAATACTCAGTGCTTCTGCATATGCTGGCACAGGTATGTGATATGTATGTGGGTGAATTTGTTCATGTTATAGCAGATGCCCATATCTATGACAGACATATACCGATAATCAAGGAATTGATAGAGAGAGAGCAGTTCGATGCTCCTAAGTTCACTCTCAATCCTGAGGTGGATGATTTTTACAAGTTCACAAGAAATGACGTGAGCGTTGAGAATTATATCCACGGGGAGCAGATTGAGGATATTCCCATAGCCATATGACGGAAGGCACAGACTATAGATTGGAGACTAGGATATGAACGCTATCGTTGCGGTGGATTCCAATTGGGCCATAGGCAATAAGGGACAGTTACTCATCAGTATTCCCGCGGATCATAAGATGTTCAGACAGACCACGCTTGATAAGGTGGTAGTACTCGGAAGGAAGACAATCGAGACTTTTCCGGGTGGACAGCCCCTTGCCAAGAGGACTAATATTATTCTGACGGGTCAGGCGGATTACAAGGCAGGGGATGCAATTATTGTACACAGCATAGAGGAATTGCTTGAGGAATTAAAGAAATACGACAGTGATGATGTCTATATCATTGGAGGCGATTCCGTATACAAGCAGATGCTTCCCTATGTGGACACTGTGCATGTAACCAAGATCGACAGAGAATATGAAGCAGATGCTTACTTCCCGAATCTGGATAAATCGGATGATTGGGAGATCGTAGCAAGCAGCGACGAGCAGGTCTATTTTGATACGACCTACTGCTTCCTGGAATATAAGAGAAAATAGTGTGTGTATATATGCGGTCCTATAGGTCGCAGGAGGATAAAAGAGGGGGCATTTAAAGGAAGACAATCCTGAATTTAAGGGAGGTTTAATTAAATGACCAGACAGGAAAAGAAGAACTATGTTGTCAAGGAGGATGGAGGCAACTTTGTTCTTGATGACGAGAAGGAGAAAATCAAATTCAAGGTAATGCAGGAATTTGTTAAGATCCGTAAAGAGAAGGGCGTAACCCAGGATGAACTGGCGAAGAGAACGGGAATCGCAAGACCCAACATAGCTCGCATGGAAAACGGATCATACAATCCTACCATCGAGATGATGGTTAGAATGGCAGCAGGACTTGATATGCGACTGGATATCAGGTGGGTTGACAAAGTCTAGACGAAAGTGAATAAAACATTATTAAGACCCGGCCGATTTGGCCGGGTCTAATTAAAAGTAGAGGAAGAGAGGGGAGATATGTCCAATCTGTTGATGCGTTTTCCGGAAGGAAAAAGTAAGGCACTGACACTCAGCTATGATGACGGTGTCGAGCAGGACAAGAGACTTGTGTCTCTGATGGCTGAGCATGGCATAAAAGGAACATTCAATATAAACAGCGGTCTCTAAATGACAAAAAAAGAGATAGACGATCTCTATGTCAGAAACGGTATGGAAGTGGCAGTACACGGATATACTCATCCTTATCTGGACAGACTGCCTGTAAATAAGGCAACTTATGAGATATTAAAAGACAAGATGTCTCTGGAAGAACAGTTTTCTACAATAATAAGAGGCATGGCTTATCCCTACGGAAGCTATAATGACGCTCTTGTTGATATCATAAGGAATTGCGGAATAGTCTATTCCAGAACCGTTATTTCAACAGAGAAGTTCGATATGCCGCGGGACTGGCTTCGTCTTCCTGCTACATGCCATCATAACAATCCAAGGCTTATGGAACTGGCGGAAGAATTTGTAAGTTCCGATTACAGCGACAAGCCATCACAGATGTTCTATCTGTGGGGGCATTCTTATGAATTCGAGAAATTCGACAATTGGAATGTTATTGAGGACTTTATCCGAAAGATATCGGCTAAGCAGGATATCTGGTATGCAACCAATATTGAAGTCTATGATTATGTTCACGCATATGAAGAATTGCGTTTTAGTACTGATATGAGCCTCTGTCAGAATCCTACATCTACGGATGTGTGGTTTGTATTTGTCGGCAAAGAATACAAGGTCGAAGCGGGACAGACGCTTGCCTTATAGCGGTGATCGTAATGAATCTAGCACTGAAACACAACTACATACAGGTCAGAGAGCATGACAGAAGATCGGTTGGCGGCAATCAGGAATATTTCAAAGGACGTCCGGGATTCTTCAGCAAATATACAAATATAAGCATCACAACGGCTGTGGCATTGTGGCCTTGGGAGATCTGATGCTTTATCTTCTGGGCAAAGAAGGCAAAATGCTTCGTTCAAAAGGCGTTATGTACGGCAAAGACTTCGAGTCAGTAGATGACTACAGGGATTATTTTAATACCGTCATGAGGCTGTCAAAATGGATTCCTTCAAGACTTGGAGTCAGCAATCTTTTTTTAACCCTTGCCTTTAACGGAATGTGCATGAGACTTGGGATTCCTTACAGAGGAAGATGGGGACTCTTAAGGCAGAACATATACAGAAATGTTCAGAAGATGCTGGAGAGGGACATACCGGTTATCCTATGTATCCCTTACATAATCAATCCATTAAGAAAGAAGACCATGAAGCTTAAGATGTACATACCGGGGAAGGGCGGCGAATTTGTCCCGGTGAACGGACATTTTGTGACGATCATCGGCCTGGAGACTCATGATAATCGAAGCTTCTACAAGGTGTCATCATGGGGCAAGGTATTTGAGATTGATGTAGATGAATTTGATTATTTTGCAAAAAGCGTAGCCTTCGGAGGCATACTGGGCAACGTTCTCATAGTAAGAAAAAAGAAAAAGACGGCGTAAGGACAGGACATATTAATATGTCCTGTTTTTTTACGGAACTGATGATGACAAAGCATTTGACAAAGCCGGCTCCAATCTTGTATACTTTAACGCATAAAAGCGTTGACGCAACGACGCGTTCAATCACAAAAGATTGAGAGGGTGAAAACATGATAATTAAAGTATTGTTACTGGTGATTTTCTTTGTGGTAATGTTCGGTGTAGGACTATATTGCAGAAAACATGCCACAGATGTCAGCGGATTTGTACTGGGAGGACGAAGCGTAGGCCCCTGGATGACGGCCTTTGCTTATGGTACATCTTATTTTTCTGCTGTTGTATTTATCGGCTATGCCGGACAGTTCGGCTGGAAATTCGGTTTATCCAGCACATGGATAGGTCTTGGAAATGCGGCCATCGGTTCGCTTCTTGCCTGGATTATATTGGGAAGAAGAACCAGAATCATGACAAAGCATCTTCATGCCAGTACAATGCCCCAGTTTTTCTTAAAGAGATTCGACAGCAAATCATTAAAGATTGCAGCCAGTGTAATCATATTCGTATTCCTGGTGCCTTACACAGCATCAATATACAACGGTCTTTCAAGACTCTTCGGCATGGCTTTTGATATACCTTATATGTGGTGTGTTGTGGCCATGGCAGTTCTTACCGGTGCCTATGTAATCCTCGGAGGATATATGGCTACGGCTATCAACGATTTTATCCAGGGTATAATAATGCTTTTCGGTATCGTGGCAGTGGTTGTGGCAGTACTTAAAGGACAGGGCGGTTTTATGCAGGCAGTTACAAGTCTTTCCGCCATTGAAGGAACAAACAGCGCGGGACTTGAGCAGGCCGGTGTGTATGCTTCATTCTTCGGTCCCGATCCCTGGGGACTTTTATCGGTAATCGTACTTACTTCACTGGGAACCTGGGGACTTCCTCAGATGGTTCATAAATTCTATGC
>CACZBZ010000011.1:0-51262 GCA_902779505.1 uncultured Lachnospiraceae bacterium
ACAAAATATCCGCTTCTTTCCCTGGCCTGTATATAGCCCTCCTCCATAAGGAGTTCATATGCATGTTCTATGGTTATTATACTGACGTCATAATTGTCGGCAGTAACTCTTTTTGACGGAATTTTCTCATTTAATCCGTATGAACCGTCTATTATTTTTCGCTTTATATCTTCATATATTTCTATATATCTGGCCATAATTTATTTCTAGTAGCTTCTGATCCTGTCGTTGGAATCGTCCTTGTTGTTTTCTATTTTTAATATCTTTACATAGTAGGAAACATCACTATTGACCACTACCTCAACTCTGTCTCCCTCTTTATGACCCACAAGTGCTTTTCCCAGAGGTGAATCAATGGATATCATATTGTTAAGAGAATCTTCTCTTACGGTAGTAACTATTTTATAGACTTCTTCTTCATTGTCTTCTTCAAAAAGAACGGTGACCTGGTTGTTCATTCCCACTTCATCATCACCGCTTTTATCTTCCACAATCTGGGCAGTTTTGATCACTTTTTCCAGATATCTGATCCTGCTTTCGTTTTTGTTCTTTTCTCTTTTTGCAGCATGATATTCGAAATTCTCACTGAGATCTCCATGTGCTCTTGTCTCTTTCACATCTTCAAGAAGCTGTGGTCTCAGTGTCAGCTTCCTGTATTCTATCTCCTGCTGCATTTTATCTATATCAGATTGTATCAGTCGCATTTTATACTCCGTTCTTTTTCATTTCGTAGAGAATATTGCTGAGTTTTGCAAATTCTTCCAGGCTGAGAGCCTCTCCTCTTATGGTAGGAGACAGTTCCATTTTTTCCAAAGCATCCGTCACCATATCTCTGGTCATTCCTATTCCACCGTTTGTAAGGCCGTTGGAAAGAGTTTTTCTTCTTTGGTTAAAGCTGGCTCTTATAAGGGAAAACATGAACTTCTCATCTACAGTATCAACCGGTGCCTTTTCGTATCTGCTAAGCTTTATTACAGCGCTTCCCACATTCGGTCTCGGCATAAAGCAATTGGGGGGAACGTTTGCCACTATTTCCGGTTTGGCGTAATACTGTACCGCCAAAGACAGTGCCCCATAATCCTTGCTTCCCGGTCCGCACTGCATTCTGTCAGCCACTTCCTTCTGTACCATTATTGTTATGGAATCTATCGGTACATGACTTTCAAACAATCCCATTATTATGGGCGTGGTGATGTAATACGGAAGATTTGCCACAACCTTTATGGGTCTCCCGTCATTATATTTGTCGCATATAGCCCTGATATCTGTTTTCAGAATATCATCATTAATTACTTCGACGTTGTTGTATTCCGACAAGGTATCCTTAAGGATCGGTATAAGGTTTTTATCAATCTCAACCGCCACTACCTGTCTTGCGGATTCGGCAAGATACTGGGTCATTGTACCGATTCCGGGTCCAATCTCCAGCACACAGTCATCCTTCGTTATGGCCGATTCTCTTATTATCGTCTCCAAAACTCCCGTATCTATAAGAAAGTTCTGGCCGAACTTTTTTTGAAAATTGAAATTGTATTTTTTCAGTACGGCTATGGTATTAGCCGGTATCCCTAGTGTTGCCAATCTAATCTCCTATTTCTTATTCATAAAGAGCAGTCTGGCGTTCTTATAAGTCTGCTCAATTACTTTATAATACGGCACATTTTTAACTGCGGCTATTTTTTCCGCTATCAGAGGAAGATACCTTGAGTCATTTCTCTCTCCTCTGTGGGGTGTAGGTGCCAGATAGGGACAGTCTGTCTCAAGGAGTATCCTGTCCAGGGGAATCTCTTCCACCGCTTCGATCAGTTTCCTTGCATTGGAAAAAGTGATAACTCCACCTATGCCGAAATAATATCCTATCTTTAAAAGTTCCCTTGCCGTTTCAACAGTATAGGAATAACAATGCATTACTCCCGGAATCTCTCTAAAGGACGGACTTTTAAGAATGTTAACCGTATCTTCGCAGGCGTCCCTGGAATGGATTATTACGGGCTTACCAATCTCCCTTGCCAATACAAGCTGTCTCTCAAACCAGTCTTTTTGAAGTTCTTTGGCAGGTTCGTCATAATGATAATCCAGACCTATTTCTCCTACTGCAAGTATCTTTTTCTTTAAAGCAAGCTCTCTGATTCTTTGATAGTTGTTTTCGTTGAGCTCTTCAACCTCGCTGGGATGAATTCCTATGGCTCCGTATACATTATCGTATTTTTCTGTAAGCTCGTAGGTTGCTTCCGTGCTTTTAAGATCGGAAGACACATTAATGATATACTCCAGATGATTGCTTTTCGATTCGGCCAAAAGCTCATCTCTATCCATATCAAAGGCCTTGTCATCATAATGTGCATGGGTCTCAAATATCCTGATATCTTTCATATATTGTGCCTGTCATGTCCTTTCTATACTATATATTGTAGTATGAAAAAATAATTGTAAAAATCGCAAAAAATCTCTTGCGCATTAATTAATCGTATGATAAGATAACACTTGCGTTGTGAAATCAAACGCATTAACCAAGCGCCTTTAGCTCAGTTGGTAGAGCACCTGACTCTTAATCAGGGTGTCCAGGGTTCGAGCCCCTGAAGGCGCATTATAAAAATGTTGAGGGCATCGATTTTGTGGACGTATGAGCCATGGGGTCGGTGTTTTTTTTTATAAAATTTTACGGTGTGTAAAGTTTTTTATTACACACCGATTTCTTATTTAATGAATTTTCTGAGTTTCCTGTACTTTTCAGTTGTAAAAGGAGGATACTTAAAGCTTACGTCAAAAGAAGCTGTTCCCCCAACTATGCTTTTTTCATGAGTAAAGGTATCAAAAGATGCCTTTCCGTGATAGCTTCCCATTCCGCTGTTGCCTACACCTCCGAAAGGAAGGTTTTCATTGGCAAGATGGACTATTACATCGTTAATGCAGCCACCTCCGAAAGACAGGGTTCCAAGGACTTTATTGATAAAACGGTTATCCTGTCCGAATATATAGCAGGCTAAGGGTTTTGGTCTTCTCTTAATTATATTCAGCACATCATCAAGTTCTTCGTATTCAATAACCGGAAGAATGCCGGCTCTATCCTTCTTAAGTTATCGTCGCATCTTCCTCCGATAACGTGCTCTTCTTTCTCTATCAATCCCTTCAGTCTCGAGTAATGATGAATATTGATTATCTTAGGATATTTTTCATTATCAAAAGGATCGCCTATAAGTTCCTTGCTGTAAGCTCTTAATCTTTCAACCAGAACATCTTTCAGTTCCGAAGGAACCACAACATAATCAGGTGCTACGCAGGTCTGACCGGAATTGAGTATTTTACCCCACATTATCTTCTTGGCAGCAAGCTCTATATCAGCGCTTCTGTCTATGATGCAGGGACTCTTTCCCCCCAACTCAAGGCTTACAGGAATAAGTCTGTCTGCTGCAGTCCTCATTATGGTTCTTCCGACTCTTTCACTTCCCGTAAAGAATATATAATCATAATCCTGATTAAGCACTTCATCATAAGGAAGGGGACTTTCTATGGCATAGACGTATTTCTTGGGAAAAGTACTGTTAATTATATCTGCTATCACAGCTGACGTAGCCGGGCTGTTTTTTGATGTTTTGATCACAGCACAGTTACCGGCAGCAATTGCACCAACCAACGGAGCCATAGTCAGATAAAACGGATAATTCCAGGGAGACAGGATAAGCACGATTCCATAAGGCTCTTTCACCACGTAACTCTTAGCCGGAAACAAAGTGAGGGGAGTTTTTTTCCTTTCAACTCTGCTCCAGTGTTCCACATGCTTTAGGGCATATTTTATGGCTGAAACAGTATTACTGACTTCAGTCATAAACGCTTCTTCCTCAGATTTGTTGAGATCCTCTTTCAATGCTTCATATATTGTCTTTTCATTTACATATATGGATTCAAGCAGATTCTCCAGGGCATTTTTCCTAAAAGCCACGTCCTTAGTCGCATCCGTCAAAAAATATTCTTTTTGTGTTGTTACTATTGTATCAAGTCCCATTTTATTAATCCTTTATTACTATCCTTCAACAATTATACTACATAAACAGTCTGTCCATAAGCCCTTTAAACAAGGGTATTAAAGAAAAAAATACAAGCATCCCCCTCCGGAAACACTTGTATTTACTCAATCGGGGTGACGTGATTCGAACACGCGGCCTCTACGTCCCGAACGTAGCGCTCTACCAAGCTGAGCCACACCCCGTTAGTAACTGTCATAGTTACTTTCACACAAAAACGCGGCTTGCAATTGCAAGCCACGCCATTTAATTGCTATGTCATTATACTCTAAATCCTCTGTTAGTGCAATCCTGTGTTAATTCATTTAATACTTTATTTTTGCTGTACGTCATGCCTGTAAGAACTGCCTGAGTATTCGCCATTACAGGCGACGATTTATCCGTTCCTTTTACCTGTTCGTAAGAATCATGAAGAGATTGCAGCGTTTTCCTTACACTATCAAGATTATCCGTATTTCCGGATATTATATCTTCTCTTATGACTTTTTTCATGTACAGATATATCTCTTTAAGCTTTTTAGCCAGATCATATTCAAAATGGAGGTTATTAACCATTTCTTCTATGCAGTCTCTTAGCTTTTTCAGATTATCCTTATAGCCGTTTATATCCCCATTTTTATGGGAATCAACTGCTTCATCAAGATAATCAAGAGCAATCTCATAAAGTATTACTATCAGCTCGGCCTTATTAGCCTGGCTTATCCTTAATTGATAATCTCGTTTTTTTTCTTTTTCCATTATTTATCCTTCTTACTGAAGTAGCTGCAACATCTGTGAAGGTCTCTCATTTGCCTGAGCAAGTATTGATGTAGCTGCCTGAGATATAATCTGAAGATTAGAATAATTGGTCATTTCTTCAGTCATGTCGGTATCCATTATTCTTGAATATGCAGCTGTAAGGTTCTCTGTATTGGTTGACAGATTGGTCTCTGTATGTTCAAGACGATTCTCGTAAGCACCGAGTTTACTTCTCATGGCAGATACCTTTGTTATTGCTGCTGAGATCTTTTCTATAGCGTCCCTTGCTGCTTCTTCGGTTGTTACCTTCAGAATCATATCCTTTGTCTCATCGCTGTCCTGATTCTTGAAACCGAGTGATTCCAAAGATAATTTCTCAATACGTACTTCCAGTGTCTGATTCTCGTTTGCGCCAACCTGAAGTGTCATTGCACCGTATCCGCTGAGTTCCATTTCAACAGTGCCGGTAGCTGCTGTATACTGATATCCTGTAATATCTCCTGCACCGTTCTTGGCTGCTTTAAGCGGTTTAGTATCTCCGATGAGCTGTGCTGTATCAAGAACAAATTGGTCTCCGTTATCTCCGCTGAATGTAAGATGATAGATATCTCCGGATACTCTGTACTTTTCTTTCTTTCCGTCCGGTCTGTCTACTTCTACAATTTTCTCCGTGCTTCCGTTTACTTCGGTTACATTTCCTTTTTCATCGTACTTTGCACCCGTAAATTCAAATTTGTAATCTCCATACATGTTGGAATCGGAATAGCTGTCCACCTTGATCTCAAGAATATTTGTGTATCCTTTAAGGTCAAATTCTCCGGCAAAAAGCTTCTGTCCGTTATATTCTGTTGTCTGACCTATTCTGTCAATCTCTTCTGCAAGAGATGATATCTCTTGCTGGATAAACTCTCTGTCGTCATCGATCATTGTACCGTTTCCGGCTTTTACAGCAAGTTCATTCATTCTCTGTAAGATGTCATGTACTTCCGATAATGCTCCATCTGCTATCTGTGTAACAGATACGCCATCCTTGGCATCCTGCTCTGCCGCATTTAATCCCTTAATCTGAGCATTCATTCTTCTTGAGATTGCAAGACCAGCTGCATCATCTTTAGCACTGTTGATCTTGTATCCGGATGATAATCTCTGAAGAGAAAGTGTCAGCTTATTATCATTCAGCTTAAGTGAATTGTTTGATATTATTGCTGACGAGTTGAAATTAATTTTCATGCCCATAATCAGTTCCTCTTTCTTTCTTATGCTACAGTAACCGCTTCTATGAATAGTTTGGCTGCTTTATATAAATCAGCCGTTTCAACGGCCTCATTATTATTATCGGCTTTTTTCGGTGAATATTTATTGCCTGATGCGGGATTTCCTTTGACAAATTTTACTTCCCTTGTCTTATATCCTTCGCTTTCCAATTTATCACTGAACTTTTCTCCGATGGCTCTCAGTTTTTCTTCGGTTTCGGCCTTGTCGTTGATTATTATTATTTCCGAACTGTCTTTTTCCAGTCTTATTTCTGCTCTTATTTTTCCGTATTTTTCAGTCTCGAAATTAACAAGCGACAGACCTTTTTCTTCTCCGTGAACCAACTTCACATTGATATCGGTAATCACTCCGTCTAAAACTACAGGAACGTGATAATTCTCTTCCGCCGACATCTGAGTAGCCAGATTCAATTGCTTATGCATCAGGCCGATAGTCTTAAGATCAATAAGATTATCTGCTCCGTATGCAGTCATATCGGCAAGGGTATCTTTCATTACATTCTGTAATTCTTTATATCCTTCTTTTGCGGATTCCTCGCTTTCGAATGATTCCTTAAAATCTTCCATAGCTCTGTCAAGCCTGTATTCTGCCGTTTTACCGGATTCCCTTCTCTCATCCACACGTTTTGCAAAAGTCTTCATTGCTTTGTAGAATTCGTTGGGATAGCTTATGAACTGCTCCATGGCTTCAATATTGTTGGCAGATGCTTTGATATTGTCGCTTACAAGTTCCGCTACTGTCTCTGGATTGTAATCTTCGGCTACATTTCTTAAGCTGTCCAGTTTTTCCTTCTGGTATCTTGTTTCCAGCTTTTCGGCAGCATCTCCGATGTGAGCTGCAAAAGCGGCCTCTATCTGGTCTGTGATCGATCTTCCTTTTTCTATCTTTTCGGTTAACAGGCCGAAATCATCATCTATCTTCGCATTGATTTTTACTTTACTGTTTCTGACAGAAGTAAGAAGATTGCCAAATGTAAGATCAACTCCGCTGTTTAACAGGCTTCCTACTGATGCAAAACCTGTTCTCTCGATCTGATTGATCATCCTGTAGATTCCGATATATGATTCTCTTTCCTCAATGCTTATTTCATTGCTCTGTTCAAGCTTGTAAAGGAATTTTGAGAATTTTTCATTCTTTACTGCCGGGTCTTCCTCGAATTCGCTTATCTTTTCATTCAGATCGTCCAGGTTCTCTATTAAAGGATTGATCCCTTCTCTGATAAGTCGAAGTGTATTGGCGGGCGTAAGTTTTTCGATGACCGTCTGCAGCTTATAATCTGCTTCTTTAACACGATTGATCTCATCGATGTTTATGGTCATGCTGTTATATCCGAGTATTCTTACGGCTCTTCTGTTTTCTTCGCTTGTCTCCAATCTGAGATCTTCCAGTATAGCGTCTACATTTCTGAAGGCCTTCTGAATTGAATCACCCATATCTCTTCTGGGGGCGGTCATCAATTCTTCGTACTTCTGGCCGGCATTCTCGTATTTGACCTTTAAGGCATTACCTTCGTTCTTAACGTCTTCAAGGCTGAATACCTGACCCTGTATTCCGAATCTTCCCAAAGTTGAAAGAGGAAGGCTTGGTATTTCATTTACGGTTTCAACTGTCTTTTCAAAAAGGGCTGCCTTTTTCTCTATTTCTTCAGCATTTTCATCGCCGAAATAGAGCTTCATTATTTCCTGCTCTTTTGTTTTTAATTCCTCTACCAGTTCGGAAAGCTCTTTTGTATCCGGTCTGACACCCTGCTTGATAAGTCTCATTCCGGCATCAAGAGTCATAATGAGTCTTGTTTCTTCTCTGTTTCTTATTTCGCCTATGTTGTTCAAGAGTTCCTTGGCTTCAGCATAATCAGTTTTATAAGAAGCAGCCAGATTGGCTTCTTTAGCTTTTTTGCCTTCACCTATCGCTCTGATTCCGGCATTCTCAATATATTCTTTGGACAAAGGAAACTCTATGCTTCTGATCTGTCCAAGTTCGCTTATTTTTTCTTCCGTTACGGGAATTCCTTTGGTAAGGAGCCATTTGCTCATATCGATGGCTTCTTCTTCTCCCATGTCTGAAAGATCCATTTTTTCTACAGCTTTTTCAACCTGGGGAAGCATGCTTTCCCAATCAAGCTTATCGGCCTTTTTTGCATAGTATCCGCCGGCTTCCTCTGAATAATAACCTCTTGCCTGTCTATTACCGTCATCAAAAGCGCTGAATCTCGACGTATATATATTTTCTATGGTAGGCTCCAAATCATTGTCCACCATATATTTGATGCTTCCTTCGGGAAGTTCATCTATTCCCTGCATCATTTCCAACACTTCTTTAATCTGCTTAAGATTCTCCTCTGTTGCCGGAACATCTACTTCTTCCATCTTATTTCTGAGAGCGTTGGCATCTGACACACTTGATGATAATGCCTTTAACTTATCTCCGGAAAGATCATCGTTGTAACCTGCGATAATCTTGCCGCTTTCAGCCATTACTGCTTTTATATGATCTACGATGGTTACGGCTTCTTCTCCGCTCATTTCTCCCGGATCAAAGCCCTCTTCCATTGCTTTTTTGTAATCTTCTTCGGACATAGTGTTTGACAGTACGGTCATGTACTTTCTGGCTGTCTCCACATCTGTCTCTTCCGCCATTTTCATAATATCTTCTTTAGTTTTTGTATGGGAAGAATATGCATTACCATAAGAATTAAGCCCTGCCTTATCAAATCTTACAGCGCTTACTCTCTCGGTATTTGAGTGAGTTGGTATTTCGATTTTTGAATTGTATTCTTTTAATGCCTGATTGTTAAGATCAAGATCGATTTTCATAAAGACTCCTTTAATAAAGCGGGAAAAGGCGTCTTCCATGACAAATGCCCCGACTTGAAGCCATATCCTTATGGCTTTGCAATATAAGAAAAAGAGTGAACACATAATTGTGTTCACTCTATATTTCGGCTGATTTTCAAAAAAAATGAAGATTAGATTTCAAAAACTGCTGCACTAAATGGTGCAAGATTAAATTCTATCCTGTATTCTCTGTTGTCACAGGGCGAAGCAATCGCATTGAGAGTCTTGGGAATCTCATGTCCGTTTCCTCCGAATCTCTTATCGTCACTGTTAAGAAGCAATTTTGCTTTTTTGCTCGTAGGAACACCGACTGCATAATTCTCTCTGTACATGGGAGAAGCTGTATGTACTTCTGTCGGCATCATCACAGTTGATCCATTCGAATCCGCCCCAGTCATTATCAATCTCATACATACATTTGTTATCTCTGTAGAGATTAAGCAGTTCTTTTACGTATTCCTGCATTCCTTTGTTGAGAGGCTCGTTTAAAAGGAACCAATCCAGCTCTCTTTCTTCGCTCCACTCTCTTTCCTGGCCAAAATCCTGGCCCATAAAGAGAAGCTTTTTACCGGAATGTCCGAACATATATGTATAACCCACTCTCAGATTGGCATATTTGTCCACATGATATCCCGGCATTTTATTAACCATGGAACATTTCAGATGAACAACCTCATCATGAGACAGTGGTAATATATAGTTCTCCGAACTGTTATAGCTCATGGCAAAAGTAAGAGCATGGTGATTGTTCTTTCTGAAATAAGGGTCAAGCTTCATGTATTCGCAGAAATCATGCATCCAGCCCATATTCCACTTGAAATCGAATCCAAGTCCGCCGTCTTCCGGTCTTGCGGTTATCTTCGGCCAAGCCGTAGACTCTTCCGCTATCATCACAACACCCTTGTATGATCCGTGAATTACCGAATTAAGGTGTTTGAAGAATTCAATGGCATCCAGGTTCTCATTGCCACCATGTTCGTTGGGAAGCCACTCTCCGTTTTTTCGTCCGTAATCAAGATAAAGCATGGAAGCAACCGCATCCACTCTGAGTCCGTCTATATGGAACTCCTTAATCCAGAATAAAGCATTGGCAATAAGGAAGTTTTTAACTTCCGTCTTAGCGTAATTGAATATCTTTGTTCCCCAGTCAGGATGTTCTCCTCTTCTCTTGTCGGGATGCTCATAGAGACAAGCTCCATCATATTCTGACAGGCCGTGTGCATCCTTGGGAAAATGTGCGGGAACCCAGTCCAAGATTACAGCTATATTGTTCTTATGGAAGAGATTGATCATATAAGCAAAATCTTCCGGTGTTCCATATCTTGAAGTGGGAGCATAATAGCCCGTTACCTGATATCCCCATGATCCGTCGAAGGGATGCTCTGCAATACCCATAAGTTCAACATGTGAATATCTCATTTCTCTCAGGTAGTCTACCATCCTGTCGGCAAATTCCCTGTAATTATAAAAGCCGTCTTCCGTTCCGTCGGGATGTTTCATCCATGAGCCTATATGACATTCATATATTGCCATGGGTTCTTTAGTGGCGTCTTTTTCACATCTCGCCTTCATCCATGTGGAATCGGTCCATTTGATCTTACTGAGATCTGTTATTTTTGATGCCGTGCCGGGTCTCATCTCGGCTTCATTGGCATATGGATCTATCTTATATAACTTCCTTCCGTCCGGTGTTTTTATAAGATATTTATATAATTCTCCGGTCTTAATTCCTTCATAGAATCCTGCAAATATTCCACCGGGTCCGATTCTGTCAAGCGGATGGGATTCCTCATTCCAGTCGTTAAATGTTCCTATTACATGTACTTCCGCCGCGTTGGGCGCCCATACCGCAAAATAGATTCCTTCCTTACCATCTTCTGATGATGGGTGCGCACCTAATTTCTTGTATATATCGTAGTGTGTACCCTGCGCAAAAAGATACTGATCCGCTTCGGATATAAATACCTTTTCAGGCTTTTTCTTTGCTGCTGCCAATTGTTTTTACCCCCAAAGACACTAATTATCAAAATCTCTTTCTTTCAATATGATCATATCTTCATCATCATATCTTTTGCCAAAGAGAATATCGGAAAAATGCTTTAAATTCTTTTTCTTTGCTTTTTCTATAGCAGAATCCACAATAGAACGAACATCTGCGACCGTTACGATATGATCGCTTGTCTGCATGGCTTCTATTCTTGTATGAAGAGCTAACATTCCCATCTCATCTATAGAATATTCCATGTGTTCAGCATATTTTCTTCCGTACGCAACCAGAGTATCATCGCTCAACTCTTCTATCTTAATATGAACGTTGAACATTTCTCTCATTCCGTCAAAGTGTTCCACCATTCTTCGAACGGCTTTCGCAGTATCCTGCATTATAATAAGAACACCCTGATTATCCTGATTGAGAACTCTGAGCAAGGTCTTTACAGTCTCGGCACTCATTTCGGATGCCTTTTCAATTATAAGACCACCGTTGGACAGTTTTCCGATCATGGTCTCAACATCTTTATTGTTAAGCACCTGTCCCGATATCTTTCCGGTTTTTCCGGTAAAGTTAGGATCCGAAACTTGCGCATACTTAAGTACGCTCTTGGCAAGTTCTACTGTCTCATCGTTAGCATCTCCCGTTACCAGAACATTACCCGTATAAGATGCAAGACTGACTTTATCCAGTTCTCTTATCAGATCTCTCTTGGCCTGTTTTGTTTGAACAAAAGTTGAGAACAGCGACAGCTCTTCATCCGTCATATCTCTTGAACCGTCGTTGGGTTCTTCGGATTCTGATTTACTGTCATTGCTTTCTTTTTCGTCGGAAGCACTTTCTTCTTCGCTGTCTTTTTCTGCTTCTTCAGTCTCGGTTACTTCCTCGCTGTCAGCAGAATCTTCGTTTTCTTCTGTTCCCTCTTCAGAAGCTTCTTCGTTAACTTCTTCCTCTGCCTCATCTGCAGATTCTTCTTCTGCTTCCTCCCGGCTTTCTTCCGAAGCGTCCTCAGAGTCTTCTTCCGTTTCTTCTTCGAAGACCTCTTCTTCAGCAGGCTCTTCCTCGGCGATTTCTTCTTTTTCTTCGGAAATCTCCTCAGTATTTTCTGCTTCTTCAATCTCAACAAGTTCTTCCACTTCCGGAAGTTCTTCCTGCTCTACAGGCACCTCGGCAACGTCTTCGGCTTCTTCATCCGGAGACGCTTCCTTTTCCTGATTCATTTTGTCTAGATATTTTTCATATTCTTTGTCAATCGAATCGGGATATATGGTCTTCTTACCATCCATTTCTTTAAGGATGGCATCCCTGACTTTTACATCATAATCAGTGAACAGGCTTCCGGTCTGCTCTTTTAACTGCTGCTTCAGCTGTTCCTGATATCTTTCCTGACTCTGTTTCTTTGTATTTTCCCACTCAGAAAGAACATCTTCTATATTTAACTGACCGGTTATCTGTTTCTCAACCTTTTCCTGCTCGGGAACAACCAGACTGATCTGTCCGTTGTACTCCTGTGAAAGCATCTTTTGCATAGACACAGGTGGTGTATCCTGAGCTATATTTGCATACTTGTTTTCCGGAGTTACCATACTCTGGCCGTTAAGAGCATTTTCCAATGCTTCCTGAACCTTCTGATTGATAAGATCCATAAGTTCTTCCTTGGAAGCCTTGCTGATATCAATATCCGGCAAAGGAGAATAAACCACATTGGGAGTATGTCTTGGTGTGTACACCATGGTATCCTGAGATACCGGTCGGTCCTCTATATGAAGAGGCTGACCTTCGATGTAGGGCTCGTTTAATTTGATATAAGCACCCTTTTCACTTTCTTCGTGTTCTTCTCCAACCGCTTTAAGGTCGTCAAATCCATTTATTTCTTCTTCCGAATCAGGAATGTTTTCCTCTGTCTTAGGCTGAACTTCCGTTTCTTCTTCAGATAAACTTTCTGAAGCCTGAAGATCTTCATCCCTGATGACAGGTATTATTCTGGTATAATCGTCTGTCTCGTTCTGTTCTTCCTCTGCCGGGAGAAGTTCCTGCTCTGCAGTCAGTTCTTCGGATTCTTCTTCGGATTCATTATTATATGTCACACCTTCCTGGAGTTTTGCAGCCATCTCGGCGTCATCTCCCGCTCCGGCGTATAATTCCTGAAGCTCGCCTGTATCCTGCATCATCATGGGAGCCATGATTGCTTCGGTTACACTTCCTAGCTCTTCACGCTCTTCTTCCTGTAATACTTCTTCTTCGCTCACATTTTCAGACTGAAGCAGAGGCGCAAAGTTATCATCTGCCACCAGAACATCCTTCATACTCTCAGCGAGAGCTTTTTGAATGTTTATGGTACTGTACTGACCCACATCCATGGTCTTAACCTGAATGTCATCCGTATCATCTTCTTTGGCATTGTGCTTTGTAATGTATACAGTATTATGCTCGTCCACATCCTCTTTTTTCTCGGCTTTGGCCATACTGTTATACACATTTTCCTGGGATTCTGTAAGCTGCTGATGAAGCATCTTAAGTTCCATGGCTTTTTTTACGTATTTTCCGTCTCTGAACCATGTTATCAGTTCATCACATTCTTCCACACATTTGGTGGCAAGTCCGACTCTGTGATAGAGATATGCCAGTTCATATCCCCATTTTCTTGTGTAATCTCTCTTCTTAAGTTCTTCAAGAACTCCGATTCTTTCCTCGAGGCTTACATCCTGTGCTTCATATATCTTGTAAAGAAGAATGAATTTTCCGTCATCCGTGGGTGCCATTCTTGTATATTCCTTGTAATACTCCGTAGCACCTATGATATCATCCATCTTTATGCACAATTCACACAGGGAATATACGATTTTCTTATCGTTGGAATTTCTTTTGTATGCCTGATCCAGTAAAATCTTGGCTTCGTTATATCTTCTGTTTACCTTATAAAGATCACTTATCGTACAGAGAGTGCTTACACTTCTAACCCTAGTCCAGTCTATGGTATCCGCTATTTCTGCGGCCTGCTGATAATCCTTTTCTTTAATAAGTTCTTTTATTTCTTCACTTCTTAGTTTGTACTCGTACGGATCCAATACGGTCACCCCTCTTTAATATATCTCAATATGATAGATACATTTACCCACTATCGTTCTAATATTAACATAGAGAAGGGTAAAATACAAGAAAAAGGGCCTTCATATTGGTATTAATACAATATCTTGTGTTTTGTAATTTCAGAAAAAAATGCTGAGTCCGATCAGTGCCATGCCGACATAGTAAGTAGCCAAATTCCAGCCATGTGTAGACCACCTGTGATCTCTGACAAAATACAAGAAAAAGATGAGAGTATCGGATATGAAAAATAATATGGAACCTATCATTAACAGAAGAGCTCCTCTTGTTCCCATAAACAAAAAAATACTTATGGCTCTTGCCATAAACCCCGATACGAACAGGGCATAAATATACAATACAGGTATCAATTTTTTCATTGTAATGTTTTTCTTTTTCAACAGAACATATAACATTAATTCTGCCAAAATCGGAATAATCAATTCTTTTACATCCGGTTCAACAGCCATACATGTTGCCAGAATGAATGCGATGTGACCAAAAAGAAAGAATAAAGTTCCGGATACAAAGAATTTTTTGTTTTTTCTCATGTTAAAGAGGCCCAGTATCACATCTCCAACAAAGCAAAAAACAAAGCCCGCTATAATAAGCAGGTCCGCTCTCCAAATCCCCTCAGTCACTTCACAATATATTCCCAAAATCAAAAATAAGAGACTGCAGCTTACTTTTGCAGGAAAAAAGAAGACTCTTTTCTCTTTAAAAATCAAAGTCCCCAGTAATGCGGCCAGCGCAAGGGTGTATACAATCAGAATAGTTAACAATACAGCATTCATATTTTTCCATTTAAATTATAAAGACAGGTCGCTGTCCTCGGGCAGATAACCTGTCTTTATATTATTTTACACACTCTTCTATATAATTTTTTACGTCATCCTTTTCCATTCCCAATGCTATGCTGAGTTCTCCGTAGAGAATATCTTCGGCTGCATGGAAAAATCTCTCGTCCGTACTTGTAGCTTTTTTACCGCTTGCAATTCTTTCTTCTTTTCGATGATAAAGGGCGATGATCATTTTACTCAGCTCTTTCGCATCGGCCTTTCTGAGTATTTCGGTATACATTCTGTCACGGACTTTATCATCCTTGACCCACTCAGGCTTCATCTCTTTTATTTCTTTAACAAGCGCTTTTGCTTCCTTCTGCGATAATATTGGTCTTATATGACTGTTCTCATTATCTACGGGAGTAAAGATCATGCTTCCCTTCAAAAATATCTGGGACAGAGAATAATATGTTCTGTCATCGGATAATCCGACCATATCAATCGGTCCCACATCTTTAATCTGGCATACGCCTTTATTACCATACACTACATACTGACCGATCTCAAACATGTCTTCTCCTTCCCTTATATTTGTGAAATGAACTATATTTATTTTATCAGAAAAAAATTTTTTAGGTAATAAACTAATTTTTACCTATTTTGAAAAAAGCTCCTTTATAGCATTTAATTCTTCATCTGAAGTATTCCCCGGTCTCCAGCCAACCACCTGCCCGTCATTTTTATATCTCGGGATAAGGTGTATATGGAAATGAAAAACAGTCTGGCCTGCTATTTCTTCATTGTTCTGAACAATGTTAAAGCCATCTGCTCCAAGCTTATCTGTCATTTCCTTCATCATTTTCTTTGCAAGAGCAAATGCTTTTGTAAGTTTTTCTTCCGGAATATCATACATATTTCTGTAATGATCCTTGGGAAGTATAAGCGCATGGCCCTTTGTGGCCGGACTCATATCAAGAATCACTTTGAATTCATCGTCTTCATAGATGGCATTTGTCGGAATCTCTCCGTTAGCCAGTTTACAAAAAATACAATTATCGTCTCTCATAGTTACACCCTTATTTCATAAAACCAAATAATTCGTCAAGATATCTTAAGGTCTTAAAATCTCCTTTTTCTTTCATTTCACCGCTCATGAAAGCTCTCTGGAAAGTCATCCTTCCGGCTACAATCTCATCCATAGTGGCGGTTGAAAGAGTAACTTCTACTTCCGGCTTGTCTATTGCTTCCATAGAATATTCCGCTTCCGGACCGTTAATCTTTATGGAGATAGGCTTTCTGTCTACAATAATATTATAGGAAGTTTTTAATCCCGCTATAGGATTAAAATGATCCTTGAATTCCTGAATATAATTCTCACTGTCGGTAGGCTCTTCATTCATCATGCCCCTGAACATATTGGCAAGTTCCTGAATGTCCTCTTTCTGCTGCTGTACGTATCCGTCATCAGCCGCATACTGAGATAATCTCTCTGATTCCTGAGGCGTAAGGTCTGTATTCTGAGATACCGAAACCATCTTTTTAACAGCCTGGTTACTTGCAGGAAAACTGGTAAGTCTCTGGTTAATGGTTCTATAGATATTCTCAGCCTTCTTTTCAATGAGAGTTGTATATTCGTCGTTCATTTCCAGAGAAGCCGCATCTGCGATATAACCGCACAAACCGCTGCAGGGAAGCCCTCCGAGAATCTCCCATGCTGTGGAAAGATTGAGCTTGCCTTCTCTTTCTCCGTATGTGGTTGACATAACGATGGGAGACATATATATCTTCTGCAGTCTTTCCTTATCCGCATACAACCAGCATGCATCCAAAAACTGCTGCATATATCCGCCTATGCCGTACCATTCAACGGTTGTTGCCAGTATGATTCCGTCAGCATCCTTTAGTGTCTGAGGAAGAGTAACTATTGAATTTTTCAATTCATTCAGCATGAAGCGCTCAACTCGGACATTTAATTCCTCAAATACCGTCTGCATTTTGTTTATAACGTATAATGTCGGATCGTCCATAAGACCGCGTCCGCCATAATATATGTTTATCTTCACTCTTTTTCCTCCACAGAGTTAAATCTTCTGTCTATTTATTAAGCGACCACTATTTTGATTATACTACACTTTTTCCATTTCTTGCTAGTGATTCTCCTATGTTGTATGATATAAAACATGAGCAGATTGCATTCTTTCAGATTAATTACATATATGGCTTTGTGCCTTATTCTTGTTTTCTCAACACTTTCTTCCGTATATATATATGCCGATGCGCCAAAGGAATTCCTGGCAGAAGCGGAAGAAAGAAAGGAACTTCCCATTCAGAGCGATCAGACTTTAAACTGGCCGGCCGGTCCCAAGATAGGAGCGGAAGGTGCTCTTTTGATGGAAGCCAATACAGGCTCTGTCCTTTATTCCAAAAATATTGATGAAAAGCTTTATCCCGCTTCCGTTACTAAAATGCTTACGGCCCTTGTTGTCCTTGACAATTGCAAGCTTGATGAAATGGTTACTTTTTCTCAGGAAGCGATTGACAGTATCAATTGGAGGGAGGATGCCAACATCGGAATTAGTCCCGGTAACAGTATTACTGTGGAGCAGTGTCTCTACGGTCTTCTGGTTGGCTCAGCCAACGAAGTTGCCTATGCACTGGCCGAACATGTTAGCGGTCCCGGCAATCTTCCGGCTTTTGCCGATCTTATGAATGAATATGCCAAGAATCTTGGCTGTACCAATTCACATTTTGTTACTCCAAACGGTATTCACAATGAAGACCACTATACTTCTTGTCACGATCTCGGACTTATAGCTAAAGAGTTCTTTGCCAATGAGCTTTTGTGCAAGATGTCATCCACCACAAGCTATAAGATTCCCAAGACTTCAACGCAGCCAAGAGACGATATGGTTGTATATGCAAAAAGCAAACTACATCCCGGAAAAGAATATGCCTATGATAATCTTGTGGGAACAAAGACAGGTTATACGGATATTGCAAGACAGACATTGGTCAGTTGTGCGGAAAAAGACGGATTTAAGCTAATATGTGTAATCATGAAGGAAGAGGATCCCTATCAGTTTACGGATACTATTACACTTTTTGACTACGGCTTTGATAATTTTACCGCTGTTAATATTGCGGATAACGATACCAAATATTCAATTCAGAGTCTGAATTTCTTCTCAACAAAATCGGACTTTTTCGGTAGCAGCAAGCCGATATTACAGATTGATCCGGCCGATTACATTCTTCTCCCCGTGGGAGAGGATTTTTCTTCCGTTACTTCTTCTCTGTCTTACGACGGCCTGGAAGCAAACGAACTTGCCAGAGTAAATTATTATTACAATGATGCTTTTGTTGGTTTCGCCTCCATAGTAGCTGCCAGCGAAGAGGCTCCGGTCTTTGATTTTGGAGAAAAAAAGATAGACACTGAAACTGAAGTGGACGAAGACAATATTCTTGTTATAAATATCACCAAGGTAATCGGAGTAATTCTTCTGATTGCAGTTGTGCTTGTGATTGTGTTTATAGTAAGATCAAAAGTCAATGCTTCCACGAAATGGAAAAGACGTAAATCATTACGCAGATATGTAAATAGCCGCACAGATAAGCTTGATTGGAAACATTTCAAATAAGCTAATCTGTTACGGCCTGGTCTTTTTTAAGCTTCTTTTGTTCGAGAAACTGATCTCTCTTCTCAAGAAGCTTTTTTACTTCTTCTTTTGTTATATATTTGTCGGTCTTAACGGCATACACACCTCCGTCCTCGCCCTTACGTATACGAATCTTACTCTTCATATAGCCATGGCGGAAACATTTGCTGATCGCATAATAGTGTTTGCCGTTTAAAGTAAACCATTTTACCTTTTTCTTTAAATTCCTGTGACACTTAAAACACTGGGTGTCTGTCAGTTCTTTACAGGAAAGAAGTTCTCCCTTGTCCTTAAACAAACGACTGATATATTTATCGTAATTAGAGAACACGATATGTACTTCACTCTCCTTATCTTTCGGAAGATGATAAGTATCAAAGGAGAATTTCTCAAGTACTAAGGGATCTTCTATCTTATCAAATACTTTTGCAGTGTAATATGCATCACTGAATGCTCTATGGAAGGGAATATCTTTTTTGATATTCATCATGTCTATGGCAAATTCCAAGGCTCGTCTGCTTTTTCCGTCTTCATAAGCCAGACTGAATAATTTCTGGATATCATAGAACTTTATGGGTCCTTCCGATAAAGGCTCCATCTCGTAATAAGTCATATTACGCTGAAGTTCAAGCAGATCCAGAGAACCCCATGTACAAAAAACAGGATCCTCACCGCACCAATCAAGGAATTTCTTCATTACCTCAACAAACGGCTTTCCTTTTTCCAGTTCTTCCATCTGAAGATGAACAAGTCTGCTGGTTATATAATGCATCTCGTGATAGATCTGCGGCTTAACCAGTTCGGAAAACTCTCCGATCATCTCTCGATTCTCGTTAAGTTTTACAGCACCTATTTCAACAATCTCAAAAGGCAGTTTCTCTATTTTGTTTTCCTTTGCACCGGAACTCTGATTCCATTCCAAATCAAAGATAATATAATTCATGATTTTCTCTGTATTTAAGCCCTTTGGGCTTTTTTATTCAGCAAAAATGGGCCGATTTAATTAATTCTAATATTATAAAAACGTTTCCTGGGGGAATCGAACCCTCAACTGCCCCTTAGGAGGGGGCTGTTATATCCATTTAACTAAGGAAACCTAAAGGCTTACGCCTTTATTCGGCAGGAAAATTAATATATCCCTGCAACCAGATGACTCCTTTGAATCTTCGGCCAACTTCCGGTTCTCCGTAAAGATCCTGCTCGTTTATACATACGTTAATAGGAAGATCGTTACATACGAGCTTCATCTTATATACATTCTCTCCGGTAAGACTGTTGGTTACCATATTAACCTCTTTTATCTCACCCAAGACAGAATACTGATCGCACTCTACACCATAAGGCATAAAATACGTATCAACCAGTGAAAAAACATCTGTTGTAAGAATCTTTCGGGATAAAGTGGTGTAAGTATCCATATCATCCAAAGTCAGTGTTTCCATGGCTTCTTCATCACCACGTCTTGCTGCCTCCACAAGTTTGGTCCTGTTTTCGGCCGCCTCATCTGCTCTGGCTTTTGAAAGATCACTTTTTTGAAGGGGAAGAACTATAGTCCCTTGAACTGACAAGCCCGACATTGTTACCGTAGTTCCTTTAACAGGAAGTTCATCGGTATTCTGAGCTCTGAGATAAGAGATAATATTCTGAAGATAGAAAATAATTGTTATCTCTACTCTGGCATCATCACATACTCCGGCATAGGATTCCTTTTCCGCATGTCTTTCTACGGTAATATCTTCCGTTGATGTAATATCCTGTCCTTCCAGATATGGATAGGCATATTCAAAGAAAAACTGGTTGTTTTCATTATACTCTCCGCAAATGGAAATTCCCATACCCGGCGCATATTCTTTTGAAAATACAGCCAACATTGCATCTTCATCCATTGAAGTATAGGCTCTCTTATCAGCCTCGCTTGCAACCTGCTGAACCAGTTTTTCAAATTCACTTCTTCTGTTCATGGAAGCGAATCCGATTGCTCTTAAATATCTGTGCATAACTACGCCTTTATCTGACTGCTTATTTGTTCGGACGTAATTCCTTTTTTCCACCCATGTATGGCTGAAGAACTTCCGGAATAGCTACCGAACCGTCTTCTCTTAAGTTGTTCTCAAGGAATGCGATTAACATTCTTGGAGGTGCAACCACTGTATTGTTAAGAGTATGAGCAAGATATTTTCCGTCTTTACCGTTTACTCTGATCTTAAGTCTTCTTGCCTGTGCGTCTCCGAGATTAGAACAGCTTCCTACCTCGAAATACTTCTTCTGTCTGGGACTCCATGCCTCTACGTCGCAGCTCTTTACTTTAAGATCCGCAAGATCTCCCGAACAACATTCAAGTGTTCTTACGGGAATATCTAAAGATCTGAAGAGATCGACGGTGTTCTGCCAGAGCTTATCATACCACATCTTTGAATCTTCAGGCTTACAGATAACTACCATTTCCTGCTTCTCGAACTGGTGAATTCTGTATACACCTCTTTCTTCAAGGCCGTGTGCTCCTTTTTCTTTTCTGAAACAAGGAGAATATGAGGTCATTGTCTGAGGCAGATTTTCTTCATCGAGAATCGTATCAATATATCTTCCTATCATGGAATGCTCACTTGTACCTATAAGATAAAGATCTTCTCCCTCAATCTTATACATCATGGCTTCCATCTCGGCAAAACTCATTACACCTGTAACAACATTGCTTCTGATCATAAAAGGAGGAACACAGTAAGTAAATCCTCTGTCTATCATAAAGTCTCTAGCGTAAGATATTACGGCAGAATGTAATCTCGCTATATCTCCCAAAAGATAATAGAATCCGTTACCTGCTACTTTTCTTGCAGAATCAAGATCTATACCTGACAGACTCTCCATAATCTCTGTATGATATGGAATCTCAAAATCAGGAACAACAGGTTCTCCGTACTTCTGTATCTCAACATTGCAACTGTCGTCTTTTCCGATAGGAACAGAAGGATCTATGATCTGAGGGATCGTCATCATTATTTTTGTAATTTTTTCCTGAAGCTCGGACTCTTTTTCTTCAAGTTCTTCCAGCTTCTTGGCATTGGCTGCTACTTCCTGCTTTTTAGCCTCTGCTTCTTCTTTCTTGCCCTGCTGCATAAGAGCACCTATTTCCTTGGAAATAGAATTTCTCTTATTTCTTATTTCGTCGGCCTCCTGCTTTGCAGCTCTGGATTCCTTATCAAGCTCGATTACTTCATCAACAAGAGGAAGCTTGCTGTCCTGAAATTTCTTCTTGATGTTCTCCTTTACCGCATCAGGGTTTTCTCTCAAAAATTTAATGTCAATCATGTCTTTCTCCTATATCTTTAATTTAATACTTTTTCAATCATAACATTATTATATACAAGCAGATCCAAAATCTTGGTATCATTGTATTTGTTACCGTTTTTGTCAGAGATAAGCTGCAGAATAGGTCTTTCCGGAAAACTCTTATTCTGTCTGATTACAATAGCTTTGTCTCCGTCGCTTGTTATCACTTCGCTGTTTGTCGGATATACAGCAGTAAAATCCAATAATTCGTTTACAACCCGTGTATCAAATGATATACCTTTGTAATTTTTCAAATATTCAACTACTTCGTGAACCTTTAATCTCACATAACCGATACCGCATATGGATTCATCAAAGAAATCGCATACTGCCGCAATCTTTACCGGAACCGACAGATCTTTTGTGTGAAGAGGATATCCTTCTCCATCAAGTCTTTCATGATGGCAAAGGATTATTTCTTTACTGGTCTTTGACAGCCAGTTCTCATTTTTCACCGCACTGTATCCATATACAGGATGCTTCTTATATTCATCAAGTTCCTTGTCGCTAAGGTCGTCGAGACTGGTATTTTCAAAATTTACTGTTATATATCTTAAGCCAAGATCATGTAAAAGACATCCTACGCCGATATCATGTACTGTTTCTCTGTCCAGTTGCATCTTTAATGCAACAAGCATGGCAAGCGAACAGGTACTTATGGAGTGTTCGTATATATCGGCACTTCTTTCTTTGATATCATATATCTGTTCTACGACTTCTTTTTCTTCCATAATATTGGATATGATATCATCCGCTGTAGAACTGATCTGTTTCATATCCTGTGTCTGATCGTTATAGGTATGTTTTGATATTATATCCTTAATCTGATCACGACACTTCTTGTTGATCTCATCTCCCAGAATAACGATTTTTTCGGAATCCGCCTGATCATCTTTGACAAAGACTTCTGTTATTCCGAGATCTACTAGCTTAGGAATATATTCTATTTTCAGTTTTACTCCTTCGGATAACAGTTCCTGGTAATCATCGGTCATAATAGGCCTTGCCAGAATCTCTTCTCCGATTATTTCATCCAGCTTGATAAGTTTCAATTATATTCCCCCACACACTTTTACTTCATTGCCTGGTCAAGGGCTACTCTCTCTTCATTGCCCAATTCAATTTTGCTCTCGCCGTTTGTTATTTCCTTTGTATAGAGATAACATCCTTCTGTGCTGTGAATTGAATTAAGTACAAATCCATCATTATTCTCGTCCAATAATGCAAGAGAAAAACTGAGCAGACCACCCATCTGCTGATAAGCATCGTATTTTACAATACCAAGCTTCTGGTATGTTTTGCTGAGTCTTTTGTAAAGTCTCTTTATATCCCTTTTATTGTTTTCAGCCTGATCTTTAAGCAGAGAATTGTCTTCATATAATCTGACGATGTCTTCTTCCAGACTTTTGGCATCTTTTCCCATCATAAACTTATTATATTTTTTTGACAATTTTCTTTCTTTTGCTATGAAGACTATAACCAATATAAAAAGTATTAATATAAGGGCTGCCATGCCGATTAATATATAACCCGGATCGATATTTCCCAATCCTAAATATGCTAAGATACTGCTGTTCATTTATTTTGTTCCTTTTCCAAGTATTGCAACGATTCTCTCAAAATCGTCATTGTTATAAAAATCTATCTCTATCTTGCCGGCACCCTTGTTGTCTTTTGAACTGATAGACACCTTGGTTCCGAGAGATACTTTAAGATCTTCTGCCGTTTTTTCGTATATGGCAAGCAGAGATTCATTAATTTCTTTTTCTTTAACCGGTTTTTTGGGTTCATTCATGTTCTTGATATATTTTTCAATATCTCGAACACTCATCTTGTCGTTGTAAATTTTCAGAGCTATTCTGTACTGTTCATCAGGATTCTCAACGGGAATTATTGCTCTTGCATGTCCTTCCGACAATTCTCCATCAATAATCATCTGCTGAACGTTATCACAAAGCTTTAAAAGTCTTACTGAGTTGGCAATTGTTGCTCTGCTCTTGCTTACTCTGTCGGCTACTTCATCCTGCTTAAGATTGAACTCAGTCATAAGACGCTTATAGGTCCTGGCTTCTTCAATTGCATTAAGATCCTCTCTCTGAATATTTTCAATAAGAGAAATCTCAAGAATCTCCTGCTCTGTAAAGTTTCTTATTATTACAGGAACTTTTTTAAGACCGGCTTCCTTGCTGGCTCTCCATCTTCTTTCACCGGCTACTATTTCATAATATGTGCCTCTGTCCTGAACTAAAATAGGTGTTATCAGTCCATGTTGCTTAATTGAATCAGCCAAATCTTTAAGTTTATCTTTGTCAAAATACTGACGGGGCTGATTTCTGTTTGGTTCAACCTTATTGATATCAACCAATGTTTCGCTTGAGCCGCCATTGGTTTCTTCAGTTTTCTTTTCAGTTACTTTGTTTACCTGTTTTTTCTTGTCACTTACATCAGGTATAAGTGCATCAAGACCTTTTCCCAATCCTCTTTTAACTGCCATAACTCATCCTTTTCCTAATTATTAATAATCTCTTTTGCCAAATTACGATAAGCTTCTGTTCCCATAGACTTTGGATCATATTTACAGATCGGTTCTCCGTAACTGGGAGCTTCAGCAAGTCTGATACTTCTTGGAATTACTGTATTGAATACGTGATAGTGGAAATTAGCCGTAACATTTTCCACAACCTGTGCCGAAAGATTTGTTCTGGAATCATACATTGTAAATACGACTCCTTCCATATCAAGTCCCGGACTCAGTCTTTCTTTGACAAGATTGACTGTATGTATAAGCTGGCTTAATCCTTCCAAAGCATAATACTCACACTGAATCGGAACAAGTACACTGTTTGCTGTTGTAAGTGCATTAACTGTTAATACACTGAGTGAGGGAGGACAATCAATCAATACATAATCATATTTACTGCTGACCTTCTCTATTGCTTTCTTGAGTACAAAATTCTGATCTTCAACACCTATCAGTTCAATCTCTACTGCTGAAAGATGTACATTGGATGGTATCAGTGAGAGATTGTCGTATACGTTATCGATAATACAATCTTCTACTGTACACTCTCCCAATATCAACTGGTATACCGTGTTTTCGACTTCATTTTTATCAACTCCCAGACCACTGGTTGTATTACCCTGCGGGTCTGTATCGATAACCAGAACTTTTTTTCCTTCTTCCGCAAGAGCTGCGGAAAGATTAATGGCTGTTGTTGTTTTACCAACTCCGCCTTTTTGGTTGGCTATGGCAATAATTTTGCTCATTTATTTCCTCCATAATATGGTTTGTTTCTTTTCATCACTGTTCAACATTATATCACTATTTGTATCTACATTCTACTGTAAAACGTGTCTTAAAAATGTTTCACGGGCTCTTTTTCTGGTATTTGTTTCACGATTTTTACAAGATTTAGGGGTCAAATGTTTCACGTGAAACATTATCTTGGGGTCAAAGAGAAAAATAATAGGATGTTTCACGTGAAACATCCTAAAATAATTATTAAAAACTTTTTTATATGCTTACAAGATTGTTTTTGATTGCAAAAACGGCAGCCTGTGTTCTGTCAGTAACTTCAATCTTCTTAAAGATATTTGAAATATGATTCTTAACAGTTCTCTCACTGATGTTAAGCTTGGCTGCAATATCTTTATTAAATCCACCGACAGCCATAAGCTTAAGTACATCCATCTCTCTTCTTGTTAATGACTTAATCTTATCAACTTCCATATCCTTATGAACCAGATAATTGTTAAGAGAAGGAATAAGTTTGGGTTGAATATAATTCTCACCATTCATAATAGAATAGATTGCTGTCTTCAGTTCATCAAATCCGGCGTCTTTTAATATATAACCTTCAACACCTATATCTGTAGCTCTGACCAGATATTCAACCTCATTGTGAACAGTTAACATCAATACTTTTGTAGGAATCTTTCTTCTTCGTATACCATTCATACCCGGCATATTAATGTCCAAAAGAAGAATATCAATCTGAACATTCTGCAGCATCTCAAGACATTCCTGTCCATTGGATGACTCACAGATAACTCTCATATCATCATTAAATTCCAGAAGCTGACGAATACCTTCACGTATTAAGTTATGATCGTCGACCAACATTATCTTAATCATAAATAACCTCTTTCAAATCTATAAATAAAGTATACTCTAAAAAACAATTAATTAAAACATCACAAGGGAACAAAAATGGAAATATTTGTACCCTTACCTATGGTTGAATCAATACTAATGACTCCACCCATCATATTTACTCTCTCCTGAATTATGGACAGACCGTAATGCTTAACCCTGTTTGTCCTGGCAGGAAATATTAACAGTGATATTTTTACCCTGGGAATGTGCTTCGGAATTCTTAATGCATTCCATAATACATCTGTAGAATTCAAGTTTCAAAGTATTGGAAGGAAAATCTATATCTTCTATATTGTAAGTATATTTAATAAGAGATTTACTGTTCATATCTCTTAAAGCATTTTCAACCGCCTCTTTAAACCCGAGATCGTCAAAGGTCATTGGCCTGAGATTATAGATAGAATTACGAATTTCATCACTGACCTGTTTTACAAGCTTACTGATCTCAGCAATCTCAAGCTTTGACATATTGGGATCTTTATCAATATAAAGTCCTGCCAATTCCAGTTTCTGTACAACATGAGCAAGGGTTTGCAGAGAAGTATCATGAAGCTCTTTGGCAATTCTTTGTCTTTCATACTCCTGAATCTGTATGTAATTTTCAAAAATCTCTTTTTTCTTCATATAAGGTCCTGTATTATAAAGGCTGCTTGGAAGGAGTTCCTGCCTTACGTGGATATTTCATGGATGTTTCTTTAATCTTATTAATTATAACAATACTTCTATCATAGTCAGTTGAAGGAAGAACGAAATTAACAACTTCTGATATTTTACCTCCGAGAAGATCAATAGCTTTATCGGCAGATTCTACTTCTTCCCTTACCTTTTCAGATTTATATGCAGCAAAAAAACCACCCATCTTTACAAAAGGAAGACACAATTCAGTCAAAGTAGAAAGATTGGCAACCGCTCTGGAAACACAGATATCATACTTTTCTCTGAATTCTCCCCTTCCATAATCTTCTGCTCGACCATGAAAAGCTTTAACATTAACAAGTCCAAGCTCATCAATTACTTCATTCAAAAAAGAAACTCGTTTGTTAAGCGAATCAAGAAGAGTAATTTTAATATCCGGAAAAACTATTGCTATGGGAATTCCGGGAAATCCCGCACCTGTTCCAACATCAATAAGATTGGAACAAGTTTTAATATCAACTGCTTTAATGATAGAAAGAGAATCCAAAAAATGTTTGATCATTACTTCATCATAATCTGTTATGGCAGTAAGATTGAATTTACTATTCCATTCAATAAGAAGTTCATAATATCTTTGGAATTTAACCTCTTTGTCTCCATCCAATTCTATATTAATTTCTTTAAATAAATCTTTAAGTTCTGACAAGATTATTTTCCTTTATGTTCCATATATACAAGCAACACAGAAATATCAGCCGGAGAAACACCGGATATTCTGGATGCCTGACCGATATTAACAGGTCGAAGATCAATTAATTTCTGTCTTGCTTCTTTTCTGAGACTGTTAACATCATTATAATCTATATCCGCAGGAATTTTCTTGGATTCCATTTTTTTGAATTGCTCTACCTGCTTAATCTGTCTGCTGATATAACCTTCATACTTAATCTCAATCTCAACCTGTTCGCAAACTTCATGAGATAATGAAGGTCTCTCATCATCTATCTCTGACAGACAGGAATAATTAAGTTCGGGTCTGCATAAGAGATCCGAAAGACTGCATCCTGACTTCAAAGGAGTTGTGTTATATTTTTCAAGGAAAGAATTAATCCTGTCATTTGCTCCAACGATAGTGGATTTAAATCTTTCAATCTCTTTCTTAATTAAATCTTCCTTCTCATTAAGATGATTAAGCTCTTCATCAGTAATCAATCCAATATCATATCCGATTCTTCTTAATCTGATATCAGCATTATCCTGTCTTAAAAGAAGTCGGTATTCAGCTCTTGAAGTCATCATTCTGTAAGGCTCATGAGATTCTTTTGTAACAAGATCATCGATAAGAACACCGATATATCCCTGAGACCTGTCAATAATTATGGCTTCCTTATTACTAACATATCTTGCCGCATTGATTCCGGCAATAAGACCCTGGGCTGCAGCTTCTTCATATCCGCTGGAACCGTTAAACTGACCTCCGGAAAAAAGACCGGCGATTTTCTTAAACTGCAAAGAGGGTAAGAGCTGATTGGCATCAATGCAATCATATTCGATGGCATATGCATTTTTTACAATCCTGCAATTTTCCAAACCGGGTACTGTTCGATACATAGCCAACTGAACATCTTCAGGAAGAGATGAAGACATTCCGCCTATATACATTTCATTGGTATGCAAACCTTCAGGTTCAATAAATACCTGATGTCTGTCTTTATCGGCAAAGCGTACAACCTTATCTTCGATACTGGGACAATATCTCGGACCGGTTCCTTCAATAACACCGGCATAAATAGGAGACCTGTCAAGATTATCACGAATAATCTTATGAGTCTCTTCATTTGTATAAGTAAGATAACAACTTATCTGATCAATCTGTACGGAATCCGGGTCAGTTGAAAATGAAAATGGTGTAATATATTCATCACCAAACTGTTCCTGCATCTTACTGTAATCAATGGTTCTTCCATCCATTCGTGCAGGAGTTCCCGTCTTAAATCTTCGAAGTTCAATTCCCAAATTCTTTAAAGAGTCACTAAGATAATTTGCTGCTTTTAATCCATTTGGACCAGTATAGGAAATAGCTTCTCCGCAGAGACATCTTGCTTTAAGATAAGTTCCTGTACAAAGAACTACTGCCTTGCACTCATATACCGCACCGGTAAATATTTTTACACCACCGATCACAGGATTATCATTAGTCTTTTCATAAGGCATCACTTCATTAAATTCATCAAGATGCTCTATATCTTCAACTGTAAGTAATTCTGTTACTTCGGCCTGCTTTATTATAAGATGTTCCTGATTTTCAAGAACTTTTCTCATTTCACGTGAATAATCGGCTTTATCTGCCTGAGCTCTGAGAGAATGAACTGCCGGTCCTTTTGAAGAATTCAACATCTTAGACTGGATAAAAGTCTTATCGATGTTTTTTCCCATTTCGCCACCTAAAGCATCTACTTCTCTTACAAGATGACCTTTTGAGCTTCCGCCTACATTAGGATTGCAAGGCATAAGCGCAATACTGTCAACACTTACTGTAAAAATAACTGTTTCAAGTCCAAGGCGCGCTGAAGCAAGAGCCGCTTCACATCCTGCATGTCCGGCTCCTATTACACAAATATCAACTTTTTCCCTGATTTTACTTTTCACAACAAAAACCTTTTATTTACCCATGCAAAATTTTGAGAAAATCTCATTTACAAGATCATCATCTATTTCTTCACCGATAACTTTACCCAAAGAAGCATATGCATTAGTCATATCTATTGTAAGCATGTCTTCCGGCATTCCATTATTAATTCCATCGATCACAAGCTTAAGACTTGATAAAGCATCTTCAACATTATTTTTCTGTCTCAAAGAAGTGATCATAGATTCATTATTGGAAGAAATTTTTCCCAATGAAAACATATCATATATACATTTAGCAAATTCTTCCATACCCTTATTGTCTTTAACAGATAAAGGAATAATTGTAATATTTGATACATTAATCGAATCAGCAAAGATTGTCTTAATATCATCTTCTTTAGTTATTGCTTTAAGATCTGTTTTATTATATAAAACAATTACCTTTTTACTATCAAGATATGATACTATTTTACGATCATTCTCATCCAGCTCAACGGATGAATCCACTACATAAAGAATAAGATCTGCATCATCAATATAATTAAGAGTTTTATCCACTCCCATTTTTTCAATAATATCATCGGTATCTCTTACTCCGGCCGTATCAACAATATTCAGATTGATACCTTCAACAAGAACAGATTCTTCCAAAGCATCTCTGGTTGTACCGGCAATATCCGTAACAATTGCTCTGTCATGACCCATAAGCATATTCAAAAAGGATGATTTTCCGGCATTTGGTTTGCCTACAATCACCGTGTTTATGCCGTTTTTAACGATTTTTCCATTGTCATAGGATGCGATAAGAGAATCCAAAACGTGGATTTCACCATTTATTTCTTCTGATAATCGATTCTGAAGGCCCTCCAATGATATGTGTTCAGGGTCGTCCAAAGCCGATTCAATAAATGCAATCTCATAAATAAGTTCATCACGAACTTTAATTATCTTATTTTTAATATCTCCCCTAAGATTTCTGATGCCGGCTTTTAAAGAATAATCATTATCGGCATTAATAACATCCATTACAGATTCAGCCTGAGACAGATCAATTCTTCCATTTAAAAAAGCCCGCTTCGTAAATTCACCGGGTTCAGCAATTCTGGCACCGTACTTAACTACCAAATCAAGGATTTTTTTGGTAACAAGAATTCCACCATGACAATTAATCTCAACCACATCTTCCATGGTATAACTTTTGGGAGCTCTCATTACCGAAACCAGAACTTCATCAATTATATTATTATCTTCATCAATTATGAAACCATAATTGAGATAGTTGCTTTCACTTTTAGATAAATTATCATATTTGCTACATTTAAAAATTCTATTTACTATATCAATAGAATTATGTCCGCTTATTCTGATAATAGAAATACCGGAATTAGATAAGGCTGTTGCAATTCCGGCTATTGTATCTTCTTTCATTTTTTGTTTCCACTAATAATTATAAAAAACGAAAAAGGGGAGGAAAAACCTCCCCGCAAAATCTTATTTCTTAAGTGATACAACTACATGTCTGAATGGCTCTTCACCTTCGCTGTGAGTTGTAACAAATTTATCATTCTGTAATGCTGAATGAATTATTCTTCTTTCATAAGGATTCATTGGTTCAAGTGAAAGAGGTCTTCTTGTTCTCTTTACCTTAAAAGCCATATTTTTTGCAAGATTCTCAAGTGTATCCTTACGACGCTGTCTGTAGTTTTCTGTATCTACCTTAACTCTTATATAATCCTGAGTTCCTTTGTTGACAACAAGTGATACAAGATACTGAAGTGAATCAAGTGTCTGTCCTCTTTTACCAATGAGAACTCCCATATCATCGCCTGAAAGATCTATCTCAATCTCTCTGTTAACAGCATCATACTTTGTATCTATAACTACTGTCATATTCATTGCAGCAAATACATCATTTAAAAATGCCTTTGCAACATCTGTTGTAGAACTCTTTACTCTTGCCTTAATTACCGCATCTTTAGAGCCGATTCCTAAAAATCCTGAACTTCCTTCTTCTACAACTTCATAATCCAACTTATCGCTGGTGATTGATAATGACTTACATGCTTCTGTAATGGCATCATCAACAGTTTTAGCACTAAATTCAGTAAAATCCATTTTTTTTACTCCCTATTTATTATTCCTGTCATTATAATCTCTTACCATATTTGCCTTTGCGGCAATACTGCCGGGTTTTGCTTTTGAAGCATTTGACATTGCTTTGTTATATGCTTCATCTTTTTCAGCCTGGCTCATATTATTATTAATATTAGCCTTGTTACTTATGCTTCTTGTATTCATACTTGCATAAGCACTCATCTTTTCAGCTGTCTCTTTTTTCTTCTCAAGCTTTTTCTTAGCTTTATCAGCATTTTTTTCAATAATGGCATCTATATCCATTTTATCAATATGTTTATTGATAATAATCTGTTGAATAGATCTGATAATAGCACCGGTAATCCAGTAAATACCCATACCAATAGGTAATGTATAACAGAAAAATGCTGACATAATGGGCATCATAAGATTCATAGTCTTCATGGACTGTGCCATCTGATTCTGACTCTGATCCTGTGAATTGGCCGGCTGTGGCATTAACTTGGTATTGATCCACTGAGTTAATGCAGCAAGTAAAGGAATCATAATACCGCCGAGAACTATAAGAAAATCTCTGTTTGCCCATCCTGTTTTAACATTAAATGATGGAGAATTGGCAATATTAAGACCTAAAAAACTATTAAATGATGCTATCTTCTGAGCTGTATCGTTGATCTGATCAGAAAGAGAAGGATAAACATTAACCATATCCTTCCATTCAGAAGTTGATGCTCTGTTAAGAACATCAATAATTGTATTCTTTACATATGTAGGATCATTTCCGGTAAAAAGTTCATTTGTAAACTGCTTACTGAAAGTCTTTGAATTCTGAAGAGTCTGTATATAATCTCTGATTCCATCCTGCACATATAACTTATCAACAAGAACCATGAATACATCTTTTACTTTTCCAACATAAGCCGGAACTGCATATATAACACGGTATAAAGCCATAAGTATAGGCATCTGAATAGCAAGCTGAACGCAACTACCTGTAGGTGAAACACCGTATTTTGCATACAACGCTTGGGTTTCTGCATTCATAGCAGCAACAGATTCATTATCTTTTTTGTTTTTATACTTTGCCTGAATAGCCTGAAGTTCAGGATTCATTTTAGCTGATAACTTTGAAAACTTCTGCTGCTTAATAGTAAGAGGTAATAAAAGCATATATATTACTAAAGTAAATAATATAATTGCCACACCAATATTAGGAATTCCTATGGTATCAAGAAAATTAAATATCCCTTCCATAAGAAAACCGAGCAACTTGGCTATAGGACCAAGGAATGCTCCGTCATATTGTGTTAATAATATACCTGTCAAAACTAAATCCTCCTAATTAATAATAAGAAGTAATCTATATTAAGGAACCGGATCATATCCTCCCTTTGAAAAAGGATTACATCTTATTATTCTCCAAATAGCCAACAAAGATCCTTTAAACGCACCATACTTTTCAACCGCCTCAAGTCCGTATTGAGAACAGCTTGGTATATAAGGACATTTTGTTGATTTAAGTGGAGATAAATTCTTCTGATAGAATTTTATTATTTTAATAATTACATTCTTCATTATTAACAAAACAACTTCATTTTAAAATCTTATGAAGCTTCGAAAGATGCAATAAAGCGCTTTCAATGCTCGAATAATTACAATCGGCAGCGCCTTTTCTTACAACGACTACCATATCCAAACCACTATTGAACATGTCTTCATGTAATCGATAACTTTCGCGTAACAATCTTGTAAGACGATGTCTGACAACACTGTTTCCGACTTTTTTACTGACAGATATTCCATAACGATTTACAGATGAGTTATTTCCCAGAATATACATTATTAAATACTTATTTGCATAAGACTTACCGTTTTTGTATACATTTTGGAAATCTGTATTTTTCTTTAATGATTGGCTAAATTTCATTTACTGTAGAAAAAAGGCCACAAATATGCGGCCTATGCAGATAATCTCTTTCTTCCCTTTGCTCTTCTGGCAGCTAAAACTTTACGTCCGCCGGGAGTACTCATTCTAGCTCTAAATCCATGAACCTTAGATCTCTGTCTCTTTTTAGGCTGAAATGTCATCTTCATAGGGTCAACACCTCCTTTTCCTTATCCTAGGAAACAATCTAGTAAATTATATTAGAAGAAACGGGCCTAGTCAAGTAAAGAAAAATCAAAGTTTTACATAATTATCATTAATTTTTACATAACAAAAAAATGCCTTTCTATATCTTGTTGTATTATATAGTTATCCACCACAAAATCTTGATATCCACAAAAAAATGTGAATAACTATGCTTTACATAATTTTTTCCACAAAATGTGGAAAACTAGTGGAAAACTTAAAATAATAACCGCAAAAACATCAATAATCCCCTATTTTATCAACATTTTTATTGTTAATAACTTAATTTTTAAATATCCACAAAGATATGAACATATTCACATAATTAGAAATAATAATAATAATTTACATAATATAAATGTGAACTTCTATGTTAGTTCTTATTCTTTATAATAAGTTTGAAAAATTGTTCTTAATAGAGTAATATAGAATAGATTAGGTATGTAGTAAATTGCGGATAATATTCTTTATTATAGGAGTATATTTTAATGAGTTTTGTTAAAGAACACTGGGACGAAATAAAAGAAAAAATGAAAATTGAATATGAATGGTCCCAAATATCCTATGATACATGGATAGAACCATTAAAATATTATGATGAAAAAGATAATATTATAAGAATTCTTATACCTTCAGATCAGGCCCAGGCATTATCTTATATAAGTAAAAAATATGGTTACTTCTTTAAAGCAACAATTAATGAAATGACCAATCAGAATTATGATGTAAAATTTATTCTTCATAATAATATAGAAGAAGATAATGATTCCTTAAATAAAAAAGGTCCTGTCTATAACATTAATTATGCAAATGCAAATCTTAATCCTAAATACAAATTTGAGACTTTCGTTGTAGGAAGTAATAACAAATTTGCACATTCAGCTGCTCTTGCTGTAGCAGAATCACCGGGTGAAGTATATAATCCCCTTTTTATATATGGTGGAGCCGGTTTAGGAAAAACTCATCTTATGCATTCAATAGGTCATTTCATTTTGGAACAGAATCCAACAATGAAGGTTCTTTATGTAACAAGTGAGGAATTTACTAATGAACTTATAGATTCTTTAAGAAGCGGTAACGAATCTATAATGAGTAAACTTCGCGATAAATACAGAACTGTTGATGTATTAATGGTTGATGATGTTCAATTTATAATAGGTAAAGAAAGAACTCAGGAAGAGTTTTTTAATACTTTTAATGTTCTTCATACTGCCGGAAAACAGATTATTCTTTCATCTGATAAACCTCCTAAAGAAATGGAAACTCTTGATGAAAGATTCAGAAGCAGATTCGAATGGGGACTCATAGCTGACATCCAGGCACCGGATTATGAAACAAGAATGGCAATTCTCCGTAAAAATGCTGAAAACAGTGATATAGAGATTGATGACAATATAATTAAATATATTGCAACAAATATAAAATCAAATATCAGAGAGCTTGAAGGAGCACTTACGAGAATTGTTGCTATGTGCAGATCTAATAATGATGAAAATCTTACTTTAGATAATGCTCAGGTATATTTAAAAGATATTGTTATTCCTAATAATGAAAGAAAAATAACTCCTGAACTTATTATTTCTACAGTTGCTGAAGAATATGGATTGACTTATAACGATCTTATTTCTTCAAAAAGAAATGCTGAAATAGTAAGACCAAGACATATTGCAATGTATTTATGCAGGAAGTTACTGGATTATTCACTTGATAATGTGGCTAAGTTGTTTGGAAAAAAGGATCATACAACAATTATGCACGGATCAAACAAGATTGACAGTGAAATGAAAGAAAATCCTGAACTTAAAACAGAGATAGATAATCTAATAAAAAAGATTAATCCACAATAATTAGAGTTTTTAACAAATTATTATTTGTATTTCCACATATTTTTTAAGTATAAAAAATGCTGTAATTTAGAAGCTTACAGCTGTTATGTACTTAATCACAGCTATTAATAATACTAATACTAAAATAATAATATATATAAATATTTATTAGGAGGATTTTTATTAATGAAAATCGTTTGTTCAAAATCAGATTTAATTGAAGGATTAAATATTGTATCAAAAGCAGTTCCAAGTAAAACAACAATGTCTATACTTGAATGTATTTTAATTGATTGTACAAAAGGAGATATAAGATTTTTAGCAAATGATATGGATCTTGGAATAGAAACAATTATTTCAGGAACTATAAAAGAAAAAGGTGTTATAGCACTTGATGCAGGATTATTTTTCAATATAATAAGAGGACTTCCTGACAGTGAAGTAACCATTGAATGTGATGGAGAACTTAATACATTAATTAGCTGTGAAAATACAGCAATGAATATTATAGGTAAAAATGGTGATGAATTCTCTTATTTACCTACAGTTGAAAAAAATAATCCTGTAATAATATCCCAGCTTACATTAAAAGAAGTTATAAGACAGACTATCTTTTCAATATCAGACAATGATGTTAATAAGATGATGGCAGGTGAATTATTTGAAATTAACGGAGATAATTTGAGAGTAGCATCTCTTGATGGTCATAGAATATCTATAAGAAACATCAAGATGAAAAACTCTTACAATTCAAATAAAGTAATTATTCCCGGTAAGACTCTTAATGAATTAAGTAAGATTTTATCAGGTAATGATGAAGATGATGTTTATATATATATAAGTGATAAACATGTAATTTTTGAGTTTGATAATACAACAGTAGTTTCAAGAATTATTGAAGGCGAATATTTTAAGATAGACCAGATGCTTTCAGATAATTATGAAACAAAAATATCAATTAATAAGAAGATGCTCTTAGATTGTATTTCAAGAGCAACTATCCTTATAAAAGAAGGAGATAAGAGACCTATTATTTTAAATGTAGGTGATAACAATATAAAATTCCACTGTAATACAACAGTTGGTGATTTTAATGAAAATATCAGTGTTGAAAAAGAAGGTAAGGATCAGATGATAGGATTTAATCCTAAGTTCCTTATAGATGTTCTTAAAGTTATAGATGATGAAAATATAAATATATATCTTTTAAATCCTAAGTCTCCATGTTTTATAAAGGACGAGGAAAAGAATTATATATATCTTGTATTACCGGTTAACTTTACAACAGTAGGTTAAAAATAAAATGGAAGAAACAATTAAATTAAGAGATGAATTTATAAAATTAGGTCAGGCTCTTAAAGCAGCAAATCTTGTTGAATCAGGTCTTGATGCAAAAATTGTAATCGGCGACGGACTTGTATCTGTTAATGGTGAGATTGACACAAGAAGAGGCAGAAAACTGGTTGACGGAGATATAGTTGAATTTGATGGTAATAAAATATTTATTAAAGCTTGAGGAAAAAAAATGATCATCAAATCATTGGAATTATCTAATTTCCGTAATTATGAATCTTTATCTATTAACTTTGATAATGGGACTAATATCCTATATGGAGATAATGCCCAGGGTAAAACAAATATTTTGGAAGCTATTTTTGTTTCCGCAACAACAAAATCTCATAAAAGCAGTAAAGACAGTGAGATGATTGAGTTCGGTAATGAAGAAGCTCATATAAGAACCATTCTTGAAAAAGAGGATATAGAAACAAGAGTTGATATGCACCTTAGAAAAAATAAATCAAAGGGCATAGCAATAGACGGAACAAAAATTAAAAAAGCAGCAGATTTGCTTGGATTATTAAATGTTGTATTTTTCTCTCCGGAAGATCTCAGTATTATAAAAAACGGTCCTTCAGAGAGAAGAAGATTTATAGATATGGAATTATGCCAGTTGGATAATTTTTATCTTTACAATCTTAATCATTACAACAAAATAGTTAACCAAAGAAATAAACTTCTTAAAGATATATCATTTAATTCAGATCTTAAAGAAACCCTTAATATATGGGATTCTCAGTTACTTTCATATGGAAGTAAGATAATTGAAAGAAGAGAATTATTTGTTAATCAGCTTAATGAAATAATAAATGATATTCATTCTAATCTGTCCGGCGGTAATGAATCATTAAAAATACTTTATGAACCAAATGTTAGTCTTGATTCATATGAAAAGATTTTATCCGTTTCTCAGGAAAAAGATATTAAATTAAAACAAACAACAGTCGGACCGCATAGAGATGATATATCTTTTATAGTAAAAAAGAATAATAGCGGTGAAAGTGAGATAGATGTAAGAAAATACGGTTCTCAGGGACAGCAGAGAACTGCTGCTCTTTCACTTAAATTATCTGAAATAGAACTTGTAAAGAAAATAACAAATGATACACCTGTACTCTTACTTGATGATGTATTGTCTGAACTGGACAGCGGAAGACAAAATTATCTGCTTAACAGTATAGGTGATATACAGACCATTATTACATGTACGGGTCTGGATGAATTTGTTAATCACAGATTTGAAATTAATAAAGTTTTTAAGATAAACAACGGAACTGTGGAGGTTTAGAAGTGAGTAATAATAATCAGGAATATGGTGCGGATCAAATTCAGATTCTAGAAGGTCTTGAAGCTGTTCGTAAGCGTCCCGGTATGTATATTGGAAGTACATCCTCAAGAGGACTCCATCATCTGGTATATGAAATTGTTGATAATTCGGTTGATGAGGCACTTGCCGGATTCTGTACTGAAATAAATGTAACAATTAATGAAGATAATTCTATTACTGTTATAGATAACGGACGTGGTATTCCGACAGATATTAATCATAAAGCGGGTCTTCCTGCCGTAGAAGTGGTATTTACAATACTCCATGCCGGCGGAAAATTCGGCGGTGGAGGATATAAAGTATCCGGAGGTCTCCACGGAGTTGGTGCATCTGTAGTAAATGCTCTTTCAAATTGGCTTGAAGTAAGTATAAAAAGAGACGGTAAGATTCATAAACAGAGATATGAGAAGGGTCACTCATGCGGACCTCTTGAAATTGTGGGAGAATGTCCGATTGAAGAGACCGGAACAAGAGTTGATTTCTTGCCGGATGACACAATTTTTGAAGATACTGTTTATGATTACGATGTTTTAAAGACAAGATTAAGAGAAACAGCTTTTCTTACAAAAGGTCTTAAGATTACCCTGACAGATGAGAGAGAAGTAGATGAAGAAGGTAATAAAACTCATCGTACTAAATCTTTCCATTATGAAGGCGGAATAAAGGAATTTGTAGTATATCTGAATAAGAGTAAAACTGCTCTTTACAATGATATCCTTTATTTTGAAGGCACAAAGAATAACGTTTATGTAGAAGTTGCTTTTCAGCATAACGATTCATATACGGAAAATGTCGCAAGTTTCGTAAATAATATTATTACTCCGGAAGGTGGAACACACCTTGTGGGATTCAGAAATGCAATAACAAAGACATTTAACGATTATGCCAGAGCAAATAAGATTTTAAAAGACAGTGATCAGAACTTAAGCGGTGAGGATATAAGAGAAGGACTTACTGCAATAATCAGTATAAAAGTCGAAGAGCCACAGTTTGAGGGACAGACAAAACAAAAACTCGGAAACAGTGAAGCAAGAGGAGCTGTAGAAAGCATAGTAGCGGAACAGCTTACTTATTATCTTGAGCAGAATCCTGCCGTAGCAAAGACTATCTGTGAAAAATCAATTCTTGCACAGAGAGCAAGAGACGCAGCAAGAAAAGCAAGAGATCTTACAAGACGTAAATCTGCGCTTGACGGACTTGCTCTTCCCGGAAAACTGGCTGATTGTTCGGATAAGAATCCGGAAAATTGTGAAATATTCATAGTCGAGGGAGATTCCGCCGGAGGAAGTGCAAAGACTGCCCGAAGCAGAGCTACCCAGGCTATACTTCCACTCCGTGGAAAAATTCTTAATGTAGAAAAAGCCCGTCTTGACAGAATTCTCGGCAATGCCGAAATAAGGGCAATGATTACTGCATTCGGTACAGGTATTTATGATGATTTTGATATCAGTAAATTAAGATATCATAAGATCATAATTATGACAGATGCCGATGTGGACGGAGCTCATATTGCTACATTGATGCTTACATTCTTATACAGATTTATGCCCGAACTAATCAAGCAGGGTTATGTATATTTGGCTCAGCCGCCTTTATACAAGTTGGAAAAGAATCGAAAAGTCTGGTATGCATACTCAGATGAAGAACTTGCAAAGATTCTTGAAGAAGTCGGAAGAGATCAGAATAATAAGATTCAAAGATATAAAGGTCTTGGAGAAATGGATGCCGAACAGCTTTGGGAGACAACCATGGATCCTGCACAAAGAGTACTTCTTCGTGTAAATATGGGTGAAGATTCGGAAAGCGAACTTGATCTTACATTTACAACTCTTATGGGTGACAAAGTTGAACCGAGAAGAGATTTCATCGAAGAAAATGCCAAGTATGTTAAGAATCTTGATATTTAAGCATTTAAAAAGCAGTAAAGCCTAAGGAGAAACACAATGGACGACCAGATTTTTGATAATATAAAATCTGTTGATTTAAAGAAAACAATGGAAACCTCCTACATCGATTATGCCATGAGCGTAATTGCTTCAAGAGCATTACCTGATGTAAGGGACGGATTGAAGCCGGTTCAGCGAAGAGTATTATACTCAATGATTGAACTTAATAACGGTCCGGATAAGCCACATCGTAAATGTGCCCGTATCGTCGGTGATACAATGGGTAAATATCACCCTCATGGTGACAGCTCTATCTATGGTGCCCTTGTTAATATGGCCCAGGATTGGAACTTCAGATATCCGCTTGTTGACGGACATGGTAACTTCGGTTCCGTGGATGGTGACGGTGCAGCTGCCATGCGATATACGGAAGCAAGATTGTCAAAGATTTCCATGGAACTTCTTGCAGATATCAACAAAGATACTGTTGATTTTGTTCCTAACTTTGATGAAACAGAAAAAGAACCTGTTGTACTTCCAAGCAGATATCCCAATCTCCTTGTAAACGGAACAACCGGTATTGCGGTAGGTATGGCAACAAATATACCTCCTCATAATCTCAGAGAAGTGGTTGCAGCAGTATCAAAAATGATAGATAACAAGGTTGAAGAAGACAGAGATACAGATATTGAAGAACTTCTTCCTCTTGTTAAAGCTCCCGATTTCCCTACAGGCGGTATTATTTTAGGAACAAGAGCTGTAGAAGAAGCATACAGAACCGGTCGTGCAAAGATAAAAGTAAGAGCTGTATGCAATATCGAGACTTTGGCCAACGGCAAGAGTCAGATTATTGTAACCGAATTGCCTTATATGGTTAATAAGGCAAGACTTATTGAAAAAATTGCGGAACTTCATAAGGAAAAAAGAGTAGACGGTATTACAGACCTTCGTGATGAATCAGACAGAGAAGGTATGAGAATAGTCATTGAGCTCAGAAAAGATGTTAATGCTAATGTAGTTCTCAATAAATTATACAAACATACTCAGTTACAGGATACTTTTGGTGTAATTATGCTTGCTTTGGCAAACAATCAGCCAAAGGTAATGAGTCTTCTTGATATGCTTACATATTATATTAAGCATCAGGAAGATGTTCTTACCAGAAGAACAAAGTATGATCTCAAGAAAGCAGAAGAAAGGGATCATATTTTACAGGGATTGCTTATTGCACTTGCAAATATCGATGAAGTAATCCAGATAATGAGAAGTTCAAAAACCACTCAGGAAGCTAAAGACCGTCTCATGGAGAGATTTGGACTTACAGATCCACAGGCTCAGGCCATTGCCGATATGAGACTTCGTGCTTTAACAGGTCTTGAATCTGAGAAAATAGAACTTGAACATCAGGAACTCGTTAAGAAAATTGAAGAATTAAAGGCAATACTTGCCGATAAGAAGATACTTCTTAAAGTAATCAAAGAAGAAATGAACGTCATGGCCGAAAAATACGGTGATGATCGTCGTACAAAGATCGGATTTGATGACGAAGAAATATCTATGGAAGATATGATACCTGATGAGAATGTTGTTATTGCCATGACCAATCTCGGTTATATCAAGAGAATGACAATGGACAACTTCAGAGCTCAGAACAGAGGCGGAAAAGGTATCAAGGGTATGACAACCATAGAGGATGATTACATCGAAGATCTCCTCATGACCAATACTCATAATGATATTATGTTCTTCACTAACTTAGGAAGAGTATACAGATTAAAGGTATATCAGGTACCTGAGGCAGGAAGAACAGCAAGAGGTACTGCTGTAATCAACCTTTTACAGCTTAATCCCGGAGAGAAAATATCTGCAATCATACCTCTTACAAGTATTGAGGATAATAAGAATCTCTTCTTTGCAACAAAGAAGGGTATAGTTAAAAAGACATCGATAGGTGAATTCTCAAATATTCGTAAGAATGGTCTTATTGCCATTAATATCGGAGACGATGACGAGCTTATAGATGTTAAGACAACCGACAGCGAAAGTTTGATTTTCCTTGTAACCAAGAAAGCAATGTGTATTGAATTCAAGGAAACGGATGTAAGAAGAACCAGCCGTAATACCATAGGTGTTAAGGGAATGGATCTTGCAGAGGATGATGAGATTGTCGGAATGCAGATAGATTCTCAGGGCGATTCCTTACTTATAGTTACCGAGAACGGTATAGGAAAGAGAACTGCTATCGAGAATTTCCGTCTTCAGAAACGAGGCGGTAAAGGACTTAAGTGTCATAAGATTACCGAAAGAAGCGGAGATATTGTCGGAGTAAAGGCTGTTGATGATGATCATGAAATCATGATGATTACAACAGAAGGAATAATCATTCAGATCAGAATGTCAGACGTTCGAGAGTATGGAAGAATTACTCAGGGTGTAAAACTGATGGATCTTGATAATGATGTAAAGATCGCAAAGATAGCAAAGGTAAGAAATAAACTTATTAATGCTTTCGGAACGGAAGTGGATATAGAGGAATCAGATGAAGAGACCGTAGAAAACAATGAGGAATCTTCAACTGATGAAGAATAATTATCCATAAATATCAAAACCGGTTAATTAAAATAGGTCGCCTAGATTCTAGGCGACCTTATGGTGTCTAAAGGAAGTAAAAATGGATTGGAAACATCTTCTTAACGGAGAAAGAATAAGAACATATTCAAAAAGTACCGTTTCCGCCGATCTCAGATCGGAATTCGAGAAGGACTACCACAGAATAATAGGAAGCGCCGCTTTTCGTCGTCTTCAGGACAAAACTCAGGTATTTCCTCTTGATAAGAATGATTTTATCAGAACCAGGCTTACCCATTCACTGGAAGTAAGTTCTTTTTGCAGGTCTCTGGGTAAAAATGTTGGTACTGTTCTCGCAAATGATCCTAAGATAAAAGATTTTGGGATGCAGGAAAAAGAAGATATATGCAATATACTTCAGTGCGCAGGTTTGATACACGATATCGGCAATCCGCCCTTTGGCCATTTCGGAGAAGACGCCATCAGAGAATGGTGTGAAAAAAACTTTGAAAACATTAAATACAAAGGAAAAAAGATAACAGACATCCTGACAGAGCAACAACTCAGTGATTTCTATAATTTTGAAGGAAACACCCAGGCTCTCAGAGTAGTGACAAAACTGCATTTTCTGGTGGATGAGCATGGAATGAATCTTACAAAGGCACTTTTGGGAACAATAGTCAAATATCCCGTGTCATCTCTCGAGATAAAAAAACAAAAAGATGATATAAAGTGCAAAAAAATGGGCTATTTCTATGCAGATAAAGAGATATTTGAAGAAATACAGGAATCTCTGGGAACAAACGGATGCAGACATCCTTTGACATATCTTCTTGAAGCTGCTGATGATATAGCATATAAGACGGCAGATATAGAAGACGCTGTAAAAAAGGGCTGCTTAAGATACAGCGATCTATTGGAAGAACTGCGTAAATATGCCGATGAAAACGGATCGAATGAAGCTTACAACAATGCTGTTGCCAAGCTTGAACACAAATATGAAACAGGTCTTAGAGTAGACAGTCATCAGGCAGATGTATATGCCGTACAGAATTGGGTTGTAGGTATACAGGGCCAGATGTTATATGCTGCAAGTGACAGTTTTATAGAACATTATGATGAGATTATGGATGGAAGCTACAGATTCGAGCTTTTCAAAGGTTCCAAAGTTGAAGGGCTTATGGATGTGCTTGGAAAAATTGCATACAAATATGCCTTTACATCTAAACCCATCTACAAACTAGAAATAGCTGCAGATACCATATTTAATTTTCTGCTTGATAAATATACCAACGCTGTTTTGTATATTGACGATGAAGATCTGCAGTCTACACTGGACAAAAGAGTACTCGGTCTTATTTCCGATGACTATAAGAGAATATACAAAATATATTCAAAGGGTAAAGAAGAAGACGAAAAGTTATATTTGAGGCTGCTTCTTGCAACCGATTATATATCGGGAATGACAGATACTTTTGCAAAAAATATATATCAGGAGTTCAGAGGAATAGTATAATGGAAACTTATAGTATATTGAAGGATCTTGCAATTATTGTTATTGCAGCAAAGATTTTTGGTTTATTGGCAAGAAAGCTAAAAGCTCCACAGGTGGTTGGAGAGATAATTGCGGGACTGATCATTGGCCCATGTCTGCTTGGCCTTGTACAGCAGACGGATTTCATTTCTCAGATGGCAGAGATAGGAGTAATATTACTTATGTTTTCTGCCGGTCTCGAAACAGATCTTAAAGAACTGTTAAGCACAGGACCAAAGGCATTTTTAATAGCATGTGCAGGTGTATTTGTACCACTTGTTGGCGGAACGTTACTGTATATGGGATTTTACGGAACATCTCCTTTTGGTTCCGAAAAATTCTATGAGGCGGTATTTATCGGCGTTATAATGACGGCTACAAGCGTCAGCATAACGGTACAGGCCTTAAAAGAACTGGGAAAATTGAAAGGTAAAGTCGGAACGACAATATTAAGTGCGGCAATCATAGATGATGTAATAGGAATTGTTGTCTTAACTTTTGTAATAGGATTCAAGGATCCCGACAGTAAACCGGTCAGTGTAATGATAAGAACAGTTCTTTTCTTTGTATTTGCTTTGTTAGTTGGCTATCTGTCTTATAAATTGTTTAAGTGGATCGACAGTAAGTATCCTCATACAAGAAGAATACCGATAGCGGGCTTGGCTTACTGTCTGGCCCTTTCATATATAGCGGAAAGGTATTTTGGCATTGCAGATATTACAGGAGCATACGTTGCCGGAATCATTTTATGCTCGATTAAAGATTCGGATTATATCGCCGAAAAGATGGATATTAATTCCTATATGCTGTTTGGACCTGTATTCTTTGCAAGTATAGGACTTAAGACTAATATTGACAGCTTTAATCTTGAGATTTTATGGTTTTCTCTGGGATTTGTAGCCGTTGCATTAATATGTAAGATAATCGGATGTGGACTTGCAGCCCGTGCCTGCGGCTTTAATTTTCATGATTCTTTGAAGATAGGTGTAGGAATGATGACCAGAGGAGAGGTCGCTCTTATAGTATCTCAAAAGGGTCTGTCTGTAGGTTTGTTAAGTCCTGTATATTTTACGTCAGTTATTCTTTTAATTGTAGTATCTTCAATATCAACTCCTATAGTTCTTAAACTATTATATGCAAAAGAAAAGACGGCGGAGAGAGATCATCAGGCATTCCTCTACAAGAAAGAAAGAGAAGAATAAAGGAGCACAAGATAAATGGCAGAATTGAAGATGGAAGAAGAAAGAGCCAGAAGAAAAAAGATTGCCAGAAAGAGAAAAAAGAGAAATACAATAATAATACTGACTTTATCGGTTTTCCTGGCATTGGCCATAGCAAGTACGGTCTTCATGGTTTATATGTATAACGAAATGAACCGTAAGGCAATGGAGGCCAATGAAAAATTAAACGAGCTGGAAGATGAACTTAACAGCGGAAAATTCCTTACAACGGAAGAGGCCGATGCCATGGCGGCAAAGGCGGCGGACGATAAAGAGACCGAGTTTCTTACATATGTGAGAAGCACTTTTGAAAATGATGAGGGTACGCTTACCGTTCTTGAGCATCTTTATCCCAATACCGTAGTGGTTCCAAACACATCCGGTTACAGGTTTTTTGATATAGATGATTCTCTTAACAAAAAGACCTGGAAAGATGAAGCTTTTGTATATCCGGAAAAAGACGAAGAAAGCGGGAAATACGAAGGAAGAGCATCATATGATGACGGAAGCGTAACTGCCCGCCTGGGAATAGACGTATCAAAATTCCAGGGAGATATAGACTGGAACAAAGTAAAAGCAGACGGAGTAGAATACGCATATATGCGTCTCGGCTACAGAGGATATGAGGAAGGCGGACTCTTCTTAGATTCAAAATATGAGGATAATATAGAAGGTTGCAATAACGCAGGTCTCGACTGCGGAGTATATTTTTTCACAGAAGCTCTTACAGAGAAAGAGGCTGTTGAAGAAGCAGAATATGTCCTTGAAAATATTGCAGATTACCATGTTGAGCTCCCCATAGTAATAGATGTGGAGACATCGGCAAATCCGGCAAAATCAAGAACAAAGGATATGACATCTGAACAGAGAACAAAGAATGTTATAGCTTTTTGTGAAAGAATCAAGGAAGCAGGATATGAGCCGATGATCTATGGTAATCTTAAGTCCATGATGATAATGCTTGATTTTCCGGAGCTTGAGGAATACGATAAATGGTTTGCTTATTACAGATCTCCGATTCGTTTCCCATACAAGATTAAAATGTGGCAGTATACTTCAGGCGGCCAGGTTAACGGTGTAGGCGGAGACGTGGATATGAATCTTATGTTCTATTAAGAATGGAGTAGAAAGTGAAAAAGATTGTACTGACAGGTGGCGGAACGGCAGGACATGTGACGCCCAATATTGCACTTTTGCCCGCACTTAAAGAAGCGGGATATGAAGCATATTATATAGGTTCATATAAAGGAATAGAAAAAGGACTGATAGAGGATTGCGGTATTCCTTATTATGGAATATCAACGGGTCTTCTCAGAAGATATTTTGATCTTAGGAATTTTTCCGATCCCTTCAGAGTTCTTAAGGGATGTAAGGAGGCAAAGAAAATCCTTAGTGAGATTAAGCCCGACGTGGTATTCTCAAAAGGTGGATTTGTTGGAGTACCTGTAGTCAAAGCAGCAAAGAGACTGAAGATACCCTGTGTAATACACGAATCGGACATGACCCCCGGTCTTGCCAATAAATTGTGCATAAGCAGCGCAAAGAAAATATGCTGTAATTTTCCGGAAACAGTAGAAATGATGCCAAAAGGCAAGGCTGTTCTTACGGGTTCTCCCATCAGAAAGGAACTTTTTGAAGGAAATAAAGAAAGAGGTCTCAAACTTTGCGGATTTAGCAAGGACAAACCGGTAATAATGGTAATCGGAGGTTCTCAGGGAGCCGGAAGTGTCAATCAGACCGTAAGAGAGATTATACCTAAGATACTTCCTAACTATCAGGTTGCGCATATATGCGGAAAAGATAAGGTGGATAATCTTATGCTCACCATTAATGGATATAAGCAGTTTGAATATCTCAAGGATGAGCTCAAAGATATATATGCAATGGCAGATATAGTTATCTCCAGGGCAGGAGCCAATTCAATCTGTGAGTTGCTTGCCCTTAAAAAGCCCAATATCCTGATACCCTTAAGTGTGGGAACAAGAGGGGATCAGATACTTAATGCGGCCTCTTTTGCGGAGCAGGGTTTTTCTGTTTTATTAAGAGAAGAGGCATTGGATCCGTCGAATCTTATTGATAAGATCAACGAACTCTATGCAGACAGGCAGAAATATATCGATGCCATGAAAAACAGTAGTCAGATTGATCCTATTGAATCAATTATGAAAGTAATAAACGAAGAAGCAATTCAGGAGAAATAAGAATGGATAGTAACAACGTATTTGTTCCGAGACCAAATCAACTTTCAGAGGGAAGCGAAGTGAGTGCAACAGAAGGAACATCTTCGCTTAATAATCAGAATATTGATTATAAAAAGAAATATGAAGAAAAGAAAGAAAGAGAAAGATTAAGCGGTATAAAGAACTTTGAAATCTTTGGCCTTTATACGGTATTATATGCCGTATTTGCCACATTCTGTCTTTTCAAGAATGCAAGAGGCGTATCATTTCCCTTTTTTACAGCCGGAACACTGTTTTATTTTGTTATTTGCATAAAAAAATTCGGTGTTGAATTAAAGAAGAAAAACACATTTTTAATTGTAAGTATTATGCTGCTTGGTTTTTCAATGTTCTTAACGGAAGATCATCAGATGACCGGACTGGCTAAATGGACCATGTTTGTTCTTCTCCTTATCTTTACTCTTCACAATTGTTATGATGATAGCAAATGGCAGCTTTTTTCATATTTGCATGCCATAGGAATATATTTCGGAAAGATATTTGAGCATCTGGGTACACCCTTTACAGATGCGGGTCACTATATCAGAGAGATGAAAAAGAAGAATTCCGAGCCGGATGAGAACGGTGTGGTAAAGAAAAACAAACTGTCTTATATTGTGCTGGGTATATTGATTTCCATCCCTTTGCTTATTGTTATTCTTAATCTTCTTTGTGAAGCGGATGCAGTATTTAAAGAAGCCTGCAAGGACATTCTTGAGTTGATTGATATAGAGAATGTTCTCGGTGTAACAATAATGTTCGTGGCAGTATATATGATTTTCTATGCTGTTATGAGAGTTATTGCCGAGAAAGAACTTGAAGTAAAATCAAAAGACAGAAGAATATATGAACCAATACTTGCTATAACCGTTACAAGTATAATCACAGTTGTGTATGTACTCTTCTGCGGAATTCAGGTAATGTATTTGTTTACAAAACAGCTGAAGCTTCCGGAAGAATATACATATGCTGAATATGCCAAAGAGGGATTCTATCAGTTACTTGCTGTTTGTATACTCAACCTGATTATTGTGCTGATCTGTACCAATCTCTTCAGAAAGCACAGAGCATTGGATATCATACTTACGATAATAAGCATATGTACATATATTATGATAGTATCCAGCGCGTTCCGTATGTATATGTATGTTAACAGTTACGATCTGTCCAGACTGAGACTCTATGTAATCATCGGACTTGCTGTATTGTCGGTTCTTATGGTCGGAGTAGTGATATCGATATATAGGGACTCATTCCCTCTCTTTAAATACGGTCTTGTAGTTCTTACAATATCAATAATAATTACGGTATATTCTCATCCGTCATTCATTGTTGCTTTTTACAATGTAGAACACTACAAGAGCAAAAGAACTGTTGAAGATTCCATAGATGTTCAGTACCTGACAGAACTTCCCCTGGATGCGGCACCGGTGATCCTTGATGTAGACAATTTCAAAATGCTTCAGGAAAAGGATAGATGGACATCTTTGAAATACTATTATGAGGATTTTGATCCAAACGATCCATACAATGAAGAATCTTATATCACAAAAAGAATGAGTTTCAGATCCTTTAATCTGTCAAAATTCCTTGCGATAAAGTCCTATGAAAAGTTGGTAACCTACAAACCATACGATGGAAAAGGAAATGGGTATAATTTTTAAAGAAAAGAATTAAAACTCGGATATTTTATAGAGATAGGAACGGCCTCTTTTACCGATCTGTTCTATGATGCCGACATCTCTGATAATTCCGACAACGACAGAAACAAGCCGCTTGGGTATCCGGGCGGCTTTTGCTATGTCCGAAGAAGTAAAATTGTCCGGCAGATCAATGGGAAGGAATTGCATATAATCCTCCACTCGATCGATACAGATCTCCTTTGTCAGATTAAGGGGAATACGATCATATCTGCATGCCCCGTGTTTTTTTCTGTCCTTGGAACTGCCGGTTAGATATTTATATTCAATCATATCCATGAAAAGAAAACGAATTTGAAGATTCGGATGAGTTAAAAATGATTTGATTCTATAGAGCTCTTTAAAACCCATATAGTCATTGCCATATTTTCTGTTGGGTCCTTTGCTTATTTCACCGGTTTCGGGATCAATCCATATTATCTGTTTATGGTCAGGGATGGGCAGGACCAAAGTCACTTTGTATTCGGGAAGAAAAGAACTGAGCTTGTCTCTTAATTTGTCAAAAGATCTGGTCTGAATCTCAATGATATGCCCTTTAGTTCCATCCTCGTCCAAAGTATCGACTCCGCCGGCGGGAGGGAAAAATATATCGGCATATTTGCCGTTGATGGGAATCTCCTGGTTATCTTCATTAGGTGCATAATAATTCTTAACAACCGCATGAATTGTCTTCTCTGACAGAGTACCTATCTGAAAACGTTCTCTGTCTTTACCAATGATTTTTATTTTTGCATTTTCCCAATTTTCAGTATGAAGCATATTATTTGTTTTCTTTTTTCCCAACAACCAGTTCAGAATATGCCGGTAAAAATCCGGATTTTATGGCTACCATTCTGGAAACAGAATGAGATTCGCTTGTTCCGTAGAAAGGTAAGACACCTTCCTTTAAGATGCGTTGTTTCAAAACGCTTACCAGAGTGGTTGCAACTCCTTCTCCTCTGGAATCGGGATCAACATCTATACCTATCTGACGCACATATTTACCATCAATACTAGCTCCGGCGATTCCCTTTACGGATCCTTCTATGAAATTGCCGTTTTTATCGGTGATAGGCTGACCGTTATTTTTAGGAAATGCAACAGCAAGATAATCGGGCTGAGTAGGAGAATAGCAAAGAGCATTTTTATAGGGAAAAGAATCTTTCATAAGATCGATGGCATCTCTGTCGAACCATACAAGATCGGGGGATTCACTGACAATCTCCGCATCCGCATCAGGAAGAAAATAGATATGAGTATCTATGATTTCCCTGTCATATTCATTAAGGATGTGGTCAATTTTTCTAAGGTGTCCAAAGTTAAAGAACCATTCTGCAGATGAATCCTGAAGGATTTCTATCCAACCCGGAATAGTATCGGGATCGGCCAAAACATATATTTTTCCGAAGAAAACCACAAGCTTAAAGAAGGGATCCGTTTTATTGATTATTCTTGCTCCCTCAAGTATACGGTTAGGTGCTATAAAAAGATGATCGTTGACCTTAGTAGCCTCTTTAAGATTAAAATCGAGATCAAATTGCTTTTGTAAAGTATCAAGATGTTCTTTTAATATTCTCATTCAGTAAGTACAGACCTCACTCTCTGTAGTCATCTTCGTAATAGTCGTCATAATTGTCATATTCTTCATAATCATCGGGATAGTCGGATTCATATGATGAAACATATCCATCATGCTCATCATCGTAATCATATTCGTAGTCTTCATCCTCTTCGTAATTATCGGAATGGGAATACTTTTTGCTTTTCTCAGGTTTTTTAACAAAGAGCTTGATGATATGACTGTGATGAATAATAAAGATAGCAACAATCATATATATATGGGCAAAGAACGTGCTTACAAGAACACCGTTGGATTTAAGAAGATAATCCGATGAAAAGCCGTAATAGCACATCAGTCCCGTGTATGCCAGTCCCAGGATTAAAAGCGGGAGATTCTTAAGGGCATTACCTATGGTCTTAAGGAAATCCTTGAAAGATGCATCAAAGTAGACAAATCTACCGATCATAAGGCCCAGGAAATACATAATAAATCCGTCGTAGTTATTGTTTTCGTAAATAAATTTAATATAGAAAAAGATAAAAAAGACATAGAGCATACCGGAAACACGAACGGAAGCTTTTTCTTCAGAATCTATCTTTTTAAGCGGAATTAGCAGATGATCCAGATAGTTGTTAACAAATATACTTAATACAATCATAACCAAAAGGATAAAATCGGAATATTTATCCCAAAAAATACGGAATTCATCGAATAATACAAATCTGTCAACAAGATAATATAAGGC
>CACZBZ010000011.1:51305-96904 GCA_902779505.1 uncultured Lachnospiraceae bacterium
CAGTTTTCTCTTGTAAGCAGTATTTCCCACGGAAGTCAGCCTGCCAACCAAAACAAGCAGAAGCATAAAAACAAAAGCTCCTGCCAGGGCGATCAAAAGAAACAGGATCATATCCCTTGTATTAAAATAATGTGAAAGATAATCTTCGTAAGTCATAGTACCTCTTTTCCAACAATATCCTAATTATAGTCTCTTAATCACAAAGATACAATGATATGGTAGAATAGTCTGAAAGAGTCGAAAGGATAATATATGAAGATCGTAGAATTAGACAGAAATACACTTGGTTATGATATAGACACATCAATACTCTGTAATCTGGGGGATTTTGTTGAGTATCCTGCATCAAGCAGAGAAGATAATAAAAAGCATATAAAAGATGCCGACGTTATCATCTTTAACAAGGAAAAAATGGATGAAGACATGTTAATCAATGCTCCGAACGTTAAGTTGCTTTGTATTACCGCCACGGGATATGACAATATCGATCTGGATTATGCCAGAAAGAGAAATATTGCCGTATGTAATGTAAAGGCTTATTCCACCGCCGCGGTTGCTCAGCATACTTTTGCCATGGCCCTCTATCTTTTGGAGAAGATTGCCTATTACGATGATTATGTAAAATCGGGAAAGTACAGCAGCCAAAAAGGTTTTTGCAACTTCGATGAGAAATACAACGAACTGATGGGAAAGACCTGGGGAATAATAGGAATGGGCAACATCGGAAAGATGGTTGCTAATATTGCAAAAGCTTTCGGAGCTAATGTAATCCATTATTCCGCTTCGGGAAACGGAAATGATTCGGGATATGAAGAAGTGGATTTTGACGACCTGCTTAAGAGATCCGATATACTGTCACTTCATTGCCCTTTATCCGATAAAACAAGGGGAATCATGGACATGACCGCCTTTAAGAAGATGAAAAAATCTGCTATACTTATCAATGTGGCCAGAGGAGCTGTAATAGTTGACGAGGATCTGGCAGATGCATTGGAAGAAGGAGAAATAGCGGCAGCAGGACTTGATGTATTTGCCGTTGAACCGCTTCCTGCAGACAATCCTCTTAACAGGATAAAAGACAGCAAAAAGATACTCATCACTCCTCATATGGCATGGGCCAGTGTGGAAGCAAGAGGACGTTGTCTTGATGAAGTATACAAAAATATAGAGGCATTTATTGCCGGAGAAAGACGCAATCGCGTGGATTGATGGCAATATGCAGATACAAAAAGACGTTGAAAGGACAGACCGACCAACGCTAAAAATTCGGCGGAACAGTAGATTAGTGTAGAGAAGGAGACGAAAACATGAGTGAAATCAAAGACATTAACCTTGCCGAATCCGGCGAAAGAAAAATCGAATGGGTAAAGCGCAATTGTGATCTTCTTAGAACTCTTGAAGAGGAGTTTTCCAAGACAAAGCCTTTTGCGGGAAAAAAGGTAGCCCTTTCCGTACATCTTGAGGCAAAGACAGCGTATCTTTGTAAGGTACTTGCAGCAGGCGGTGCTGAGATGTATGTTACAGGTTCCAATCCTCTTTCAACACAGGACGACGTAGCAGCAGCTCTTGTAAAAGCGGGTCTTAACGTATTTGCATGGCATGGAGTATCTGACGAAGAATATAACAGACATATAAGAAGCGTACTCAGCATAGGTCCTAACATTATCATCGATGATGGTGGAGACCTTGTTCATATGATGCATACAGAGTTTACAGATTTGATTCCTCAGGTAATAGGTGGTTGTGAAGAGACTACAACAGGTATTATCAGACTAGAGGCCATGAACAGAAAGGGAGAGCTTCAGTTCCCTATGGTCAGAGTAAACAACGCAGACTGCAAACATCTCTTTGATAATCGTTATGGTACAGGCCAGTCTGTATGGGACGGAATCAACCGTACAACCAATCTGATTGTTGCAGGCAAGTATGTTGTAGTTGCCGGATACGGATGGTGTGGTAAAGGTGTTGCCATGAGAGCAAAGGGTCTTGGAGCAAGAGTGATTGTTACAGAGATCAATCCTGTAAGAGCCATTGAGGCGGTTATGGACGGATTCGACGTAATGCCTATGAACGAAGCTGCTAAGCTTGGTGATTTCTTTGTTACAGTTACAGGATGTGACAAAGTAATAGATAAAGAAGATTTTGCAGTTATGAAGGACGGAGCAATCCTTACAAATGCAGGACATTTTGACTGTGAAGTTGATATGGCGGGACTTAAGGAACTCGCTGTTGAAACTAAGGAAATGCGTAACAATATTCAGGGATACAAATTACCCACAGGTCAGTGGATATGTGTTATTGCAGAAGGAAGACTTGTTAATCTTGCTGCCGGAGACGGACATCCTGCAGAGATTATGGATATGAGTTTTGCAATCCAGGCACTGTCAGCAAAATACCTCGTTGAACACGGTAATGAGATTAAGGAAAAACTTATAGATGTACCAAGAGATGTTGATATGGATGTAGCAAGCAGAAAGCTCAAATTCTTAGGTAAAGAGATTGATACTCTTACTCCTGAGCAGGAAGCATATCTTAATGCATCTTTATAAAAGATAAAAAATAAGCGGAAAGGTGAATGCCTTTCCGCTTTATTATTGATATTTATTCATCATCTTCTTCGGCAGCTATTACACCGGACAAAACAGAAGTAACTGCGCTGATAACAACTACTGCAAATATTACGACCAAAAGTCCGCCTGCCAATATAAGAAATGTTCCGCCCATAAATAACCTCCTGCATACAAAAGCTTCAGCGAATTAATAGTAACATAGAATCGGGTATTACTCAAGAGCAGTATATGACTCTATATGACAATATAAAATGATTTTAAAGATAAAATAGAATATAATGTAGAGGAAGATGCTATATCAGGGTGACAGAAAGGAAACAAGTTGGAAAACAGAAGAAAGAATAAATGGTATTTGTTCATAATTGTGGGATTTTTAATCTTTGTCGGATTATTCTTTGCTCTAGTGGGAGAGAACAGTGTACTGGCCGTACATGACAATCTTGATCTCTTTATCCCTCAATATAAGATGATGAAGGATACGGGAAGCTTTTTTACGGCAAAAGCGGATATTCCTTTTCTGGGTGGATTGAGCAGGGATTATCTTCCTTCGGTATTCAATCTTTATACCCTTGTATTTGTTATTCTTCCGGAGTATCCCGCATACATTGTATGTTATATTTTAAAGATTGTTATAGCTGTAGCAGGTGCGGTATTACTTGCAAAGGATGTATTTAAGGAAGACTTTGCAAAATATGAGCCCATAATATATCTTTCTGGATTTGCTTACGGAATAATCAATTTTTTTCCTAACTTCGGAATTGCATTTGCTTCCATCCCAATTTTGCTGTTTATTGTGCACAGAATAGTAAAAAAGCCTTCTTTTGCCTTTTATATTGCTCTGTTTGTATATCCTTTTATAAGCTATTTTTCATATTTTGGAATTTTCTTTATAGGTTATCTGTGTGTGTATTTTATTTACAGATGGATAAAAGACAGGAAGTTTTCCCTAAGTCTATTTATGATAATACCGGTATTATCTTTGGGATACGCAGCTTTTGAATATCGTCTTTTTAAGACTATGTTATTCTCTGACATTGTGTCCATAAGGGCAACCATGATCCAGGCTTCTCTTTCGGGAAAAGATATTCTATCAGCGATTTATGAAGGCTTTGCTGTAGGAGATATGCATACTGAAAGTCTCCAGCTTTACTTTGTAATGCCAGTCTGCCTGTTCTATTTTTTGATTCAGACAATAATCTATATCAAAAATAAGGAAACAAAGAAGATCTTTACGGATTGTTACAACGGAATACTTTTGTTTATAGTATTCAATTCTTTGGTATACGGCATATTTAACTGGAAGCCTTTCCGTGATTTCCTTGAAATGCTTCTTCCGCCCCTTAAAGGATTTGAATTCTCAAGAACTCAGTTTACCAATCCATTTTTATGGTATCTTGCATTTTTTATAGTGTTAAAGAGGATATATGATATTTTTCCAAGATTAAAATGGGCAGCCAATCTGATGATTCTACTGGCAATAGGAATACTGCTTGCAGGCCCCACAAGATATAACGATCTTTTCCATACAGCATATGATCAGTATCATAGGGTGGCAAGCGGTCAGCCGACAAACAATCTGACTTACAAAGAATTCTACTCAACGGATTTATTTGATAAAGCCAAAGAAGATATTGATTATAAAGGTGAATGGGCTGTAGCCTACGGTTTTTATCCTGCAACACTGGAATATAACGGGATAAGTACATTGGATGGTTATCTTGGCTATTATTCTCAGAATTATAAAGATGAGTTCAGAAAAATAATAGCTCCGGCATTGGAGCGCGTGCCCGAATCAAAAGAATATTTTGATAATTGGGGAGCCCGCTGTTATACCTATTCGGGAAATTATTCTACCAACATTAATGCAGACAGAGTCTATGACATAGATGAAGAAGATCTGTACATGGATATTGATGCTTTTAAGAATCTTGGAGGAAGGTATATTTTTGCAAGAATGAAAATTACCAATTCCGATGAGGTCGGAATAGAAGAAATAGGCGAATATACGGATACGTATTCCCCATACAGACTATATTTGTACATGGCAAAATAAAAAATTTTGAAAAGTGGCTTGACAAGTTAGCAAAGACTAACTATAATCAGTTTATAGGTTAGCGAGAGCTAACTGACATACAAAGACCACTTTTATCCCATGTGGTGCAAAAACTCCATTCATAGCAATGATTGCAGGGGCTACGTTACGTAATCCCTGCAATTTTTCATTTAGGAGGCAAATATGAACACAATTATTTTCAGAGGTTTACTAATCCCTTTTTTGGGAACGTCATTAGGATCAGCCTGTGTATTTTTTATGAAGAAGGATCTTGATGCTAAGGTTCAGAAAGCACTGACAGCTTTTGCTGCGGGAGTTATGCTGGCGGCATCAATCTGGAGTCTTATCATTCCCGCTATTGATCAGAGTGAAGGTATGGGCAAATGGGCTTTCGCTCCGGCGGTTGTAGGCTTTTGTCTCGGTATGCTTTTCCTTCTGCTTCTTGATGAGATAACTCCTCATATGCATATGAATAACGTTGTTGAAGGACCCAGGTCAAATCTTCAGAAGACCACAATGATGGTACTTGCAGTTACACTTCACAATATACCCGAAGGCATGGCTGTCGGTGTGGTATATGCCGGATGGGCTTCCGGAAATACGGGAATAACGGTGATGGGAGCTTTATCTCTGGCTCTCGGAATTGCCATCCAGAACTTTCCTGAAGGAGCAATTATTTCCATGCCTCTGCACAGCAACGGACTATCCAAGAAAAAATCCTGCTGGTACGGAATACTGTCGGGAATAGTTGAACCTGTCGCTGGTCTTATCACGGTTCTTCTTGCTCACTATATTGTTCCTGTACTTCCTTATCTTTTGGGATTTGCGGCAGGAGCCATGATATATGTCGTTGTTGAGGAGTTGATTCCCGAGATGTCGGAAGGCGAGCACAGCAATCTTACAACCATCATTTTCATGCTGGGATTCTCTTTGATGTTGGCCCTGGATGTGGCTTTGGGATAAAAATAGAAGCACACGAGGTATACATAACAACCGAACTAATGAAATTATGGAAACCTGCCGATATATATATTGAAACCAAAGAACATATGTAGGGATTATCCAGGGAGGGAAAAGTCGCAGCATACGGAAATGATACGCTCTATAAAGTTCAAGCGGTTATGGTCATCCCGCCTCTGAGTAAGATGAATTCTAAAGAGAAAAAAGACCGAGACGGTAAGAGAAATTCATTAAAAGAAAAGGGAGTTGCTTTTTCTCACGTCTTTGATGAAAAGGTTGAAGATATATCGCAGGAAGACATCAGTTATCATGTTACGGGTTATACCAGAGATGCGGTGCCCTTCAACACTCATTACCAGACAAGGGAGTACAAATGATGACGGAATTACTTTGAAGACCTCGGAAAATATCCGGGGTCTTCATCTTTTAAAGACAAAAAAATACCCTCCTTACTTGTCCAGTAAAGAGGGTACATATCATTTCGGGAAGGTATTCTTATTAATACTATTATTTTATTTGAAATAACTGATTGTGTCGTTAAGGTCAACGGTAAGTTTTTTAGTATCATCACTGTTGCTATGAACAGTATTAATTGATTCTGAGATGTTGATAACACTTGCACTTACTTCTTCATTGCTTGCCGCATTCTCTTCTGATATAGCTGAAAGATCCTGCACTTCAGAAGTAATGGTTGTCTTTACTGAATTAAGCTCCTCAACCTTATCAGCGATCTCTTTGATCTGAGTAATTGAATTGTCAATGTTCTCAGAAAGCAAATCGAATTTTTCCTGAGTATCGGCAATGTATTCCTGTTCTTTTGAAATAATGCCTGCAATCTCTGAAGAAAGCTCAACAGTCTTATCTGACTGAATGGTAATATTCTGAACGATCTCTTTGATATCACTTGCCGACTGGTTAGACTGCTCTGCAAGTTTCTGAATCTCACTTGCAACAACAGCAAATCCACGTCCTGCTTCTCCGGCTCTTGCTGCTTCGATTGAAGCATTGAGAGAAAGGAGGTTTGTCTGGCTGGCAATATCAGATATAACGTTGGAAGCAATTTCAATACTCTTGATGGCTTCGGATGTTTCGTTGATCTGAGATGCAATCTTGTGAACTGATTCAACGGAATTCTGTGAAGAATCAGATACCTTTCTCATATAAGAATTAGCTTCAATTGTAGCATCCTTGATATCGTTGGATGACTGAACGAGGCTTTCTGTATTTGTAGCGATTGTATCAACACTGTTACCCATTGTAATAATGGAACTGTTGATATTCTGAACGCTTTCAGCCATTGATGTTGCACCGTTTGCAAGATCTTCCATAGCTGAAGAAATCTGACTGATACCGGTTGATGCATGCTCTGAAAGTTCAACAACATTAGCGGCACCGTCTGAAAGATTATTGGAAATACCCTGTGTAACACCGATGATGTTTTTAACTTGACTCTGCAGCTTTCCGTATGCATCAATAAGCATCTTTGTCTCATTTACAATACTGTGAATCTCTCTGTCGGTATTCATATCACCTTCAGAGAATTCCTGCATCTCTTCAGCAATCTGAGTGATGGGAGTTGCAACCTTCTTAGATAAGATAATAGCTATAACAATGAAAATGACCGTAACAACAATATCAATGACAATTGCATAAGAGGTCATTGCATTAACTCTGGAAAGAACGTCACTTTCATCTGCAGACATAACAAGTACGAAACTGTTATCGGGAGCAACGTAGTATGAAGCATATTTCATGGCACCCTTGAATTCGTAATCAACAACTGCAGGATCATCATGCTTGCCGGCAGCCATATCAGCAGTTACTCCGAGAATGGTTGAGTTGGTAACCGGCTCACCGATCTTTTCTGCTGTGGGATGCCATAACATTGTTCCGTTGGCATCGGCAACGTAGCAGTAAGAACTTGAAACATCTTCTATACTTAAGTCAGAACAGTACTCTGTAAGGCTTTCGGTAGAAAGAGCCTCTTCAGCACCGTAATATTCCATTTCATCGTAAAGACCCTCGCCTTCCGAAACAGCCATGGAATACATATAATTGTGTGTTACTTCCTTAATGCTCTTTTTTGCATTTTCCACAAGGAAAATTGTTACGATTAATCCACCTACTACAAGCGGAACCAACGCAAAAAGCAATAGCATTTTTTTCATTGTAAAACCTGATTTACCCTTTTTTTTCATGACACAATTCCTTTCATTTGAGATATGATAAGAGTATCAATATTAAGATACAACTATACATAAAATAATACCATAAAAAGGCAAAAGAGAGTGAAAAAATAGAAAAAATGAGGTAAAAAATTTGGCTGTTTGCGTATTGAAAAAAGGCGAAGGAAGAACCATTAAATCAGGTGGAGCTTGGATATATGACAATGAAATAGACTATATCAAAGGAAATTATGAGAACGGAGACATTCTGGATGTAGAAGACTTTGATGGTTATGTGATGGGAAAAGGCTTTATAAACGACAATTCAAAGATCAGAATCCGTATGCTCACAAGAAAAAAAGAAACGCTGATAGATGATGATTTTCTGAGAATGAGGGTCAGAAATGCATGGGAATACAGAAAGAATGTCATGCTTAAGCCGGAAGATCTGGAAGCTTGCAGAATAATCTTCGGAGAAGCGGACTGGCTCCCGGGTCTTGTAGTGGACAAATATGCGGATGTTCTGGTTGTGGAATCCTTATCTCTGGGAATAGATCGTCTTAAGAATAAGATTATAGACATATTGAAAGAATTGATGGCTGAAGACGGCTACAAGATAAGAGGAGTATATGAAAGATCTGACGCTCCCGTGAGAAAAAAAGAAGGACTCAGACCCTATAAAGGCTTTATCGGTGAAGAGTTTGATACAAAAGTTGAGATATGCGAGAATGGAGTTTATTACCTCGTAGATGTGGAGAACGGACAGAAAACGGGATTTTTTCTCGATCAGAAATACAATCGACTTGCCATGCACAGGATATGCAAGGATAAAAAAGTGTTGGATTGCTTTACTCATATGGGAACTTTTGCTCTTAATGCGGGAATAGCGGGAGCAAGAGAAGTTACCGGTCTTGATATATCCGAATATGCAATAGGTCAGGCAAGGGAAAACGCTGTAAGAAACGGGTTAGAAGACAGAGTAAGCTTTAGAGTGGCCAATGTTCTTGATGAGCTTCCAAGATTATATGAGGAGGGAGAAAAATATGATGTTGTAATTCTTGATCCTCCTGCCTTCACAAAATCAAGGGAAGCAACCAAGAATGCCATAAAAGGCTACAGAGAGATCAACATGAAAGGAATGAAACTTGTAAAGGACGGAGGTTATCTTGCCACCTGCTCCTGCTCTCACTTTATGACTGAGGAACTTTTCAAGAAAACCATCGGTCAGGCCGCGCAGAGTACGCATAAGCGCTTACGCCAGATAGAGTTCAGAACACAGGCACCGGATCACCCCATACTCTGGTCTGCCGATGAATCCTTCTACTTAAAATTCTTAATCTTCCAGGTATGTGAAGAAAGATAGTTAAAAAAGACGCCTAATTAAGGGCGTCTTTCTCTTTATAAGGGTTTTATTGCGGTTGCGCCCGTGGTATGATTAAAGTTGGTGGACTAAAGAAAAAATGTAAAGAGGTTAAAAATGACAGAAATAATCAAGGCAATCATATTCGGACTGGTAGAAGGAATAACCGAATGGCTTCCCGTAAGCAGTACCGGACACATGATCCTTTTAAATGAAATAATAAAGCTGGATGTAAGCGAAGAATTCTACAGCATGTTTCAGGTTGTTATACAGCTGGGGGCAATACTGGCCGTAGTTATCCTTTTTTTCAAAAACATATGGCCCTTTGGTAAAAAGGATAACAAGGAGCCTTATTCCGATAAAGGAATCGGAAGTTTCATCAAAAAAAATATAATTAATCTCTGGTTGCATATAATTGTATCCTGCATTCCGGCAATAATAATCGGAGTTTTCTTTGATGACTTCTTTGAAGAGTTGTTTTACAACTATCAGACAGTAGCGATAATGCTTATTCTTGTAGGTGTGGCATTTATAGTAATAGAGTCATTCATAAAAGGAAAAGAAGCAAAGATAAAAGACAGCAGAGATATTGATTATAAACTTGCGTTTATCATAGGTCTCTTTCAGGTAATTGCGGCAGTTTTTCCGGGAACATCAAGATCGGGAGCCATAATCATCGGAGCTTTGATTCTGGGAATATCAAGAACTGTGGCGGCGGAATACGCTTTTTATCTTGCAATTCCTGTAATGTTCGGAGCAAGTCTCCTTAAAGTCGTAAAATTCGGATTCGCATTTACGTCTATGGAAGCAGCAATTCTCTTGGTGGGAACTGTGGTGGCTTTCCTTGTATCGTTAGTAATAATCAAGTTTTTAATGAATTATATTAAAAAGCATGACTTTAAGATATTCGGATGGTACAGGATAGTAATCGGACTTGTGGTGCTGGCTTGCGGACTGGCGGGTATTATATAAAACGTTTTGGTATGGAGGAAGACTATGGACTACGGTTACAGAAAAGTCGCATGTGTCACTTTTGATGTTAAGATCGGAAAAACAGAAGCCAATAAAGAAAGCATTCTAGGAGTACTGAAAAGCACAGTGAATGATGATATTGACGTTCTTGTTTTCCCCGAACTTTGTATAACAGGTTATACATGTGCGGACATGTTTTTAAGAAAAGAACTGACCGATAAAGCGCTGACTGCTCTTTTGGATATTGCAAAAGAGACTGAAATAGACGATCGTATTGTGGTAGTCGGTCTTCCTGTCAGAAATGAAGGTAAGTTATACAACTGTGCAGCTTTCCTAAGCGAAGGAGAGATTCTTGCCGTAATACCAAAGACATATCTTCCGAATTACAGCGAGTTCTATGAAAAAAGATGGTTTTCATCTGCTCTGGATACAATGATGGACTCTGTTCTTATTGACGGAAAAGAGATACCTTTCGGAACAGATATTATAGTAGAGACTTCCGACGGAATGAAGATAGGATGCGAGATATGCGAAGACCTCTGGGTAATAACACCTCCCAGCAATGCACTCGCTTCTGCCGGAGCTAATATAATTGTCAATCCTTCAGCCAGCAATGAGATAGTATCAAAGAAAGAATACAGAAGAAATCTTGTTGCTATGCAGTCGGGATCATGCAATGTGGCATATGTATATTCATCAGCCGGAAGCGGAGAAAGCACGACGGATGTAATATACAGTGGTCATCATATAATAGCCGAGTGCGGAAGCGTGAAAAATGAAGGAACCGCATATTTTATCAATGAACCCGTAATAACGACTGCATTGATAGATATCGAAAAAATCGAAAACGATCAGATAAAGATTAACAGTTACAGACAGGAAGAACTGAAGCCTGTAAGGTTCATATATCTTGAGAGAGATAACAAAAAAGAACTTCTTCCCGATGGTGTGAACGCATATCCTTTTGTTCCCGCCGACAAAGAAAGAAGAAAGGAAAGATGTGAGGAGATATTAAGATTACAGGCAACCGGTCTGGCATGCAGATTAAAGAAGACGGGAATGAAAAAGGCTGTAATCGGTATATCGGGAGGTCTTGATTCAACACTTGCTCTTCTTGTGACAAAAGAAGCCTTTGATATGCTGGGCTATCCTTCAAAGGATATCATCGCAATAACAATGCCCGGATTCGGAACCACCAAGCAGACCAAGACATCTGCAGACGGTCTTATGGAACTGGTGGGAGCAGATGCCAGAACGATTGATATAACCGCATCCTGCAGGCAGCATATGAAAGATATCGGACAGGCGGAAGACTGTTACGATGTGACTTATGAGAATATACAGGCCAGAGAGAGAACCAAGATTCTGATGAATATTGCCAATAAAGTCGGAGGCCTGGTTGTGGGAACGGGAGATCTTTCGGAGCTTGCTCTCGGATGGTGCACATATAACGGCGATCATATGTCGATGTATGCGGTAAATGTATCCATTCCCAAGACTCTTGTAAAGTTTATAATAGAGACTTATGCGGAAGAGAAAGCGAGTCCCGAGATGAGGGATGTTCTGATTGGGGTATGCAATACAATTATCAGTCCCGAACTTCTTCCTCCCGATAAGGACGGGAATATTAAGCAGGCAACGGAAGGAACTATCGGAAAATACGATCTCCATGATTTCTTCCTTTACAACTTTGTAAGAAACGGTTTTTCGAGAGAGAAGATAGGAAAGCTTGCCCTTAAGGCATTTCCCGATATTCCGGAGAAGCAGATTGAAGACACACTTGATATCTTTATGAAGAGATTTAGAACCAATCAGTTCAAGAGAAGTTGTATTCCCGACGGACCCAAGGTGGGAACCGTAGCACTTTCTCCGAGAGGTGATTGGAGAATGCCGTCGGATTATGAAGGATAAACATTGATGGAAAAGGATGCTTTTTGTTGACAAAAAAAGCAGGAATCTTATACTATTAGAGGGATATTTTCCAGTAAAAAAACAATCGATATAAAACGAGATAGATAAGGAGAAAAAAATGGAAGCACAAGAGTTTCTGGAGGTATACAGACATTCACTTGCTCATATTCTTGCCAAAGCAGTAATCGAACTGTATGGTAAGGAGGTTCAGTATGCCATCGGACCACAGATTGATGACGGAGCATATTATGATTTTGCTTTTCCGGAAGGAAAGAACGTATCGGAAGCAGACTTCAAGGCAATTGAAGATAAGATGCGTGAAATAATCAAGAGAAGAGAGGACTGGACGAGAAAAGAAGTATCAAAGGCAGAGGCACTTGATATTTTCAAGGATCAGAAGTTTAAGGTTGAGCTCATTAAGGATCTTCCCGAAGATGAGATTATAACTATTTATTATACAGGTGATGACTATGTTGATCTCTGTAGAGGACCTCATGTATCCAATTCACAGGAACTTATGAATGCTTCTTACAAGATTCATTCATGTTCTATGGCTTACTGGCGTGGTGATGAAAAGAGAGATCATCTTCAGAGAATATATTTCTATGCTTTCCCCAATAAGGATGAGCTAAAGAAGCATATTCAGCTTATTAACGAAGCAAGAGAAAGAGATCATAAGAAGATAGGTGCGCAGCAGGAGCTTTTCCTTTTCAATGAGACAGCTCCGGGTATGCCTTATTGGTTACCTCGTGGATGGCAGTTATACCAGGCACTGCTTAAATACTCCAGAGAACTTCAGCAGAAGCACGGATATCAGGAAATATCCGCACCTCTTATTAACAACAAGAGACTCTGGCTTATCAGCGGACACTGGGCACATTATCTTAACAATATGTTCATCGTACCCGGAATTGCCGGATATACAAAGGCAGATACGGACATTTCCGGAGTAATCGAGAATACTGCAGATGAGGAAGAGACATCAAAGGTAGTAAAGATTGAGGCAGGTTCTGTTGTTTATAACAGAGAGAATATTGATACAATGGCAGCAAAGCCCATGAACTGTCCCAATGCAATGATGACATATAAGAGAAAGCTTCATTCTTACAAGGAACTTCCTATCAGATACAGCGAGTATGATGTTCTTCATCGTAAGGAGAAGTCTGGACAGATGAACGGACTTTTCCGAGTTCAGGAATTCCGTCAGGATGATGACCATACATTCGTAATGGAATCTCAGATCAGAGATGAGATCTCAGACATCATCTCTATTGCAGATGAGATATACAGCACATTTGGTGTAACATATAGAGCCGAGCTGTCTACAAGACCCGATGATTATATGGGTGATATTGAAGTATGGAACAAGGCTGAGGCAGACCTTAAAGCTATACTTGACGAGAAGTATGGTGAAGGCGGATATGAAGTAAACGAAGGTGACGGAGCTTTCTATGGCCCCAAGATCGACCTTCAGATCAAGGATGCCTTGGGAAGAGAATGGCAGTGTGGAACAATTCAGCTTGATTTCCAGCTTCCTCATAACTTTGGTCTTACATATACAACTTCTGACGGTTCAGAGGCAATGCCTGTTGTAATCCACAGAGCAATATATGGCTCGCTTGAAAGATTTATAGGTATCATCATAGAGAACTTTAAGGGTAACTTCCCATTCTGGATGAGTCCTTATCAGGTTGCTATAGTTCCTATCATGGAAGAGCACAATGAATATGCTAAGAAAGTTGAGCAGATTCTTAGCGATAACGGAATCAGAGTGGAAGCAGATTACTCTGACAAGAATATGAGAAACAAGATTAAGGAATTTAAGCTTTACAAGGATCCATACATTCTTGTACTGGGTGCTAAGGAAGCTGAGAACAATACTGTTTCTCTTAATATCCGCGGTTCAAATATGCAGATTCAGGATGTTCCTCTTGATGACTTTGTAAAGATGTGCAAAAAGATGAATGAGGAACATACATTGGAACTTCTTCAGTCGTTGTAGAAGTCAGAATAACAAGTTGATGTGTTGAGTAATTTACATAAAAATGTTAAAATCTCTCTAAAGGGGAAAATTGTATAGATGAGAGGTTTACATGATTTACTACGACCATCTGCCATTGTCGGAGGAGATTCTTGACGCTTTGGCAGAATTACACATCGACTACGTTTTTCAGCCTATTTTTTATCCGGACGGAAAGACCATATATGCAAGAGAAGCTCTTATGAGACCTCACGAGATGACGGTAACGGAGCTTATTGACAAATATGCAAAAGAAAATAAATTGCATATTTTGGAAGTGGCGACCATTTTCGGAGCGACTCAGGCACATATTTTACGCGGTTATTCGGAAAAGGTAACTCTTAATTCTTTTCCTTCCGAATGCTTTTATCCCGAAGAGCAGAAGGCTTTCAGTGATTATTACGGACAGATGGATTGCCAGGGTATAATCGAGATATTGGAATATCCCGAGTTTTCTTCAGAGAGTTGGGAAGAGAAAAAGAAAATGCTTGAGAAGAAGAATATGCTTGTTGCTGTTGATGATTACGGATGTGGCAACAACGATGATGCTCAGGTAGAATATATACAACCGCAGATAGTAAAACTCGACAGATCTCTGATTACAGGAATTGATAAAAGCATCGAGAAACAGAGAAATATTGAGGATTGTATAAAGCGGTTTCATAAGAACAATCAATTGATTATCGCTGAGGGGATTGAGACAAAAGAAGAGTTCGATTATCTGGTTGGATTAGGAGTAGACCTGTTTCAGGGTTATTATCTTGCCAGACCGGCATAAACCCCGATGCAATATGCAAGAATTATTCAACCGGCTATTTTGGCCGGTTGTTTTTTTGATATGACATGGAGCAGAGCCACTATAGGCAGAAAAGAGGCAAAGATGACTGATGTACTGATACTGGGAGGAGGAGTTGCAGGCCTGTCCGCAGGAATATATTCCTTGATGAACGGTCATTCTGTAACAATATGTGAACAGCATACAATAGTCGGAGGTAATCTCACAGGCTGGAACAGGAAAGGTTATCACATTGACAATTGTATTCATTGGCTGACAGGAACCAATCCCAATTCAGGATTATATAAGATGTGGGAAGAATTGGGTGCCCTTGGAGATGATATCAAAATAATTCAGTCCGATAAACTCTACACCTATGAAAAAGACGGTAAGAATGTTTCCCTCTGGAGAGACATTGATAAGACAGTAGATGAGATGTTAGCCATCGCTCCGGAAGACGAGAAAAGAATAAGAAAATTCGGAAATACTGTTAAAAAGGCTATGTTCTTAAGCGGCGTAGGCGGAGAGAATCACGATAAAGGCGGAACGGTATTCAACAAGTTGGACGCACTTTTCAGTATTATCGAATACAATAACCAGACTGTTACGGAATATGGTAAGACTTACGAAAATCCGTTTTTACAGGGATTCTTTTCTTGCATAACAGGACCCAACTTTTCCATGTCATCATATATCTTTGTGGCAGCAACTTATTGTAGCGATAACGGAGGAATTCCGGAAGGGGGATCCTTCAGTATGGCACTGCGTCTTGCCGACAGATTCAAAAGTCTGGGAGGCAATCTTATAACAGGCGTAAGAGCCACAAAGGTAAATATCGAGAATAAAGTAGCAAAATCTGTTACCTTTGAAGACGGAAAAACAATTGAAGCTGACAACATTGTCATAACTTTTGATCCCAAGATGGTATTCGGAAAACTCTTGGATAAGGAGATGCCACAGCCCTTCAGAAGATTATATTCTTCCAAGGCATTTGAGAGATTCTCCTCAATACATGCTGCCTTTGAAGTAGATGCGGAAGAGATACCATTTTACGGCTCTCTTATAGTCGACGTACCGGAAGATCTCCAAAAGATTTTATGCGGAGATAAGTGTGTTCTGCGAGAATTCTCCCATGAGACAAAGTACTCTCCGGAAGGCAGAAACATCATTCAGACGATGATCTACACAGATGAAATCAATGCAGCAAGATTTGTAAAACTCGCCAAAGAAGGCAAGGGCTATAAAGAAGCAAAAAAAGAACTTAGGGATGCTCAGATGGAATTGATCGAAAGAACAGTTCCTGTACTAAAGGGCAAAATCGATTGTCTCGATTCATGGACTCCCGCAAGTTACGCAAGATATGTAGGTTCCGAGATAGGATCATTCATGTCTTTTCAAATGCCCAAGAAGAAGATGCCCTCAGTCATCAAGAGCAAAGTATCCGGCATCCAAAATGTATTCCTTGCGACTCAGTGGCAGATGGCTCCCGGTGGTCTTCCCATAGCAGCCAAGGTCGGAAAGATGGCAGCAGACGCCATCAACAAAAGAAAGAAAAAAGATAAATAAATCCGGCGTTTTCTATTTGTTTTTTAAACTGAATTTAGATTCGGTATGATTCTTTAATTTCTCAAAATTGCTCTTATGTCTGATGACAACGAGCAGGGCTGAGACGAGACATAGCAACCATACTTTTAAATCAAAGGTCTTTTCTGCAAGCATGATGCATAATAAGGCAATGGGGCAGGTAAGGGATGCTGTACAGGAAGATACAGACATGTAGCGACATGAGGCCAAAACAATGAAGAAGATCAATGTTGCTATAAGGGCCATGCGGTAATCCACGAACCAGATGGTTGCAAAGCCTGCCATAAAAGCTTTTCCCCCTTTGAACCCATACCATAGGGGAAAGCAATGACCAAGCATGGCAAAAAGTCCGGCAAAGGCAGCACCGAATTGCCACATATCATAGTTGTTTCTAAAGAAAAGAGCTGTAAGAAAAACACATACGGCAGCTTTTCCCACATCAAAAATCAGAACAATCCATGCAATGATGTCGTTGCCGTAGACTCTCTTATAATTAGTGAATCCGGGATTTTTACTGCCCTTTTCACGGATATCTTCGTGATGGATCAGATGAGAAAAAATGATGGCACCATTGGCTCCTCCCAGAAGATAGGAACATACGGCAGATATCAGCATAGCATAATAAACAGTCATAATCAGGCCTCCGAATTTGTGTCAGCAGTAATCTCTTTACCGAGTGCCCAGATACCGATTGCATCCGGACCGATTGAAGCACCTATGATAGGTCCGATATATACTACTTCAATACTTTTGGGATTAAGTCTTGTCTGCAGAGTGTCCTTCAAAAGATCCAGTTCCTCTTTTTCAGCATCGGCGTGAGCGATGTATATGGTTTGATCAGCCGGATTATCTATTACCGACGCCATCAGTTCTACCAGTTCATGAAGAGAATTCTTTCTTCCCCTCACTTTTTTAATGGGAACCTGATAGCCTTCATAGTCTGATATAAGGATGGGTTTAACATTGATAATATCACCGAGGAATGCGCTGGTTGCTTTTACTCTTCCGGCTTTTCTAAGCCATTCCAGAGTATTTACGGTAACGTATTGTCTTACATGATTTCTGATGCCATTTGCCTTTGAAACAATAGTATCAAAATCATCACCATTTTTAAGACAATCTGCCGCATATATGGCTACGAGACCTTCTCCAGCGCTGGCATTGAGAGAATCTATACAAGCTATTTTGGCGTCAGGATATTCTTCAAGGAGATTATTTGCAACAAGGGTAGCGGTGTTAACGGATCCACTCTGCTTTGAAGAGCATCCGATGTAGATAATATCGTATTCCTCATCAAGATACTTTTTGAACACAGTCTCGAATTCACAGATAGGAACCTGAGTTGTTGTAAGTCTTTCTCCTTTTCTCATGATACCGTAGAGTTCTTCCGGTGAATAATATTCCCAGTTAAGAGAAGCGGGAGTCTCCTCATCATGATATACGGTATTCATTTTGCAGTAATCCAAATCATATCTGTCCAACAGATCTTTATTAAGATCCGAACAGGAGTCAACAAGAATTTTGATCTTTCTCATAAACTACCTCTTTTCGTTATTATTATTCCAATAGGAAATTATATTTGATAAAGAGTTAAAAAGAATTGTGCAAAAAAAAAGAAGTGCATAAAATTTGTGCACTTCTTAAAAACTGTATCAAGCTATCTCCTATTGCGAAGGGGGATTATTTCTTGAATTGTTGATAATAAGAGTAAGCTGCCCTTTAAAGAGAATCTTTATGCGATCAACATTATACATGAGATCATCAATATCATTGGAAGATTTGCTGTTCATAAGCCATCTGATCATAATTCCTAGGAAAGCTTCTTCATAAAACTGGGTTATAAGCTCACGATCATTGGCATTAAGATATTTTGTCTCATCCAGATTATCAAAATAAATATCCAAAAAGGTTCTCATGCGACCGAGAATGTAGTTAGAGAACTTCTCTCTGCCTATGGAGGTTAAGATATTTTTCCATAACTTCTTGTAAGAAGCACATTTTTCAATCAGCATAAAGAAAGCCTTTTCAATGTCGCCATCATATTGTTCTTTGGCCTGATCGATGAGCTCGCTCAGCTTCTGATCAAGCACATCGAAGACATCATGAAAATAATAATAGAAAGTATTTCTTGTAATATCGCAATTCTTTGTAATCTCGCGAACAGTGATCTTATTGACGGATTTGATCTGTGCGAGACGCAATGTTTCTTCAGTTATGGCATTTTTTGTAATCTGTGACATAATTATTCCTCAAATATCAAACATTACTTCTTATTCGGACAGGTTATTTTGGCAAGATTATCAATAGTAAGATGAAGAGAACCGGCCAGTTCACTGTCGGCTATTTTATAAAGCATTTCTTTTCCTTCACGATGAGACTGGACAAGACCGGTAGTCTTAAGCAATCTAAGGTGGTGTGACACGGCAGGGCTGGACATACCAACGGCAGCAGCTATATCCGCAACACAATCCTCCGAATGGCAGAGATACCAGAAGATTCTTAGACGGCTGGGGTCTCCGAGCTGCTTAAGAGCTTCGGATACAGCCTCAATTGTTGATTCTCCGGATTTGAAATCAGCCAGATGTTCCTCATTGTTATGATGATTATGGGGAAGTATAGTATTATGGTCAGCCATAATTGTATTGTTATCTCCTCTTATTCATAGCATCTACAGATACTATAATTATAGGGATAAAGAAGAAAATTATCAAGATTAAACATTTATTTAATCGTTTAAAAACCTATTGACAAGGGAGCGTAAGAGGTTTATATTTAATTTAACGATTAAACAACTGTTTAATCGAATTGATTTCAATAAGAGAGGATAATACGATGAAAAAAACTTACAAAATTGATGTTGATTGTGCTGCCTGCGCAGACAAGATGGAAGTAGCAGCAAGCAAAAGTTGACGAAAATGCCGTAATGCAGGAAGTAAGAAAGAACTGCAAGAAAGTAGAAGACGATTGTGAGATTTTCCTTTGAGAACGGAAAAGTGGGAGTTTTTGTTGTATTAATCTAAGGGATAGATGAAAGAGGTTTCTTATGAATAAGAAGCAAAAGAAAAATCTGATTCGAATTATAATTACATCAGTGATAATGATAGCTCTGTTTTTTGTACCGGTTACCGGTTACATCAGAATAGCACTTTACATGATTGCTTATGCTGTCATTGGCTATGACATTCTGATCAAAGCCTTTAAAGGGATAAAAAACAGACAGCCTTTTGATGAGAGTCTCTTAATGGCCATAGCTACATTGGGAGCCATAGCCATTGCCCTTTATAATAAGAGCGAAGACTACAATGAAGCAATAGCGGTTATGCTTTTCTATCAGATTGGTGAATTGTTCCAGAGTTATGCTGTTGGAAAAAGCAGGAAGAATATTTCGGATCTTATGGATATATGTCCTGATTATGCCAATATAGAACTTGAGAATGGACAGCTTGAGCAAGTGGATCCGGATGATGTGGAGATCGGAACAATAATAGTAGTCCAGCCCGGTGAAAAGATTCCGATTGATGGTGTAATCGTATGCGGTTCTTCATCAATAGACACAGCTGCTCTTACGGGAGAGTCGGTTCCGAGAGACGTGGATAAAGACGATGAGGTGATCAGCGGATGTATTAATCTTACGGGACTTCTTAAGATTCAGACCACAAAAGAATTCGGAGAGTCAACTGTAGCAAAGGTTCTGGACCTTATCGAATCGGCAAGTTCAAAGAAATCAAAATCAGAAGAGTTTATCACAAAATTTGCCCGTATATATACTCCGGCGGTGGTTTATTCCGCTTTGGCTCTGGCCATATTGCCGCCTGTAATTATGCTTATTACATCCGGCAGTCCCGAGTGGAGCAAGTGGATATACAGGGCACTTACCTTCCTTGTAATCAGTTGCCCATGTGCGCTGGTTGTCAGTATACCGCTTTCTTTCTTTGCCGGAATTGGCGGAGCAAGTTCACAGGGTGTTTTGGTAAAGGGATCCAATTATCTTGAAGTGTTATCGAAGACAAAGACAGTTGTTTTTGATAAGACTGGTACATTGACCAAGGGTGTATTTGAGGTAACGGCAATACATCCTCAGGAAATCGATGAAGAAGGATTGCTTCATCTTGCAGCACATGTTGAGAGATATTCAAAACATCCCATTGCCGCATCTTTGCGAAACGCATATCCCAATGAAGCGGATGACTGCAGTGTGGAGGACGTGGAAGAAGTTGCCGGACATGGGGTTAAGGCAAGAGTAAACGGAAAAGAGATTGCAGTCGGAAACGGCAAACTTATGGATGCCGTAGGAGCAAAATGGCACGACTGTCATCATGTGGGAACAATACTTCATGTAGCAATCGACGGCAATTACGCCGGTCACATTGTAATATCCGATATTGCAAAACCACACAGCAAACAGGCAATCAAGGCTTTAAAAAAGAGCGGCGTTGAAAAAATAGTTATGCTTACCGGTGACATCAAAAAGGTAGCTGACAAGGTAGGAGAAGAACTGGGTGTTGATGAAGTCTACAGTGAACTCTTGCCCAATGACAAAGTGGATATGCTGGAAAAGATCCTGAGCGAGAAGAAATCGGAAACAGATATAGTTGCCTTTGTGGGTGATGGAATCAACGATGCGCCGGTTCTTTCAAGATCTGATGTGGGAATTGCCATGGGAGCCATGGGATCCGATGCTGCCATAGAGGCAGCGGATATAGTTCTTATGGATGACGATCCTTTGAAGATTTCAACAGGAATCAAGATATCCAAAGGATGTCTTAAGATAGTAAAACAGAATATCTGGTTTGCTATAGGTATTAAACTTGCTTGTCTCTTACTCGGCGCCATCGGAATAGCAAATATGTGGTTCGCCATATTTGCTGATGTGGGAGTAATGGTAATTGCGGTACTTAACGCAATAAGATGTATGTTTATTAAAGGTGTAAAAGCCGAATAGTAGTTTACACAGCCTTATCGGTATTAATTACCGGTAAGGCTGTCTTTTTCTTTAATTGAAAGAGTAAAGAGACTAAGCAAAGCATATACCGTGATAGCTGTAATATTAGAAACAAAATTATGCAGAGAATGTCTGCAGATAATAGTTATCCATACAACAGGATAAAGAGCGAGAACCAGAAGCTGGAATGTTGACTTGTAGTAAGATACCCCGTTCTTTATTGCCTGAACAAGCAGCACAATAAGAATGATTAAAAGAATAGGAATCTTTACACCAAGTGGTTCCAAAAGACCAAGATAGTTGTAACCAATCATTTCAAGTCTTTCAGACAGGGTCATATCAAGACCCATCATATACTTCAATTCTTCGGAAGCAGTCTGACCACCGAATACAGCCAGACAGAGTATCTGCTTGAAGAACAGTGCACTGGCATAACCTATAACCCAAGAAACACTGTCAAAGAATATATTAAGCCAGTCGGAAAGTCTCTTGTCACTGTAATCCTTAACAAGGATGGAAGTTACAAGGGGCATTCCCAGGGTGAACATAGGCGCATAAAATACACAGTTGATGTACGCGTACATTCCTATGACACCGAATATAATCAATTCATTGTCTTTGAAAAATTTCTTCTCATAGAATAAAAGAATAAAGAGAGACCAGAAAAGACCGCAGACCATATCATAGAATGTGGCAAAAGTGAAGGACTGCAGTACAACAAGTCTCAATGCACATGCTGTTACAAAAGGAAGAACACCCTTCCATTTGTAGAGACTGTATAATTTGCAGGTTATGCATATGGCCAGGGTAACTGCCGTGTAATAAAGAATAAAACGTATCTTTTGTATATCAAAGAAAATAAGGAGAACACGTAATATAAATACTGTCAGCATGTAAAAGCGCGAATAAGTTATCAGATTAGAATAATCGTCATTGTAGTAAATAGCAGATACAAGGCTGTTGATGCAACCTTCTTTATCGTCACCTTCCACGCTGTGCATATATATTCCAACCACTTCCTTAAAGGCAGAATAATCTGTTTCGGTAATGGCAACATTAACAAACATCATGTCATCATTGATTTGATGCTGATACCATTTGCTTTCATGGAAAATGGGAGATTCCAGATCTTCCACATAACTACCCAAAGAGGACTCTGCATTAGCCATTATACGTGCTCCCATGGCGGAATCCTTGGGGATTGCTTTGGAAAGAGTCATGAATCCCAAAGTAAGAGCCATCAGACATATCCATACAACGACAGCCCTAACTATATATAGTAATACGTTTTTTACATCAATTTTCTTAGACATACAGCCCCCTTATAAAAAAGTACATATATCTGTTACATTCTATATTATTTACTTTGATTCAGCAAGTTGCCATACGGGATTAATCTGATATAATCGTATTGGAAGCAAAAGCACATATTGTGCATGCTATGGAGAAAAATATGTATAAGAAAAAATTCGAAGCTTTTGATAAAAAGATATATCTTGCGTCACCCACCATGCACGGTGAAGAAATGCAGTATATAAAAGAGGCATTTGATACAAACTGGTTATCTACAGTTGGCGAGAATGTTAACGAAGTAGAAAGAATCTGTGCTGAAAAAGCGGAAGTAAAGAATGCGGTTGCCCTTTCATGCGGAACAGCGGCCATTCATCTCTGTGTGAAATTCGCAGGTGAAAGACTTTACGGTAAGCCGGCTATAGGTCACGGTGCCCTTGAAGGAAAGAGAGTATTCTGTACGGATATGACCTTTGATGCAACAGTCAATCCGGTAGTGTATGAGGGCGGAATACCTGTGTTCATAGATACAGACAGGGAATCGTGGAACATGGATCCGAATGCTTTGGAAAAGGCATTTGAAAAATATCCGGATGTAAAGCTGGTTGTGTTTGCGCATCTTTATGGTTTTCCCGGAAAAATCGATGTTATATCGGATATATGTAAAAAGCATGGTGCACTGTTAATAGAAGATGCAGCCGAATCCATGGGAGCAAGCTATAAAGGCAAGCAGACAGGATCCTTTGGTGATTATGGTGCAGTGTCATTTAACGGCAACAAGATAATAACCGGAAGTACAGGAGGCTGTCTCTTAACAGACGACAAAGAAGTAGCTGACAAGGCAAGAAAATGGTCTACCCAGGCCAGAGAAAAGGCGCCTTGGTATCAGCATGAAGAAGTCGGTTACAATTACAGAATGTCCAATGTAGTAGCAGGTATAATCAGAGGCCAGTATCTGCATCTTGAAGAGCACATTGCTCAAAAGAAAGCAATATATGAGAGATATAAAGAAGCTTTAAAGGATCTTCCAATACAGATGATTCCTTTTGATGAAAAGATCTGCAGTCCCAATTATTGGCTGTCTGCACTTGTCATTGATAAAGATGCGATGTGCAAGCAGGTAAGAAGTGACAATGAAGCTTTATATATAGCTGAAGAAGGAAAAACATGTCCGACAGAGATTCTTGAAGCCATCAGTTCTGTAAATGCAGAAGGTCGACCTATATGGAAGCCGATGCATATGCAGCCCATGTACAGAATGAATGATTTTATTACTGTAGACGGAAGCGGAAGAGCGAGAACCAATGCCTATATAGAAGGCGGTGTTGAGGATATAGGAGAAGACATATTCAACAGAGGCCTTTGCCTTCCAAGTGATAACAAGATGACGACAGAGGTTCAGGACAGGATAATAGAAGTGATCAGGGCTTGTTTTGAATAACCTGACTAAAAAGAAAAGATAGCCATAGAGGCTATCTTTTTTTTGAGTATTTCTATCAGAGAATCAATAATCTTAAAAAATTTGGATAATCTTATTGACAATTGTCATCAATGCGGATAAGATGTGAATGACAAAAGTTAGGAGCAACTAATTATGAGTAGTGAAAACTTAAACAATGCCGAATTGGAAAAAGAATATATTATTCAGGCCATAGATACCAATGGCGATGATGAGATGGAGAGCTTTCTTTTTACACTGGGATGCTATAGTGGAGAGCCTATTACTGTAGTAGACAAGAAAAAGAATACGTTAGTTGTTGCTATTAAAGATGCCAGGTACAGCATCGATTCAGATTTAGCGTCTGCTATTTCTATATAAAAGGACTTGCATCTATATTAATGAGGAGGAGTAAAAATGAGAATTGCATTGACAGGTAATCCCAACAGTGGAAAAACCACAATGTACAATGCGCTGACCGGCCGAAGCGAAAAGATCGGTAACTGGGCAGGTGTTACTGTGGACATGAAGGAGAGCCCAATCAAAAAGGCTTATAACGACAGTGATAAGGAGCTTATTGCCGTTGACCTTCCGGGTGCATATTCTATGTCACCCTTTACTTCAGAAGAAAGCATAACAAGCGGTTATGTTAAGAACGAACATCCCGATGTTATCATCAACATTGTTGACGCAACCAACTTAAGCAGAAGTCTGTTCTTTACGACACAGCTTCTGGAGCTCGGTATTCCGGTTGTTGTGGCACTTAATAAAAGTGATGTAAATGATAAAAAAGGAAATAAAATTGATGAGAAGAAACTCTCAGAGAAGCTGGGATGTCCGGTAGTAAGCACAGTATCTACTTCAGATGTGGGATTGAAAGAAGTTGTCAAGACTGCTGTAGAATGTGCCGGTAAAGGACAGAAAGCACCTTACAATGAAGGAGATGTGGATCTTCTGAGTAAGGAAGCGGTTGAGGCATCAGATCGTAAACGTTTTGATTTTGTTAAAGGAATAGTTGCAGAAGTAGAGAATCGAAAAGTTCTTACGAAAGAAAAGAATTTTGGTGACAAGATCGATGCTGTCATTACACACCCTGTATTGGGACTGATAGTATTTGCTGCCATAATGTGGCTGGTATTCTATATATCACAGACGACAGTAGGAACATTCCTTGCGGATATTCTGGTAGGATGGATAGAGACTTTCCAGGAGTGGGCAGGAGAACAGCTTTCCGATGCCAATCCATTGCTTTATGCGCTGCTGATAGACGGTATCATAGGTGGCGTAGGAGCTGTTGTTGGATTCCTTCCTCTTGTAATGGTTATGTACTTCCTGATCGCACTTCTTGAAGATTGCGGTTATATGTCAAGAGCAACAGTAGTTCTTGATCCGATCTTCAAAAGAGTAGGTCTTTCAGGTAAGTCTGTCCGGTTGCGGTATACCTGCGATAATGGCTTGCAGAACCATACGTAATGAAAGAGAGAGACGCTCTACAGCGATGTTGGCAACGTTTATGCCATGTGGTGCAAAACTCCCTGTAATAGCTTTATTTGCAGGCGCCTTTTTCCCTGAGTCAAAGTGGGTCAGCTTTATATGCTACATGCTTGGTATCGTACTCGTTCTTTTGGGAGCACTTCTTATCAAAGCCATAACAGGTATGAAGTACAGAAAGTCTTTCTTCATTATAGAGCTTCCCGAATACAAGGCCCCAAGTCTTGGATTTGCAGTGAAGTCTATGCTTGAAAGAGGCAAGGCATATATCGTAAAAGCCGGAACAATCATTCTGGTATGTAATACGGTTGTACAAATCATGCAGACGTTTAACTGGAGCTTCCAGGCTGTTGAGGAAGGCGCTGAGAACACATCAATCCTTGCAAGTGTTGCAGGACCCTTCTCTTACATACTTATACCTATAGTAGGCATTGCTTCATGGCAGCTGGCGGCAGCAGCCGTAACAGGTTTCATTGCAAAAGAGAATGTTGTTGGTACCATAGCAACAGTATATGCCCTGACCAACTTTATCGATACAGAGGAACTTGCTTTGGTCGGTGGAGCTAATGAAGTAATGATAGCCATGAATATTACAAAGGTTGCAGCTCTTGCTTATCTGATGTTCAATCTCTATACACCTCCATGCTTTGCAGCACTCGGTGCTATGAACTCAGAGATGAAATCAGCCAAGTGGTTATGGGGTGCAATCGGACTTCAGCTTGCAACAGGATTCACAGTAGGCTATATTGTATATCAGTTCGGTACACTGTTTACAACCGGTGGATTCGGAGCAGGATTTGTTCCCGGACTAATTGCAATAGCAGTTTTCGCGGCAATCATAGTTTGTATTATCAGAGCAAACAGAAAGAAAATGGTTGCAGAATATGAACTGACTGCCTAAGAAAGGCCTGTAAGATTTTTCCTTATTATGACTGAGGTGATTGAAATGCAGAATGCGATTATAATTCTAATTGTATTGTGTCTTGTAGTCGGAGCTTCCTACTATATTTACAAAGAAAAGAAAAAAGGTGCTCACTGCATAGGATGTCCTATGGCCGGTGACTGCGCCAAAGCGAAAGCAGATTTTCAGTCAGCTTGCTGCGGTCAGAATAAAGGGAATAAATAAGAAACAGTTCAACTACGGCTTAGTGAACAGGGTTATGTCTATTGATTGCCCCTGATTCATTAAGCCGTTTTTTGTTATATATTACAAAATATGAATATGAAAAGAATAGCCATTCTGATAAAATAAAAGTTAGGGAATTCAATCCATAATAAGCTGATTATCAAAACGGAGACATATATGAAAGAAAACACATCCCTGGTGTTCACGGGGGATATAGGATTTGATCGATATATGGATGAAAAATGGGAAGATGAAGAACTGATATCATCGGAAGTTCTTGATTTTCTTCACAGCGGAGACCATGTGATTGCAAATGTGGAAGGTCCCTTGGTTGAGCAGCCTGTCAACAGGACTACGGAAGGTACCGTGCAGCTGATGCATACCATGAATCCCAAGGCAATAAAAGTATTAAACAATATGCATGCGGATATCTGGAATATCTGCAACAATCATATAATGGATGCCGGTGAAGAGGGAATAAGACAGACCCTTGAACATGCAAAAGAGAACAGCGTAACAACTCTTGGTGCCGGCATGGATATAGATGAAGCGAGTAAGCCTTTGTATCTGTCGGAAGCAGGTGGAATCGGCATGATAGGCGTCGGCTACCAAAGGGGATGCAAACCCGCCGATGTATCCAAGGCAGGATGTCTTAATTGGAGTGACTACGATCTTATTGAGAAGAGAATAAAAGAGATAAAAGAAAAATGTCGTTGGTGCATTATTGTGTCTCACGGAGGAGAAGAATTCACATCCCTTCCGTCGCCTTATACAAGAGATCGATATCTCAGATATCTCGAGATGGGTGCGGACATAATTGTATGCCATCATCCCCATGTACCGATGAATTATGAATTAGTCGGAGACAAAGCTATATTCTATTCACTGGGCAATTTCATTTTTGATACGGATTATCAGAGGGCACAGTTTAATACTGAGATAGGAATACTCCTAAAGCTGAACTTCAGCAAAGACTCATATACCTTTGAATCTATGGGAATAAAAATCGACAGAGAGAAAGAACATGTTGTAAAAGGAGATCTTCCCAGGATATATGTTGATGTTCCTGAGAAAGAATATAAACTGTTAGCACCCCTTGCGGCAAAAATGTTTGTAGCCGCAACAAAGAGACAACAGATTTATCTGGACAGAGCTAAATATCTGAATGCTACGGAAGAAGAATGGGAAGAGCACTTTGCGAATCCCAAAAGAAGCGGAAGAGTAGAAGGAGAAGGGCTGGATTTCTTTATTATTTGTCCCTTGGCTAAAGAGGCAGATAAAGCTGAATGGAAAAAGAGCAGTCTTGAATCTGTAAAAGAATATATTCTGGAACAGATGTAAAAAACAACGGAAAGCGGTCTTTATGGGAAAAGAGCGAAACGAAAAAAAGACAGGATTGACGCAAAAAGAAATAAAAAGACATAAAAGATTCATGCGAAACATGAAAAAACTCTTAGTCAGGTTTATCATGAAGAAATTCGCATTTGATTTTGATCAGATCGATAATTCGGAAGAACCCTGTCTTATATTGGCCAATCACAATACGGATTATGATCCTATATTCATGGGAATAGCACTGAAAGAACATGCATACTTTGTGGCAAGTGAGCATGTAACACATAAGGGCATTCTGTCAAAACTTCTTATGTATTGGTTTCATCCTATTATTCACCAAAAGGGGAAGGCCGGACTTAAGACTGCCATAGAAATAATTAAGACCCTTCAGGCGGGATACAGTGTTGTACTTTTTCCCGAAGGCAATAGGTCCTTTGACGGTGTAACAGAAGACATAGGAATGGCAAGTGCCAAACTTGCAAAGAAGACCAAAGCTCCTGTAATAACCGTACGTTTTGAGGGCGGATATCTTACCCAGCCAAGATGGGGCAACGGAGTAAGAAGGGGAAAACTATATGTTAGATTCGTTCATAAGTATTCCCTTGAAGAAATGACAAAAATGTCAGATGAAGAATTTTATGCGGCATTAAAAAAAGATCTTCATGAAGACGCAGATGAAAGAAGGAAGATTGACCCTGTCGAATACAGAGGAAAAAGACCTGCTTTCGGTCTTGAAAGAGTTATATACAGATGTCCCTATTGCGGTAAATTTAAGACAATGGTTTCGTCTGACAACCATATCAAATGTAGAAGCTGTGAAAGAGAACTTGTGTGGGATGATACCGGTTATCTGATGGGATATGACGGCAGCATATTCACAGTAAGGAATCTGTGTACAGAACAAAGAGAAAAACTAAAAAGAAAGATAGAAAATGATCCTGTCAAGGAATTGTTCAGAGATCAAGTCATTGTTGAAAAATACAACGATAAACACGAAGTTGAGAAATCAGAAAAAGGCGAAATCGTTGTATATGGAGATCATGTAGAACTTGGGGATAAAAAGATATACTCCGATGATCTGTTAGATCTTGCGATAGTCGGTAAAAACAAGTTGGTTGTTTTCCGCAAGACCGATCAGGCTCATTTCGAGATAAAAGGAGAAGAATTATTTAATGCTCTTGTGTACAGGGATTTGTACAGAGCGAATGAGGAGGGAAAATAATGGACTATTCGGCGGCTAATACGGGATTGTGGAACAGTGTTATTCAGATTGGTCTGATAGCAATAGCAATTCTTGGAGCAAACATACTGAGAAGGAAGATATTTTTCATAAGAAAGACACTTCTTCCGACAGCGGTTTTTGCCGGATTCATCATGTTGGCTTTAAGGCTTGTAGGTATCCTAAAGATAGACACCGAACTTCTGGAGATGATCACCTATCACGGAATTGCATTGGGATTCATCGCTCTTTCTCTCAGAGTAGCAGAACCCGGAGAGCAGAAGACAAAAAATACAGGCTTGAAAAGCGGAGCAATAATAGTAGCTTCTTATTGTATTCAGGGCGTCGCAGGCCTCATCATATCAATTCTTTTGGGAATGACGATAATGCCGAATTTCTTTAAGGCAGCAGGTATACTGCTTCCAATGGGATACGGACAGGGTCCCGGACAGGCTAACAATATAGGATCATCCTATGAATCTCTCGGTTTTGACGGTGGAAGATCCTTTGGACTGGCCATTGCTTCTGCCGGATATATATGTGCATGTATTGTTGGTGTATTCTATCTTAATTATCTTAAGAAAAAGGGAAAGATTACAAATATAGATACAGAGAACATTGATGAAGAGATTGATGTAGATACATTCCAGGCGCCGGGAGAGGTTCCAATATCAGAATCATTGGACAGACTCAGTATACAGGTCTGCATGGTATTCGGAGTTTATCTTCTTACCTATCTTTTGACAAGAGCAATTACTTCGGCACTTACTGCTTATGCCCCCGGAGTGGCAAGTCTTCTTAATTCATTGCTGTGGGGATTCAACTTCATGATAGGATCCGGTCTTGCGGTTGCCGGCCGCGCAGTAATGAAGAAACTTCGCGGTATTAAGATAATGAAGAGACAGTATCAGAACAATTATCTTTTAAGCCGTATATCAGGTCTTGCTTTTGACGTTATGATCGTTGCCGGAATTACATCCATAGAACTGGAAGATCTGTCAGGAAAGTGGATACCTTTTTTACTTATGACCGTTGCAGGTGCTGCGGTAACTCTTATACATCTTAAGTACATATGTAAAAAAGTCTACGGAGACTATTATTACGAAGGCCTCATATCCATGTATGGAATGATGACAGGAACAATCAGTTCGGGAATGCTTTTATTAAGAGAGATAGATCCCAAGCTTGAGACACCGGCCGCCAACAATCTTGTGGTGGGAAGTGTATTTGCTATCCTGCTTGGTGCTCCGATTCTCGCATTGGTAAGTATTGCACCTAAGTCCTTTGCCATGACGCTTATGGTGCTCGCCATACTCTTTGTATACTATATAATTCTTTTATTGATAGCCAAGGGCAGAAATAAAGAAAAAATTGACCAATCTTGATTTAAAATTGACAAAATGATACTATATTTGAGGTTATTTTCATTTTTCAGATAAACATTTGATTAGGAAAGAGGGATATTATTATGTCTGATAATTCAAAGAGCGGCGGATGGCGCGAGAATAAATGGATTCGCGGTGCTATTCCGGCTTTGTTGCTCCATATGAGCATCGGTACAGTTTACTGCTGGTCAATCTTCAGTCAGGAAATAGCTGATTATATTGGCTGGAGCAAAGGTGCCACAGAATGGGCATTCAGTTTTGCCATTTTCTTCCTCGGAATGTCAGCTGCATTTCTTGGAAGTATAGTTGAGAAGGATATTCACAAGTCATCACTTATTGCAACAATTTGTTTTGCAACAGGTATGGCAGGAACAGGTTTCTTCATCTGGTATGGTGGAGAGCATCAGCACAGCGTTCTTGCACTTGTAGGAATATATGTATGCTACGGTTTTATCATGGGTGTAGGTCTCGGAACAGGATACCTTTCACCTGTTAAGACTCTTATGTTGTGGTTCCAGGACAGAAAAGGTCTTGCAACAGGTCTTGCCGTTGCAGGATTCGGAGCTGCCAAGGCAATCGCATCTCCTATTATGACAGCAATGCTTACAGGTCTTTCAGTGTCAACTGTTAACGGTGTCGGAGACGGTGTTTGGAAGATGTTCCTTTATCTTGCGGCTGCATATTTTGTAATGATGTTCGTAGGACATCTCTTACTTAAAAAGCCTGCTGACTGGCATGAACCTACAGGAGCTGAAAAAGGTCCTAAAATGTTCGATGTTATTAAGTCAAAGCCTATCGGTACATATATAGGAATCTGGGTAATGTTCTACCTTAACATTACATGTGGACTTGCACTTATCTCTCAGGAGAAGATGATTGTTAAGTGTATCGGTCTTGCTGCTTCGGTTGGACTTATTTCTACAATTTCCGCAATTTTCAATGCCGGCGGACGTCTTGGTTTCTCAGCAATGGCTGACGGAATGAAGGATCGTAACACGGTTTATAAGATTATATTTGCTATCTCAATCGCTCTTACAGTCCTTGTTATTGTTACAAAGGGTATTGTTAACGGCGAAGGAAATGTTGCTCTTATTATCTTGGTGCTTGCACTTATCTTCATGGTAAATGCAGGATACGGCGGTGGATTCTCCAATGTACCCAACCTTTTATCAGATCATTACGGAATGAGCAATATATCTGCTATTCACGGACTTACACTTTCAGCTTGGGGTATTGCCGGACTTACAGGTAATCAGATGGCTTCATGGATTGTAAGTCACTTCGGCGAACAGGTTGATCATGGCGGAATCATGGTTAACCCCGTAGGATACCAGACAGTGCTCTATGTAACATGTGTACTTTACGTAGTAGCATTACTGCTTTCTGTTTTCCTTGTAAGACCTTCAGAGAAGGCTCTTGAGGCAAAAAAGGCTAAGCAGGCAGCAAAATAAAACAGATACATTATTAAGCAGGTACTTCAAAGAGGTACCTGCTTTTTTGTTTATTATGGTATCATTGAAGTTAGTAAGAAAAAGGAGAAAGAAAAATGTACAGACTGATTTCCTGGAATATTGATTCGTTAAATGCGGCGCTTACATCAGAGTCGGACAGAGCCGTAAAATCAAGAGATGTACTTAATACCATAAAGAATTACGATCCGGATATAATAGCAATTCAGGAGACTAAGCTTCCTACAGAAGGACCATCCGCAAAGCACGAAGAAGTATTAAAAAAATTCTTTGATGGATATACGGTGAAGTGGGTAAGTTCAGAACCACCGGCAAGAAAAGGATATGCCGGAACCATGGTGCTGTATAAAAACAATCTGGAAGCGAAGACAGATATTCCAAAGATTGGTGCGCCGGATACCATGGATAATGAAGGACGTCTTCTTACTCTTGAATTTGAAAAATTTTTCTTCGTAAATGTATATACACCCAACGCGGGAGACGGACTTAAGCGACTTAAAGAGCGACAGGAATGGGACATTTGTTACGCGGATTATATTAGTTCACTAGATACTAAGAAGCCTGTTATAGCATGCGGAGATTTTAATGTTGCACACAAGGAGATAGATCTTGCCAATCCCGAATCCAACCATATGTCGGCCGGTTTTACGGATGAAGAAAGAGAAGGCTTCACTAATATACTTAGCAGAGGTTTCGTAGATACTTTCCGTCATCTGAACGGTGATGTGGAGAAAGTTTACAGCTGGTGGTCACAGAGAATTAAAACCAGTAAGATGAATAATTCAGGCTGGAGAATAGACTATTTTATAGTAAGTGACAGAATAAAAGATTTTGTGAAGAAATCGGAAATGATTGATTCGGGAGACAGACAGGATCATACACCGATCCTTTTGGAAGTTGAATTATAAAAAGAATACATGAAATAAAAAAGCCGATTACGGGTTGTATCTACCGTAATCGGCTTCTATTTTATTCTTCGTCTTCAGGTTCTTTTTCAAGATCTGCGGCTTTCTTCTTAACGAAGTGAGCACAAAGAGCAAGAAAAGCAAAAGCAATAATTGCTACAACAACTGCGCTGATAACTGAAAGCAGAATAATAACAGGTGTGAATTCCGGAACGTTCATACATGAAACGGCAAATATAAACAATCCGCATACAAGTCCGGAGATTAAGGAAACAATGAGATTGGTCTTAAAATCGGGTTTAAAATGTCTGTCCCAGATTCCTCTTTTTGAACAAGCTCCAAGTATATAAATGGTAAGTACCATGAATACAATCCATTCGCCTGCAATTTTGCTGAAATCACCTACGTTTATGACTGTCTGAACGAGAATAGCGGCTAAGAGGCCCCAGAAAGCAAGCCAGCATCCGTTCTTTTCGATTTTTAATAATTCTTCTTCCTGTCTTTCATCTAAATTGTTTCTAAACTTCATCATTTTTATCCTCCCAGAAAATATCATTTAAAGTAACACCTAAAGCATTGCAAATATCTATACAAAGTTTTAACGATGGATTAAAGTCACCTGCTTCAATCAGTCCTATTGTCTGTCTCGTAACTCCTGCTTTCTTTGCAAGCTCTGTTTGAGACATATCCAGTTCGATACGTCTGAATTTCATCTTTAGATTTCTCATATGAAGTCCTCCTTACAATGCAAAGTATATATTGCAATATTACAAATGTCAAGTATATATTGCAAAAATATTTTAAAATTTACATGTGCAATGCAAAAAGGGCGTAAAGTCCTTATGTTATAGAAGGAAAATTGAGTCAATGCTATAATCAACAAAAGGGATATTTATCAAAATACATACGATATAAGATACCAGTTAAAATATACAGGGAGCCCGAAATGTACATTAGTAAAAAGAATCAAATGTATAAACCCCAAAGAATGCTTTATTATATGGACACGACAGATGCGGACATTAAAGCATATTACGATGGAAAAGTTGATGAAAAGATAGCGTCATACAGCAATGCCTTCGGAACTTATGATTATCCGGGACTATTCTATGTTGCTTCCCTTAATAAAGAAGTAATAGGTATTGAATACAGGATAGGAGATGACAGGATTAACTATCCACAGGGTTTGAAGACGGTGGAGCTTGATGCAGCATTCTTTTATTCTGTGGAAATAGATTATGAAGGAGAACTGACGAGAGAGACAATAGTTGATCTCTTTGCACATATAGAAGAAGCCGGTGATGCTCACAGGAATTACAGCGATCTTGTAAGAGAAGAAAATCCCGAAGTTATAAGTGTATTTTACGGCGACAGCAAAGTAAGAGTTCTTCATGAATGGAAAATGATCAATGACGGAGCGAGGCTTGAACTGGAGGACTACCGTGACGGTAATTCTTTGGAAGAATTGTACCGTAAAGCATTCACCGATCCCATTACAGGGCATTATAACTGGAATTATTTAGTTAACTATTTGGAAATGCCAATGGAAAAGGGAATCAATGATTACGCCTTTGTCCATTTTGATGTTAAAGAATTCCGTGTAATTAATGAGATGTATGGGCATACGGTGGCCAATAAAGTCCTTAGGAATATCGTCGATGCGATGAATAAAGCGGATTTTGTATATGCCAGTGCACGTTGCCACAATGACAATTTTGCAATGATGATCAAGGATATGCCCCAGGAAGAAACTGTTGAAAAGCTTCGCAGCTTCTTTGACAATCTGTCACATCTGGAAGAAGATCCTCATTACAGAATCTATTACAGGTGCGGTGTGGTTCTGATGCAGAAGAGCATGCAATTCGGTAATCGTGTTGCCGATGCGGGAAAAATGGCGCAGGCTATGGGCAAGCACCAGAATCAGACAGATATTACCATATATACCGATAAAATGCATGACGATATAATGTGGGGCAATTATATAAAAGCCTACCTCGATACCGCAATTGAGAACAATGAATTCCTTGTATATCTTCAGCCCAAATTCGATATTCGCAAGGAGAGTCTTACAGGAGCGGAAGCGTTGATCAGGTGGAATTTTAAAGGAAAAGAAATGTTTTCCCCCTACAGATTCATTCCTTTCTTCGAAAAAGACGGATCCATAGCCAAGGTTGATGATATCGTCCTGAGAGAAGTATGCAAAAAACTGGCAAAATGGACCGAAGAAGGAAAAAACACAGTTCCCGTTTCTATCAACCTTTCAAGAAATCGAATGTACGATGCCAATCTGGTTGAACATCTTACCGAGATAGTGGACAGTTATAATGTGGACCACGGACTGATTGATTTTGAGCTGACTGAAAGCGCTTCATACGACAATACGGACTATATGGTCAAAATATTGACGGAATTAAAAGAACAGGGATTCAAAATATCCATGGATGATTTTGGAACAGGATATTCTTCACTGTCCTTACTTACGTCAATGCCGCTTAATACATTGAAGATAGATAAAAGCTTTGTAGATAAGATAGGAACGGAAGATGAAAAAGAGAAGGATCTGATAGTTCTGGAGAATATTATTTCTCTTGCCCACAGACTTGGAATAATATGTCTTGCCGAGGGCGCAGAGACGGCACCGCAGGTTGACCGCTTGCGTGAGCTTGGATGCGAGATTGTGCAGGGATATTATTACAGCAAACCTATACCTATGGAAGAATTTGAAGAAAAATATGAAAGATAAAAAACTGATTAAGAGAATATGGATGTCACTCTTTGGTGTAATCATATGTGCGATAAGTGTAGGAATATTCAAAATTGCGGCCTTGGGCGTTGATCCCTTTCAATCTCTGATGGCCGGGCTTGATGCAATCATTCCTATTAAGTTTGGAACATTATATGTGATAACCAATGCAGTCTTACTTCTTTTTGCATTGATATTTGACAGACATTACATAGGAATTGCAACATTTATCAACTTGTTTTTGCTTGGATATATCACACAGTTCACATATGAATTCCTGCAGACAATAATAGTAGATCCAAGTATACCTGTAAGAATAGCCTGTCTTGTTATCGGAGTGGTGATTATATGTTTCGGATCGGCATTTTATATGACGGCAGATCTTGGAGTATCTACATATGACGCTATTGCTCTTATCATATGCAATATATGGAAGAAGGGAAAGTTTCAGTATGTGAGAATAATAACAGATCTGATATGTGTTGCATTGGGAGTTCTTCTGTTCATTTTATCAGGTGGAGAATTCTTAAAGATTCCGACCATAGCCGGCATAGGAACAATAATTACGGCATTCTTTATGGGGCCGTTAATTGAAGTGTTTAATGTACATATCGCTAGACCGATATTAAAAGGAAAAGAGGAGAACTAAGTCTCCTCTTTTTTTAAAGCATTTCTTATGCGTTCTTGAGTTCTTTGTACTCTGCTGAAGTAAGCTTACGAGATTCGCCACAGCAAGGGCAGAATATCATTCGCTTTGATACCCATCCTACGATAGGAATATAGAAGATTGTCACTGCAGTCTTTTCTCTTGCAAGAGCCTGCTCTGTTGTATGATGACAGTTGGGGCACATCTTATGACCAAGTGACTTATCTATTTTTAACTTTTTCTTAGTTCCGTATACTATAACCATCTCAATTCCTCCTATGCAATCAGATTTCCGTCATTTTGCTTGCAACGAGAAACCAGTGTTTCAAAAGCTTTCTGGAAATCAGCATGTGCTCTCTTTCTAAGACACTTTGCGATATAGAATATCTCGTCGTTCTTGGTTTCCAAAGCAATCATCTTGTTGTCATAATCATATGTGCCGTTGTAGCAGTTAGAGAAATAAACATTGATGATATCTTCAGTAGGAATGATATACACTCTCTTCTGAAGAGGGAAAAATCCGTAGTGACAAACATAATGATCTGTGATCATTACCTGAGCATACTTAAAATCCTGAGCACTTGAAGACTTTGCCTCTGCCATAAATGCATCAAGAAGATTTCTTCCGCATCCATTATCAAGTGCAGTATAGAGTTTGTTAGCATTCTTTTCTTTTTCAAGATTGAATACCTTTTCGAATGAAGCCATACTTTCCTCCTATTTACATATACTGTTATATTAAAATCGCTCGCCAAACACTTTTTCAAAGGCTAAAGCGATTGCATGGGACTGATATAATTCCCACACCTCATACGAACCTCAAACAATATACCCTTATTTTATTTTGTTGTCAAATGTAATATTGATATATGAAAGAGCAACGTTTAAAATTAATTAGGCGATTGAATCAGGAAAAAAATGCACTTTACGGAAAGAAGAGGAAATACACAATGCCGTCGGTAAAAGACAATCAAAATGATGTTAAAGCAGTGGTTAAGACTGACTTATTAATACCATTCCTGAAATATCTGATATTTGCAGTTGCAGCAGGATGCATTGTTTATCTGTCGCTTATGTCCAATGATCTTGTCAATCATGTTGATGGAATCTGGCACCCATCACACTTCATTGCTGGAGACTGGGAGATATCTCTTGGCAGAGGCTTGCAAAGATATGCTGACAGAGCAAGATTCGGTCTTGTAACCAGTTCCTGGAATTCCGTCCTCTATATAGTGCTTGTAGGATTTGCAGACTGTATGTTGATAGAAAGATTCCGATTGAAGGATACTTTTTTCTCTTATCTTTTTGTGTTTATAACCGTAGCCAATCCGGTAGTTTGTGAGTCTCTGACATACAGCTATATGTCTCTGAATTTTGCATTGGCCTATTTCTTTTCGGTTTTGGCCTTTTTCTTTATGTCCGGAAGAGGAAAAACAAAAAACGAAATCATAAAAGATCTTGTTCCGGCAATTATCGCATTTGCCGTATCCATGGCATTTTATCAGGCATATATTTCTGTTTTTGCCGTACTGTCGGTATTTTGGATCATTGCTTTTATTGATGAAGAGAGCGATATAAAGCCCATCGGAACTGAGATAGTAAAAGTTCTGATAACTTTTGTTTTGGGCGGTGCTCTGTATATGCTTATTACAAAACTGCTGCTCTTCAGAGCGGGAGTGGAAATGGCATCTTACAGAGGTGCGGATGATATTAGCCTGATAGGAATCATAGCAAATCTTCCCGCGGGAATTATACAAGCCGTAAAAGAAACAGCTACATATATATATATCAATAAATTACAGACAGCCGGGCTTGAATTCTCAATGATAGTAGTAATCTGTCTGTCTATAGCGTGCGCGATAGTTGTTGTTATGGAGTTTATCGATTGTTTCAAAAGAAAAAAGGCAGCAGCTTTCTTATTTATAATAATGATAATTTTGCTTCCCATAGCAGCATCGGTTATATGCCTTATTGCAGTAGGAAGCGGAATATCCGGACTGATGGCAATGGGAATTCTTATAAGCATTCCTATGTTTTATACAATTGCAGGCAAGAAAAACTGGACAAAGATAATGTTGAATGCCTGCCTCATTCTGTTTGCCTGGTATCTTGTATCTGCCATAGAGACAGACCAGATAGCCTTGAAGGAAGGAATCACTGCAACAAAGACGATTGCTAATAATGCATATAAAGAAGCTTGCTCGGAATATACAGAAGAAGAGTATGACAGTATAGCCTTTGTAGGAAGAACTGCAGAGAATCCTCTATTTTATATTAGCCCTGTATATGACATGGCCAACGGTTATGCTCAGTTTGGAAGATGGAGTACAGGCTCGAGAAATAACAGAGTGACCTGGATCGGAGTTATGAATATGCTTTGCGGATCGGAAATCGATTTCTGTGATGAAGAGGCATACAGGAATATAGTCGAAGGCGATGAGATAAAGAATATGCCTGTATACCCGCAGAAAGGTTATATAAAACTTATTGACGATGTATTGGTAATTAAGATATCGGATTGTTATTAGAGAGAAGCAAATTATGAGAATATACATTGATTTTGATGATTGTCTCTGCGAGACAGCCAGGATGCTTGCCAAAGAGGCAAAAGAGAAATACGGAAGAAATGTTCCCTATGAGGACATGAGATATTTTGATTTGAAAAAATCCTTCAGCCTTAATGATGAAGAATATGATGAGTTTATGGTTGCGGCACATTATCCAGAGACTCTTATATCACTCGAAGAGACTCCGGGAGCATCGGAAGTGATAAATGAATGGATTGATGAAGGACACGAGGTCTTTATTATAACGGGACGTCCTCTCAGTACAGAAGAAGCGTCAAGAAAATGGCTGGACAATCATAATTTGGAGAGGGTAAAGCTTTTCTTCCTTGATAAGTACAGCAGAGATGAATTCTATAGAAAAGGCGAGTCCAATCTGAGCCTTGAAGATTTTTACAAGATGGATTTTGATTATGCGATAGAGGATTCTCCAAATGCTTTCAGATTTTTTGATAGCTTTTCAAAATTGAAAGTAATGGTGTTCAGTCGTCCGTGGAATTTGGAGTGCGAACTGCCGGGAAAGAATTATACACGATGTACAGACTGGAAAATGATAAAGAATCTGGTAAGATGAAATAGAAGATAATCATATATGATATAAAAGAAGATTTTCTAAGATAATCTCGAGAGGAATAATATAAGAGATGCGTGTATTAAGGGTTTTACGTAATTATTTTTTTTATTGTGGAATTGAAAAAGACGAATACGAAGCGATAAAAAAAGATGCATATGTATCGAACTTTGAAGTGTGGAAGATTCTTCATTTTTTGATGCTGGCTATGTTCGGCATTCTGTATTTGTGTTCTTTGTGCTACGACCTTCTCAGGGCAAACAGTCTATTATATATATTGGGCTTTGCTTATTCGCTTCTCATTATTATTTTCTTTTTTATAATGAAAAAGGACTCGATTATACCTCAGTTTTTGATATACCTGACAATGTCTCTGTTGTTTTTGTTTGGTATTTTTCTTTCTTTAAAAAATCCGGATGTTCCTGCGGTGACTTTTATTGCTTTCCTGCTGATTACGCCGATGTTTATGATTGACAAACCATTCTTTATGGTCTTTGAACTGGGCGCCGCATCTACAGTCTTTTTGCTGTGGACATATTATGCGAAACCACACGATATATGGCTGATTGATATGGCCAATATTGTACCCTTTACCATTGTCGGTATTTTTCTCAATGTTATTGCCAATTCACTTCGTATTAAGGAATTTGTGCTCACCAGAAAAATCAATATCCAGAAAGATACTGATGATCTGACCGGGTTGAAAAATAAAGGAGCAATGAACAGGGAGATTACGCAGTTTTTGGAAAGCGAATCTGCAAATAAAGGTCTTTTATTTGTAATGGATATAGACCGTTTCAAGTCTATTAACGATACATACGGACATGATATAGGGGACGATGTAATATTTCAATTCGGTCTTTTTCTTGGGGATATGTTTACAGGCGACGAGATTGTCGGACGTTTTGGAGGCGACGAATTCATTGTCTTTATCAGAAACGTTGATGATGCAGATGTTGCTAGGCGTATCGCTTCTGACATCGTAAAAGGAGCTTCCGAAAAAGTAGTATATTCCGACGAAAGCAAAAAGATCAGTGTAAGCGTTGGAATTGCCATATATCATGGTAATGAAACAAGTTATCCCGAGTTTTTCAAAAAGGCAGATACCGCTTTGTACGAAGCAAAAGCGGATTCCGTAAACAGATATCATATATATAAAGAAGAGTAAAGAATGAAAGAAATAACACCGGAAGAAATTAAAAAATGGCCGAAGGAATCTTATGAACTGATAGATATCAGGGATGATGGTCTTGTATCTTACGGTATGATTCCCGGAGCTCTTCACATTCCAATAGAGGAGATTGATGAAGAAAAAAGCAACAAGCTTGAGGCAATAAGCAAGGACAAAAAACTTGTTTTTTACTGCGAGATAGGTCGTAAAACAATGGAACTGGACGATTGCAAGTGTCTGAATGACAGGGAGATATACAGTCTTGCAGGTGGCTATATAGGATATGTTAGGTCGGGAACACTTGAGGAATCCGACAGAGAAGAAAAGCAGCATAAAGCCGAAGAAAGTATACGCAAGAAATATCACAAGCAATTATTTACGCCTTTTGCAAAGGCATGTAAAACATATCAACTTATAAGCGAAGGAGATCATATCGCTGTATGTATATCCGGCGGTAAAGACTCCATGCTGATGGCCAAGCTCTTTCAGGAAATTCAAAGACACAGACAGTGCAATTTTGAATTGACGTTTCTTGTGATGGATCCGGGATACAACAAGGAGAATCGTGAGCTGATTGAAAGCAATGCGAGAGCTCTGGGAATTCCCATTACAATATTTGAAAGTGACATCTTTGATGCGGTAGATACTATTGAAAAAAGCCCATGTTATATTTGCGCGAGGATGCGTCGCGGCCATCTGTACAGTAAAGCAAAGGAACTTGGATGCAATAAAATTGCTTTGGGACATCATTATGATGATGTTATTGAGACTATTCTTATGGGAATGCTGCATGGGGCACAGATGCAGACTATGATGCCGAAGCTTCACAGTACGAATTTCGAGGGAATGGAACTGATTAGACCTCTTTACCTGGTACGAGAGAGTGATATCTGTGCATGGAGAGATTACAACGATCTGCATTTTCTCCAGTGTGCATGTCATTTTACAAATACATGTACAGTATGTCATGTGGATGGAACAACTTCTTCAAAACGTCTGGAAACTAAGAAACTGATTGCAGAACTTAAGAAGACCAATCCATTTGTAGAGTCCAATATCTTTAAGAGTGTGGAGAATGTCAATCTGGATACTCTTATTGCCTACAAGAAAAATGGAGAAAGACATCATTTTCTTGATGAATATTGACAGTAAAGAGACTAATTTAAAGATTATTCAAAAAAATACTTGAAAAGAATTTTTAATTCACTTAGCCTTTTCTTAGGACGTCCGAATCTTACCTAAGAGGAGGCTATTTTTATGAACAAAGAACAACTTCACAACTACATCCTAAACAGCAAGGGCAATGAGTCAAACATATGCCAGATTTACGCGATCAATGGTGATAAGCCTATCTACGATGACTGTTGGCACGGATTTAAGACCGATAATGCAGTGAATGTCAATTCCGTAACCAAAGGTGTGGTGGCATTGCTGGCAGGAATCTCACTGGATAAGGGATATATTAAGAGCTTTGATCAGAAAGTAATGGAGTTTTTTCCGGATTACGCTGTAAAGCGAGGTGAAAAAACCATCTATGATGTTACAATCAGACATTTGCTTACAATGACAGCGCCATACAAGGGCAAGTCTGAACCTTGGAAAAAGGTATGTACTTCTCAGGACTGGACACTTACAACACTTGATTACCTCGGAGGCCGAAAGGGAATCACGGGAGAATTCAGATACGCGACCCTTGGCATTCAGATTCTTGTGGGAATAATTGAGAGAGCTACGGGAGAAAAGTGCGTTGATTTTGCCAATAAGAATCTCTTTGAGCCGTTGGGATTACCAAGGCGTATAATACACGGCGACAGTTCCAAAGAGGATCAGTTTGATTTCTATATGAACAAGAATCCCAGAAAATATGAGTGGTATTCTGATCCACAGGGCACGGTTACCGCAGGCTGGGGAATATGCATGTCGGCGTTGGATATGGCTGTGATGGGAGCCATGGTGCTTGGCGGAGGTCAGTATAAGGGTAAAAGAATTGTTTCAGAAGAATACATTAAAGATATGACCACACCACATCTTAAACTGGGAGAGCGTTTTGGATTTATGAACTATGGTTACCTGTGGTATAAGCCATACGATGACAGAGATGTCTATGCTGCAATCGGTGACAGTGGAAATATTATCTATGTTAATAAAGAAGCAAATATATCTGTAGGAATTACCGGTACATTTAAACCTAGGATTTTTGACAGAGTCGAATTTATCGAACAAAAAGTATTGCTTGCGATTAAAAAAGTAGAATGATTTTTGCGAGATTGACAACAGACCGAGCGGTAACTATAATATGGTTACCGCTCGGTTACTTTTTGTGTAATTCAACAAAGCATGGGGATATAAGGCATGAAAATAACAAAGAAAAAGATGATATTTTTAATATTAGGAATTATTGTTTTTGCCCTTGCTATAGATTTTATTGCAGTCAGGAAAATAGCAACGGACAGATTTGCAGTCTATGAAACTAAGGCAAAGACTATGAACAGTTCCTACGGAAAAATCAGTTTTATAGATGAAGGAGAGGGAGAGCCTTTTCTTGTTTTTCATGGGATTACAGGAGGATATGATCAGGGCTTTGATGTGTTGAGTGGCAGAACAGGCGATTATAGAGTTATTGCACCGTCGAGATTCGGATATCCGGGAAGTGATATGCCGAAAGATGCCACAGTAGATATGCAGGTAGAAGCATTTGCTGAATTACTTGATACACTTGCTATTGAGAAAATCTTCGTAGTTGCTACCAGTGCCGGTGGGGCTGTTGCTCAGAGATTTGCCTTGATGCATTCTGAAAGATGTAAAGGCTTAGTACTATACTGCTCAGGCTATCCTGCATCGGAAAAACCAACCAAGCCTGCAGAAGGAATGACAGGACCTCCGGAAGCCATATGTAACGATTTTGCTATGTGGTTGATAAGCCCGCTATTTAAGCCAATCATGGGAATGGATAGAAGTGTGATAAAGCAAATTATACCTATGAAGGAGCGTAGGGCAGGCATAGTTTTTGACGGAGATGTAGTTAATAAGGATCATACCAATAACTATGACAATTATGACCTAAGAAATATCAAGGTACCTGTGCTCATTATCCATTCCGAGGATGATAAACTGGCGGAGCCTGAGAAAGCGAAGTATTGGAGTAATGAGATTCCTGCTTGTAGCTCTGTTTTCTTTTCAGGCGGTGGCCATTTGATGACCGGGAACAGCGAAGATATAAATAATGTAGTTGATGAATTTGTGGAGAAGAATAAATGAATACGAAAGAAATGATTCTCGAAGAGGCACTCAAACAGTTTTCCGAGAAAGGTTACAATGGAACATCCATGAGCGACATTGCGGAGCCTCTTGGAATATCGAAAGCCGCTTTATATAAGCATTATAAAAGCAAGCAAGAGATTTTCGATAAAATCATAGAAGAATCTGAAATTAAATATAAGGAAGTTCTGGAAAAATTGTCGGTTCATTATCCGGATAACAGCAAGAAGCTGAGTAAAAAAGATGTGGATCTTTACAGCGGTATCTCAGCAGAAGGACTATGTGAAAATGTTCTGACTTTCGTTCGTTTTTCCATGAACGATAAATATTCAAGACAGGTGCGTCGTATGCTGACTATATCACAGTACCAGAGCAGAGAACTGGGTGAAATGTATACAAGACGTTATGTAGATGCTATGCTTGGGTATGATGAAAAACTATTTGAACAACTGATAAAATTAGGTGTAATAAAAAAGGGGAATACCCAAACCCTCGCAGCCATGTTTTATGCTCCGGTCATTATGTATATGGGAATATGGGACAGAGAACCGAAAAGAGCAAAGGAATGTGAGAAAGCAATTAAGAATCACGTTGAAGAGTTCTTTATGATGACCAGCAACATGGAATAACTGTTGGATATTGAATGACAAAATACTACGTCTCACGAAAGATAAAATGATCCCATCAAATACTCATTGTGTAAACAGGAGATATGTGTTATATTTTATAGCCTCGACGTCATCATTTCCGTCGGTTACCGCGTTAAATCCCAGAGAGGTATTGAGTAAAAATGGATAAACAGATACTTTTTGATAACATAGATAGAATACATACAACTGACATGGGTGTGGATCGAATAAAGAAGAATCTTTCGCTCGATGAAGCCGATGTTGTCGAGTGGTGCAAGTCTAAGATAATGTCAGAAAAGGCAGAGATAAGTAGGCAAGGAAAGAATTGGTATATTTGTATCGAAGGCTGCATTATTACCGTGAATGCCAGCAGTTATACAATTATTACAGCACACAAAGAAAAGAGATAGTTAGGATGGAACGCCCGAAGTTTAACGAAATAAAAGACTACGACGAATTTTGCAAATATTATTGGTATCGAGAAGAACTGATCAAAATATGTAAAGAGCTTGGACTTAAGGCCAATGGAAGCAAAATAGAGTTGAACGATGTTATTAAGGCATATTTCTCCGGTGAAAAAGTCCTGCCTGAAAAGAGAAGAATAAAATGTACAAAGACACAGGTCTTATAGAGAGTGGATTTACATTTGGTAACAGATTTCGGGAGTTCTATGCAGAGCAGACAGGGGTAAGACCGTTCAAGTTCAATGTTGACATGGTTGCATCTGCTAAGGCAGTAAAGGAAAATGGAGATGAGTCTTTTACACTGGGAGATCTTCTGGATATCTACTATGGAAAAAGAACATATGTCAAATATGATAAATCTGCACTTCAATATATGATGAAAGACTGAAAGCAGCCGCATCTCTTTGGCGGATCGTAAGAGACTCGGATATGAAGAAGGAATATTCACACGAGCTGTTTGAAAAATACAAAGATAGTATTACGTTTTAATTACAGGATAATGTACGAAGGAGTTTTGGGGCATTCTTTTTGATTGCGATTGTAGACCACATGGATAAAATATTATTAGTAGAAGATGATGTGA
>CACZBZ010000012.1 GCA_902779505.1 uncultured Lachnospiraceae bacterium
AATACACTGCCGGCTCCGATGGAAGCATCAAACATCTCCACAAGACCCTTCTGTGAACATACGTTAAGATCTTCCAGATTGTGAAGCCAAGCGCTTTTTACGTCTTCTTTTTCTATATCTTCCTTAACTTTTTCTACTGCAATCTTTCCAAGAGGATTAAGATCTTCGGAAGGCATTCTTACTTCAACGCTGGTCTCCTGATGAGCTCCGTTGGTATCAAGGAATGCACGCGAGAGATTAACAATCTCCTTGCCTCTCCAGTTAAGTACAAGTCTGGGCTCCTTAGTTACCGTAGCAACAATTGTAGCCTCCAGGTTCTCTTCCGTTGCATATGCCAAGAACTTGTCCACATCGGCAGGATCAACAACCACTGCCATTCTTTCCTGACTCTCCGAAATAGCAAGTTCGGTTCCGTCAAGTCCGGCATATTTCTTGGGCACTTTATCAAGATCTACCGTAAGACCGTCAGCCAGCTCACCGATTGCAACCGATACACCGCCGGCACCGAAGTCGTTACACTTCTTGATAAGGGCAGCCACTTCTTCTCTTCTGAATAATCTCTGAATCTTACGCTCTGTAGGCGCATTACCCTTCTGAACTTCAGCTCCGCAGGTCTCAATGGAACTCTCGGTATGCACCTTGGAAGATCCGGTTGCACCACCGCATCCGTCACGTCCTGTTCTTCCTCCGAGAAGGATAATGATATCTCCCGGATCCGAATTCTCTCTCTTGACGCATCTTCTGGGAGCCGCACCCATTACGGCACCGATCTCCATTCTCTTAGCCACATAATCGGGATGATATATCTCTTTTACATAGCCTGTTGCAAGACCTATCTGATTGCCGTATGAAGAATATCCGCTTGCCGCACCCCTCACAAGTTTCTTCTGAGACAGCTTACCCTTAAGAGTAGCTGACACAGGAACCGTAGGATCTGCCGCACCGGTAACTCGCATTGCCTGATAAACATATCCTCTTCCCGAAAGGGGATCTCTTATGGCACCGCCCAAACATGTGGCAGCACCACCGAAAGGCTCAATCTCGGTAGGATGGTTGTGAGTCTCATTCTTGAAAAAGACAAGCCATTCTTCCGTAACCGGTCCTTCACCGTAATCCATCTCTACGGGAACAATTATTGAGCAGGCATTGATCTCATCAGACACTTCCATATCATCAAGCTTACCTGCCGCTCTGAGTTTTTTCATTCCCATCAGCGCTATATCCATAAGGCAGACGAATTTATCATCTCTGCCTGCATATATCTCATCTTTTGTATCAAGGTAACACTGGTAAGATGTCTCGATAGGCTCTCTGTAATAGCCCTCATCAAAACTGATGTCCTTAAGTTCTGTTGCAAAAGTTGTATGACGACAATGATCCGACCAGTATGTATCCAACACACGAATCTCTGTCATTGTAGGATCCCTGTGTTCCTCAGATGCAAAGTAATTCTGAATATGCAAAAAGTCCTTGAATGTCATTGCAAGTCCAAGGCTTTGGTAAAGAGCATTGAGGTCTTCTTCCTTCATGGCGCTGAAACCATCAAGTACTTTGACATCATCAGGCTCCGCATAATTCTGAGCAAGTGTTGTAGGTTTGTTGATATCCGATTCTTTTGAATCAACCGGATTGATACAATATGCTTTTATTCTTTCAAGCTCATCGTCTGAGACAGAACCGTCGCATACGTAAGTAACTGCGGTTCTGATGATAGGATCTTCATTCTCATTAAGAAATCTGACACACTGAATGGCGGAATCAGCTCTCTGATCGAACTGTCCCGGAAGATATTCAACGCTGAATGCCTTCTCTGTTGCTGATAAAGGCAATTCTTCTTCATATAATATGTCTACGGGAGGCTCACTGAATATAAGCCTGCAGGCTTTTTTATAAGTCTCCTCGGACAGATTCTCTATATCGTAACGTATTAATTCTCTTACATTGCTAACGCTGTTAATGCCAAGGTAACCGGCAATGTCTTTCGCAAGTTCCTTAGCCTTGACCGCGTAAGGGTCCTTCTTTTCAACGTAGATTCGTCTCACTTGTCCCATTTTTTAGTTCAATCCTCCACTTCCATGAACTGACGCATCATATATACCAGTTCGCTGTCAACCTTCTTCTCGGTAATTCCCGCAGTTCCCTGACAAACCTTCATACCCTGAAGTGCATACAGCATATTGCTTGCCGTTGCCTTGGGATCCTTACATACGAATTCACCGGATTCGTTGCCCTTCACAAGAATCTTCTCAAGAATAAGACTCTCGGTATCTATCTTTTTCTTAACACCGCTGTTCTTGCCATTCTGTCTGCATGCAAATGCATACTCATACTTGGCAACAATAAGATTGTTTTTCTTCTTTAAAATCTCTCTCTTCTGTTCCTTCAAAAACCACAGAAGAAGTTCAGCCGCAGATGCTCCTTCAAGATCCTCGATATTCTCTCCCTCCTGATCTTCACTCAGAACATCAAGAAATATCTCCTCTGTCGAAGAGTAGTAAAGATAAAGTCCTCCTCGGCTTATCTCACAGTTCTCCACGATATCCTTCATGGTAACTTCACGATAACCCTTGGATGAAAAGATCTCTGTAGCTTTATCTATGATCAACTGTCTCTTTGCGTCTGTTTTCTGGCTCACTTAATTACTCTCCCTTCGTTATTGTGGCATTGACCTGTATGTCTATCAGTTCTTTTGCCTTGGCCACGATCTTGCAGAACAAACCTGAAGTCACGCCTTCACTCCATAATTTCGCCTTTGTTCTTCCCCCAAGAACATAGTTGGACAGGATACCTCCAAGCTGTCCCATCTGAAGAATGGTTGCTCTGTCAATGTATGCAGCCTCGTCCCTATGGTCATGAAGACTATTACGTGTATATACGTATCTGTAGTTTCTGTCCATCAATATAGTCGACTCTGCCACTTTTACAAAAGAAAGCAAAGTGCTGTCATATACGGGAAATGATACTGAATGCTCTCTCAATCCGTCCCCGCTGTAAACAGATGATACCGTCTGTCCGGATTTGGACTCAAGCCAGGGAAGATATTCTGCTAACTTGTACACATCTTCGCGGTACAAAGAAAGTACTTCTTCTCCAGTCATTAACTCAGTATTCATAACTACCTCCACATCTCATAAAACGTAGTCTAAAAACACAGTGCGATTCGGATTCTATTCTACCACAAAATAGTCTTTTGTACACGACAATTTACAAAGAAAAAGCACTAAAAAATAATTCCAAAATCAGGAAACTCTCAGATGACTAAACTCTTGTTTATATGATATAATGAACAATAGTGACGGCCTACCGACATTAGTGTCGTCAAATGTATTGGGAGAAGATTTTTATGCTTACAGTAAAGAGTGGGGACACTATCATAGAAAGCGGCCAAAACGGCGATACATTCTACATCATAGCAAGCGGAACCGTATCAGCCATTGCCGGCGGAAAAGAACATGAACTTAAGAAAGGGGATATAGTCGGCATATTCGATCTTACTTCACCGACTCATATCTGCAGTTACATAGCAACAAGCGCATGTGAACTCATCCCCTATCCTTTTATGGATACAAACGGACTTATCAACATGCTCAATAAGCAGGAAGACTTAAGGAAACTGCTTATGAGTTCTCTAAACAGAAACATCTGCGGTATCATTGCATCATATTCCGAAGGATATAACACTTGCAATGACCTCTATCAGTACATTCTGGGCATCCAGGCAAAGTATCAGGCCATATGTCAAATCCTTCACCTGAATGCAAAGTCACTGCCTTTTTCAGACGACCTTTTAAGCTTCACAATGGAAAATGAGCTCCCATTCTGGATGAATGATTATTATCTGAATTCATGGAAGATACATAACGACAGCAAGTCTCCTCTTACTTCCAATTACGTATACGGTTATCTGGATAAGAGCGGACAGGATATATGCCATATCCTGGAGTTGGACGACCAGATGCACGAAGCATCACTTAATTTCGGCAATTATCTTCTTAATGAAGATTATCTCGATTATTACGACTTATTCACAGATCTCTATTTCAGAGCAAAGACCAACGGAGATCATCTGGGTGAGATCCAGAATGTGATAAATGATATAACACAAAAACTTTCTGAACTGCCTTTTGTTTCAAAAGAACTTCTTCAGATGCGTACGAATATGTTCAAGGAGCGTGCCGAAGCATCTCCCGTAGCTACTGCGGAGAGCGCTGACGATGCTGTCATTATGGCCGAGCTCACCAATTCCTTCACGAAGATTGCGGAATTCGGCGATGTTCTTCCCACAACCGTTGCGGAGATGAAGAAAGCTCTCGATGCATTCAAGCAGTTCCCTGACAGATCATCCACAGACAAAGAAGTGGATCTGGCAAGAAGACAGATTACAAAGCTCTTCTATATGATATACGAAGATGTTCTGCAGGCTGCCCTCAAGACCGAGGATATTCCTACCGTTGTAAAGATGTTCCTTAATTTCGGATATCTTGATGCCGAGCTTTGCGGAATGGACAACGCAAGAGAAGTATATGAGCTTGCCACAACATTCCACGGCAACCGCGAACAGGGAGTATACACTGTTCTGGAATGGTTCAAAGCCATATACGAAGGAAGAAAACAACCCAGCCGAAGCGAATTCGACCAGGATTATCAGCAATATGTACGTTCTCTCTCTAAAGAGGGTAAGATAACCAAAGACGGCGAAATAGCCATGATGGAAGATGCCAATGAGAAGGTTCTTTACGAACTCAGAAACATGTTCCCTTCTGTCAACAAGATTACATTCGGCCGAATATTCACCTTCTGTCCTATTCTTTTGGAAGAGAATCTGCTCAGATCGCCGAAAGCAAGCATTACCGACAGCTCAAGCATTATTGAGACTATAAACAAGCTTAACAAGATAGACTACTCAGTCTTCTATCATGAATATCTCTTTGAAGATACCAAGGTTAATGTCAAAGAGACCGTAAGAATGGATATACGCCCCGACGTTATCCTGATGCCCAATGTAGGTAGCAAGGGAATCATGTGGCAGGAAATCGAAGGTATGAACCGTAAGACTCCGGCCAGAATGATTGTTTCGGCATTCTATATTGAGAATCTTGACAAAGCCTTTACAAGAATGTTTGCCGAGTTCCGTTGGGAAATGTGTAAACGTGAAATGGGTGCAAGATGGAACGATGTTACCAACCACTCTCTCACCAGTGATTTTTGTGATTATGCACAGTTCTTTGCTAAGAACAGGGATCTCTCTTACGATACCAAGGAAAAGATCAAAGAGACTCTCAAGAAGTGCAAGAACAGTTACAAGGAATTCTTTATTCACGAATATATGATTTACATGGCCTACGAAGCCATGGGATCATGCAGACTTAACAAGGTATCCAGATCCATTCTCTTCAAGTACTGTCCTATGGGCAGTGAGAACCGCGAGAAGGTCGGAGCCAATACCATCTTCGAGGAATGTTTGTCTAAGCATCATATCTCAACCGGCCAGCAGCTTCACAGGTTGGATCAGATTGAGGCCAAGTACCGTCAGGCAGGCAAGGATATGCCGGCCGAGCTAGCCAGCCAAAGAGCATTGCTTGAAAAATAACTTCTACGGATCCAAAGGGTGTTGCACGCTTACTTGCGGAGACGACTTGCGTCTTAAACTCCAGACGTAACAGCACATAAGTCGATAAAAAACATCGACTAAGTGCTGACGTCTTACGATACTCCGCCAGTAAGCGTGCAACACCTTTTTTGATATAGAAATCTATTCTTCAATACATACGAGGCTCCGAAAGATAGAAGACCACATATTCAGATATACAAATCTACATTTCAAACAAAAAGAGCAGTTGGATTCAAACCAGCTGCTCTTTTTATTCCTTCAGAAAACTGAAAAACGGAGTTTCAGTTTCCTGATAAACATTTGTTTAGGGTCTCAAAGGTGCATAGATAAAACGTTTCGTCATTTTGACCTTTGGGGTAATAACATTATATTAACTAAAATTGTCTATATAACAGAGGACGCCGTAGGGGGAAACCTACGGCGCCTTAGTTGTGTAAAAGGGGAATTCTCAGGAAAATGCTATAAACAAAATCCCTTGATGTCTATATACTACCATTTACCCCCTCTATAGTATTCAATTATATTGATTAGTTCTAACACTATATTAGCCAAGATTGGCTAGCCCTCGTTACCATTCGTTTGTTCGCCCTTTGTTCACTCTGCTCTGCTAATATGTTAACTCAAAAATCCGCGTATTTTCGGCAAATAAGGCCTTATTTTCGTTCTTTTTTGTCTAAGGACAGGAAGGAGAATATAGTTTTCCGCCCTATGAAGCCCACAATTCTTACTACGATTACTCCCGCAACTATACCGATGCTGTCAATCCTGACATCTCTTATATCGCCAACTCTTCCGGGAACAAAAGTCTGATGATATTCATCAAGAAGGGCAAAGGCCACACAGAACAGGGTTGCCAATACCGTCAAGCCAAAGCCTCGGATTCTGTAGACATACATGGGCAGTGATACCGCCATGGCCAGAAAGAAGTATTCCGTTACATGAGCGCATTTTCTGACATAGGGATGTATCACCGTAATTACGGCTTCCAAGGTCGCATTGTCGAATCCCTTGTCCATTATTTTGTTATAGGCAAGTACCAGCATTTTCGCCACCTGATAACTGAGGGACGAAGATTCGGCTCCATCCTGGCCGGAAAAGCCGAATATCAGATACATCATCACCAATGCCGGAATAAAAGAAAGCGGTTTCAAGAGAAACCGCAGTGTCTTTTTTATGAATAAAATAAAGTATTTCATGTCTTACTTGTTTTTCCCACAGCACTTCTTGTACTTCTTACCGCTGCCGCAAGGACAGGGATCGTTGGGATATACCTTTGCTTCGTTTACAACAGTTGTAGACTTCTTCTGCTCCTTATAGAGCTCCTTCTGTCTCTCGGGTGTGAAGATATCGTTCCACTCTTCCAATCCGTAGAGCCAGTCGGCACCTGCAGCCACCATGTTCTTATAGAGTTTTTCCTTGTCGAACTTCAAGCTAACTTTTGTGTCGGCATCCATTGTCTCAATGGGATTCTCTTTTACAAGGCTGTCATTGATTCCGTCAAGGAAGCCTACCATGATTGAAAGTTCTACGCCGAATTTCTCAGCAAGTTCCGAAACAGTACCCTTTACTTCCTTATCGGGAGTCTTAAGGATCTCCGCATAAATATTCTTTTCCTTCTCAAAATAATCTGTCCAGAGTCTCTGGAGTTCTCCTCTGTCAGCTGTATTTGAATAAGCAGTGTCTCTCCACTGTTCAAGTAATGTCTTAGCCATTATTATCTCCTTAAAATATTATTGTCCCCTCATTCGGACATATGAAAGTATATAACAAATCCGCTGTTTAGTCCAGCCTATCCTCACTATCGGTGTCATTCTCCGGAGCGGTTCCATCATCCCCCTTATTCTTTCCGATTATTCTGTCGTATAAGAATATGTTGATCCACAAAATGATGGGAACTATTATGGTTGCTCCCAGACAGGCCATAAAGTAGTTGTACCATCCATCCACTTTAAGAAGTGAAAGTACAAGAAGCAGCAGATACATAAACACAAGGACAGCTATGGCAATCCATGCCGAAATCTGTTTGAATTTCTTTTTTCCCATAATCACACTCTCCTATCTACATAGATCTGGAAGCAAGCAGATCCACTCCCAGTCCGCACACGTCGGATAATATCACATCCCCGCGTTTAACAGGTGCTTTTGCTCTTACTTTGCCGATAGCTTCCATCACGTCAAACATCTTTTCTCTCGGAATATTGTCCGACAGGATCACGGGAAGTCTGTTGTATATTCCTCCGTCTATCCCAACGGTGGAAGTAAGCTGACGCATGGGATGAGTCAGTTCATTCTTGGCATATTCTTCTCCCCTGTTACAGGTGTTGCCGCTAATGGACAATATATTGCCTTTATCATCAAGATCCACGGTTATCTCACAGCCCATGGGGCATACAATACAGGTTAATTTCTTTTCCATATCATTACCTCCCTTAAGCCTCAACAGACAGGGTTACAGTGCCTGTTATTCCTTCAAGTTCCGTCTTCCTGACAACCATCTTCTCCATCTCGCTGGGAGCGATTCTGGGCTTATTAAGCGACTTAATCACCTTGTCTCCCGCTTTCATAACCAACTTCACCTTGCGGTCATTCCTTGTGACTCGCATTTTTATCTCAAGAGAATCCTCCATAAGAGATCCATGTATCTTGGAAGGAAGTACATATCCTATTCCGTCACCGGGCACAAGGGCCAAAGTATCATCCCCTTCTCCATCGGAACGCTTATCGCAGGCCTCTCTGTAATCCTTATCAAGCACATATTTTGCGGCACTGCTTCCCGCTTCCTCACCTTCCATGCTGACAAAATCAACCAGGTCATGAACATGAAGACCGTTACCGCAGGCAAATACACCCGGTAAGCTTGTCATAAGATGCTCATCAACAACAGGTCCCTTGGTCTTTCTGTGAAGTTCTATTCCCGCTTCTTCAAAAAGTGCACTGTCGGGAATAAGTCCCACCGATAAAAGCAGAGTATCAACATCAAAATCAATCTCCGTTCCCGCTATGGGCTGAAGATTCTCATCAACACGGCTTATGGTTATTCCCGTAAGCCTGTCTTTTCCTCTTATATCAGACACGGTATGACTCAGATAAAGAGGAATATCAAAGTCCTCCAGACACTGCTTCATGTTACGGGGAAGTCCGTTGGAATAAGGCATAAGCTCTGCAACTCCCAGAACCTTTGCGCCTTCAAGAGTCATTCTTCTTGCCATGATAAGCCCTATGTCACCGCTTCCCAAGATAAAGACTCTCTTGCCCACCATATATCCCTGCATATTGATGTATTTCTGAGCCGTTCCGGCGCTCCACACACCACTGGGTCTGTAGCCCGGCGTTGCAATATTGCCTCTGGCTCTTTCTCTGCATCCCACCGACACAATAATAGCCTTAGCCGATACAGTCACATATCCCTCATCTTTGTTAACGTAGGTGATCTTCTTGTCGGAAGTCAGATGGGTAACGGTAGTACCTGTCTTAACCACAACATCGGTATCTTTAAGCATGTCTACCCATTTTTCCGCATAAGCCGGTCCCGCCAGTTCTTCCTTGAATCTGTGAAGTCCGAATCCGTTATGAATACACTGAAGGAGTATACCCCCCAGTTCCTTGTCTTTTTCCAATATCAGAATGTCACTGCATCCCTTGTTGTATGCCGCTATGGCCGCCGCAATACCGGCACTTCCGCCGCCTATTATGACTATTTCATATTCTCTCATGGCTGCTCCTTTCCATGAGAAGCATCCGCTCCCATTCTGTCCATAAGTATATATGAATCTTTGCTGCCGTATCTGACATCTTCCATGGCAATACCCAGTTCGGATGCAAGAATCTCAACAATAAGAGGCTCGCAGAATCCTCCCTGACATCTTCCCATGCCGGGTCCGATACGCTTCTTAACCCCCTTGACCGTTGTGGCACCCACAGGTCTTCTTATGACGTCGAGCACTTCACCTTTGCTGACTCTGCGACACCTGCAGACAATCTCTCCGTAAGCGGGATTCTCTTTAACCAGACTGTTCTTGTCTTCATCACTCATCTCGGCCAGCACTTTCACAGGCTTACGATGTTTGTATTCCACTTTTGCGGGAAAAGTCCATCGACCCTTCATCAGTTCCGTCAGCACATATTCCGCAATAGCCGGAGCGGACGCCAGACCCGGAGACTCTATGCAGGCCACATTGATAAAGCCTTCTACCTTGGACTCTTCTATAACAAAATCTCCCGTATCCCCGCTGGGACGCAGTCCCGCGAAGGTTCTGATTATTTTGTCAAAGGGAATATTATCAACCGTCTTACATACATTTTTCTTTACATATGACAAAGCATCCGCCGTTGTATTATTGGCCTCCTTGTCTTCTATGGGCTCAGAATTGGGTCCCAAGAGAGTATTGCCGTGTACCGTAGGTACAACAAGCACGCCCTTTCCGTTAGGACCGGGTACCGGGTATATTACTCTGCTTACGGGTGGCTTATCCATCTCATCAAGCACATAATATTCTCCTCGTCTGGGAGTTATATGAAAACCGGGATCCTCTCCGATCAACATCTCATATATCTTATCAGCATACACTCCCGCCACATTAAGGACATATCTGCTTTCGTAATTTCCTTTATCCGTGCTGACTGTAAAGACATCATCGGACTTCTTAATACCCGTTACTTCTTCGGAAAGTCTCAGTTCAACACCGTTCATCACAGCCTCTTCCATAAGGGCTATTGCGACTTCCCATGGATAGATGATGCCCGTTGTGGGAAGTTCTATGGCTCTGATGACATTCTTGCTGAGATTGGGCTCAAGTTCTCTGGCCTTGTCACCGTCGTATTCAATACAGGGAATATCTCTTTCATTTGACTGACCTATAAGCTTATCAAGGACCTTGGATTCTTCCTCATCGGTTGCTACGACAAATGCCGAGCAGTTCTTATACATAACCCCCAATTCTTTGCATATGTCGGGATACATACGATTGCCTCTGACATTGAGTCTGCACTTTAAAGTCCCCGGTTTGGGATCATGTCCGGAATGAACTATGGCGCTGTTGGCCATGGATGCCCCATCCGCAACGTCCGCATTCTTATCAAGCACCAGCACGCTGCATTCTGTTTTCGAAAGCTCATGTGCAAGGAAACTTCCGTTTATTCCCGCTCCGATGATAATAATATCGTACATAAATCCTCCTGTATTTTTGCCAAAAAGAGCTGTCCCTCACAGGGAACAGCTCTCTCTTATAATTCTGACTTTTTACTGCATCTCAAGAAGTTCATCAAAACGATCCTGAGGTATAGGCTTCGAATAGAAGTAACCCTGAGCAAAATCACATCCGACTTCTCTTAGGAAGTTAACCTGCTCACTGGTCTCAACGCCTTCACAAACAACCGTAAGGTTAAGTTTCTTAGCCATGTCAATGATACTCGGAATAATAAGCTTCTCATCGGAATCCGTATCAAAGTCATCCAGGAATTCCTTATCCAACTTAAGTACGTCCAAAGGAAGTTTGGTAAGAACATTGAGGGATGAATAACCCGAACCAAAATCATCCATGGATACGTTAACACCAAGTTCTCTCAGTCTGCTCATGAGAGTAACCGTATCATCAACCTTATCCGTAAATACCGTCTCGGTAAGCTCAAACTCCAGATACTTCGGAGGTATGTTATATCTCGAGAGCAAAGCCTTAACATATCCTACCAGTCCGTCGATGGAATAGAGATGAACTCTTGATACATTAACGGATATCCTTACGACCTTTTTACCCGCATCCATTCTCGCTCTGATATACTTACATACTTCGTCATAAACAAAATAATCAAGAAGGGTAATGCTCTTATTTTTTTCAAATACGGGAATGAAGTCGTTGGGGAATATAAGTGTTCCGTCGCCCTTCTTCCATCTGATAAGAGCCTCCGCTCCTTCAATCGTATTGGTCTGAAGATTAACCTTGGGCTGCATGAATACCACAAATTCATGATTCCTGAAGGCGCTCTCCATATCATTTGCGTAAGCTATTTCAGCCTTAAGTTCATCGCCCATTACATCATCGTAAACAATGACATTGGGGTTATCCGGACTCTTGGTCTTTTTACGTGCCACATTGGCATTGGAGATTATATTCTTAATGGGAACCGGCTTACCGTTGATTTCAAATCGGCATACACCGATGTCCATAATCAGTCGGCTGACCTTGTATTCTCTCTCTATTCTGTCAGTGAATCTGCTGCTCACTCTTTCAAAGGTCACAGCCAATTCTTCATTGCTCTTGGCCCCCACTTTAGCCAGAACAACTATATTATCCGAGAACACACGGCTTCCGTATATGAAGAAGTCTCTGTATGTCGAACACTCTGTTGCAAGTTCACCGAGAACTCTGTCTCCCACTTCGTAACCGTAAGTCTCGTTAATATATTTGAAATTACTGAAATCAAGATATACAATCGCATGACTGCCATGAGGAGCATTCTCGATATACTCCGAAGTCATATTGAGGAACTTCTCATACTTCATAAGGCCGGTAACCGTATCGTAACCCGTAAGCCTCTCAACGGTGTCCGAAGCATCCTCGTAGGCCTTCATCTTAAGGAGATAAGAAGATACCACGTTGGCAACCGCTCTTATGGTAGTCAGGTCATCGGGAGTCCAATCTCTCTCGTCATCAAAATTAACAAAATCAATATTACCGGCGAATTCTCCCTTGTCGTAGAATGCACAGCCCACATAGGACTTTGCACCGTTGGCAAGCAGAAGACTTCTTGTCAGACCGTTCTCAACCTCTTCCACATTCTTGTAGGCGATGATACCGTTGTGATCTCTGTATTCACCCAGCATCTCTCCCCACTGGTCAAGAGAATATTCCAATTCGTCATCGGAGAATTCCATATCCGGAACCGTAGTACACATGTATGGGCTTGTCATCTTAAATTCCTTGCCCACTCTTGAACGGATCCTTATTCCTCCCAGGCCCATCTGCTTGGCCACCTGTCTGATAAGCAGGTTGATGGCACTGTCAGTATCCTTGGATTCATCTATAAGCTTGAATGCCAGCTCGATAAGGGAATCGGAATTGCCGTGGAGCAGATTCTGCTCAGCCTCTTCCTCTTCACGTCTCTTCTGTCTCGTCTCAAGGACGGGATATTTTGCATATTCATCTTCTTTAGTAGCATCATAGAACCTGTAACAGTTCATGCCGAAATGCTTGGCATGGAAAAGAGCCTTCTCTGCCTTGTCGTAGAGGATATCATAGCTCTCACCGTCTGTAGGATATACCGCCGCACCAATTCCGGCCGTACTTCCGAAATTAAGATTCTCTCCCACATAGGTTCTGCTTACTACCTTTTGAATCTCCTGAATTTTCTTCTCAATATCGGAAACGGACATGATGTTCTTCATAAGGATTATGAATTCATCGCCGCCTATTCTACCGAGGATATCCGTAGGATAGAATATATTATCCAGGTCCGAAGCGATATTCTTCAGAATCTCATCACCGAATGCCTTACCCATTCTCTCATTGAGGATATTGAAATTATCAATATCAAGAGTAATAAGAGCCGCATACTCTCCGGATTCGGATTCGGACTGAGACTTTAAGAACTCACCGATCAGCTGCTCAGCATAATGTCTTCGGTAAAGCTTTGTAAGAGGATCTCGCATGTTCTCATCCGCCTGTCTGAGTTCCATACGCTTGATCTCATCAATATTGGTCATTATACCGATGACTTTATCCGGCTTGCCTTCATCATCAAACATGGTACGTCCTCTCAGGCGATACCATTTGTAATCGGCATTCTTATCACGAAGTCGCATATCATGCTCAATCACCGATACGCCGGCTATACAGTCATTGAGGAAGTTCTCGAATATATACCAGTCTGCAAGGAGTACATATCTATACTGCTTGGCAACCTCGCTGAAATTATCGATATATCTTTCCTGACCGTATCGTCCGTCTTCACTTCGAGACGTCATAAAGCGGTCGTTTTTAACATCGTATTCGAATATTCTCTTCATGCCCACGCTAGCCAGCTTGTGAAGTCTGTCCCTTTCCTTGGACAGTTCCAACTGCTTGGATGCCGCAACGATCTCCACAAATCTGGAAGCTATATTAAGGAATATAGCCGTAGCCAGGAGCAGAAGCATAATATATATCTTGTTTCTCAAAAATTCCGGATCTGCATTTGTTAAATAATCAACCAAAATGTTGATGCCGAGAATAACAACAACCAAGGCGCTGGTAACAAGTGAGAAACTAAGCTTACAATATGCGATTGTAATAATCATGAATGGTATGGCCAGAAGTGGCGCAAGAGAATACGAACTGGTAAACACCACGTATATATAAAATAAAATAAAGAATGCATATAGATGTACTCTGAAGAGAACAGAGCCATTATATCTTTTATATCTGATCAGAGAATATACTACCGGAAGCCATAAAAGGGTATAAAAAATAACAAGAATAGGAACAGCCCATCTTCTGCCATTTTCTATCCCATATCCCATTATACCCAGAACAGATAGTGCAACACACAGAACCACATAGCAAATAAGTACGGTTCTGTTCATTCTCTGTATGTCGGTCATAGTTTCTTTATTCTTTTTCATCCTTGAAACGAATGACATTACAGACTACTCCAAGATAATAAATAATCCTCAACTAGTTTACAATAACTGGTCAAAAAAAGATATAGGACCATGGTACTACAGCATTCTCTCGAGGTCCCTTTTTGCCTGCTTGTAGGATTTGAAATGAATGGCGTTCATTCCGAGACTTCTTGCCGTCTCCACATTGGGCATGGTGTCGTCGATAAAGACTGTCTCTCCGGGAATAAGATCGTATTCACTGAGAATCTTTCTGTATATGGCCTGATCGGGCTTGATAAGTTTCACCCTGTAAGAGAAGATCCCTCCATCCATGTGAGGAAGGAAATCAAGTGCAGCCTGGCACTCTCTGAAAGACTTATCCGAAAAATTGGAAAGATATAAGACCTTATATCCTCTTCCCTTAAGCTCTTCTATCCAAGGAATGGCATAATCCGCCTTAAGAAGCATACCGCTGACATTTTTCACCGTAAGTCTTATCTCATCTTCCAGTTCCGGATCCATGGATACGAATCCGTCGACAAGTTCTTTCTCGTCCATTACGCCTCTGTCGAATTCCGCCCAATAGCGGCTTTCAACCGTTGCAAGGCCCACTCTTTTGCATACTTCCTTTGAAAAACCCAGAGACTTAATATAGTCCTGCCAATTGAAATGTGTAAGCACATTTCCGATATCAAAGATAACTGTTTTTATCATTCTCCGACTCCCCTTTATCAGCCGCTTATACGACCGATAAAATCTTGTATTCTCGCATTGTTGGAAGAAAACAGATCTTCCGGCTTGCCTTCTTCAACAATATAGCCGCCTTCCATAAAAATAATCCTGTTGGACACTTCTTTTGCAAAAAGCATCTCATGGGTAACGATTATCATGGTCATATGCTCTGCGGCAAGTTCTTTTATAACCTTAAGGACTTCACCCGTAAGCTCCGGATCCAGAGCCGATGTGGGTTCGTCAAAAAAGAGAACCTTGGGTTCCATTGCAAGGGCTCTTGCTATGGACACTCTCTGCTGCTGTCCTCCCGACAGTTCGCCCGGATAGTTGTTAGCCTTGTCTCCAAGCCCCAGCTTTGTTAAGAGTTCCATGGCTTTTTCCGTTGCTTCCGCCTTGGACTTATGCAACACCGTCATCGGAGCCGATGTAATGTTTTTAAGTACCGTATAGTGCGGAAAAAGATTGAAATTCTGGAAAACAAGTCCGTAATACTGTCTCGCTCTTTTCAGATCATTCTTACTTGCATACTCTACCTTACCGTTAACGGTTTTTGCAACATTTTCACCAAGATATGTTATCTCTCCGCCGTCAATGTCCGTAAGCATGGTAGCACAGCGAAGCAGGGTTGATTTTCCCGATCCCGAAGGACCTATTATGGACACAACCTCACCTTTATGTACCTGAAGAGATATGTCTTCAAGAACGGTCACGTCATCGAATCTTTTCCTTATATTTTTCAAATCCAGTAATATATCTGTCATGTATACTCTCTCTTCCGACCCGAAAGATTAAATCAGATCTTGTAATATGAGAATTTCTTCTCAATAAGTTCCATAATGAATGCTACAACGTAATTGAAGATAAAGTAGAAAAGACCTGCTGCCATCAGAGGCGCAACGGAAGCAGTGCCCGCGCTGATTTCCTTGGCTATGGTAAACATCTCCGCTACCGCAATAACAAACGCCAGTGACGTGTCTTTTACAAGGGTGATGGTCTCATTTGTAACCGGAGGAATGATCCTCTTTACCACCTGTGGAAATATGATCTTGAAGAAAGTCTGAGTCTTGGTGAATCCAAGCACAGTGGCAGCCTCGTACTGACCTACGGGAACCGACTGGATACCCGCTCTGTATATCTCCGCAAAATAGGCGGCATAGTTGATACTGAAAGCGATGATCACCGCTATGAATCTGTAGGCCTGGGATATCTTGATTCCGAACACGTAATAAGGAGCAAAATACACCACTATAAGCTGCAGCATAAGAGGGGTACCTCTCATAATTGCGATATATATACTCACCAGCCATTTAAGAGGTTTGAACTTCGACATCTTTCCAAAGGCCACCAAAAGACCCAAGGGAAGAGAAAAAAGCAGGGTAAGCAGGAATATCTCCACAGATACCAGCATTCCGTCCAATAATTGTACAAATGTTTTAGCAATAAATGCCATATAAGCCTCCGCCTGTCGCTTAACACATGAAACGACTTAAAAAGGGTGCTCCACTTAAAAGCGAAGCACCCTGATAATTAATTCATTACTTTCCAAGACATACCTGCTCAGGTATACCATCATCAGAATACTTTTCGGCAATCTCGGTAAATGTTCCGTCCTCAACCATCTCAAGGAGAGTAGCCTGAACCTGATCTCTCAGTTCATCGTTGCCCTTAAGGAATCCCACCGCATACTGCTCTGTTGAAAGTTCATCGTCGAGCATTACGTACTTGCCTTCCTCACGCTCTTTGATCTGGTAATTAGCCACACCGATATCGATTGCGATAGCATCGATGGCACCGGCCTCAAGATCCATAAAGCCTGTATTGTAATCGGCATACTGGATAAGATCCGCAAATGAAGCCGCAAGATCGAGATTGTCCTGATTCTCTTCATCTGTAAGTGCTGCAAGTGCCGAAGAATCCTTCTGTACTCCCACTACCTTACCCGCAAGATCTGCTTTGCTCGATATGCCCGAATCTGCTGCAACAACAAATACCTGGCTGTTATCAACGTAAGGTATTGTCCATGTATACTGATCTTCTCTTCCGTTTAATGTGAATCCGTTCCAGATACAGTCAATAGCACCGGAAGAAAGTTCCATATCCTTTGCATCCCAGTCGATAGGCTGCTTGATAAGTTCCCATCCCCTTCTCTTACATACTTCTTCCGCAAGATCAAGGTCAAAACCTACGTACTCACCTGTTGCCTCATCCAGTGATCCGTAAGGCGGGAATTCCGCATCAAACCCTACCGTAAAACTGGTTCTCTCACCGTCTGCAGGTGCTTCTGCCTCTGTCTTGCCACAGGCAACGAGACTAAGCATCATAGCAGTCACAAGAACTGCAGATAACAATTTCTTCATAATTAATCCTCCTCATTTATTGCATCATCACTTTAACAATTTATTACGCTAAATCGTACAGTTAATACTACACTAGCATAAGCAATGCTGTCAAGAGTACCTGTTAACCATATCGAGAGCCTCTCTGCTGAACTCCGGATACTCTTTTATGAAATCCTTGATTTCCTTCTCGCCCTCTTTTGCAAGACGTTTATTGTAATCCATCCTTGCTCTCAGTTTTTGCCTCTGAAGTATATGGGCATGTCTCAATTCCACCATCTCGTTATGTTCAAGTATGGCAAGGGGATTGTGAAGCCAGGCATATACATCGTTAAGCTGGTATTTTCTTAGCTTCTTTAGAAGCTCGGACTGATAGAAATTCAGTTCTTTTTCATTAACTTCATTACGGGCCCTCTCATCACGTTCCGTGGTGTAGAGATCCCATACCTTTTTCAGTTCCTTGGAACTGCTTGTATTGTATTTGGTATAAAGATAATCCAAAAGATTGGAATTGTTGACGTATCTTATCTTTACCGTATTCTGAAGAAGAATGATCCTGTTGATACTCTTCTGTACAATTTTAATCTCTTTTTCCGAATCCTGATATTTGACAAAAAGACCCGTGACTGCCAATGCTGCTGCCAGAGTCACCATGATATAACCGATCTTGGTATCCATCTCAAAACCGTACTGAAGTACAAGCAACATTATCACGCAGAGCACTGCCGCAAAAGCCACGATTACAACCATACCCTTGCAGTTGGCTATGTCTCTTCTCAGTTCACTCTGTGAATAAAGATAGGCATGCTTTTCCGCTTCCAGCTTCTGCAGGTCTTCCTTAATCTTGACCTTGTAGTCCTCAGCTTCCTTCATATCTTCCACAGCCTTGGGAATAGTGTCCTCATGTCTTTCCATGTTCTTGAACTGCTCTTCGGTCATGGCACTCTTCTTTATGCTGTAATCCCTGGTCTCCCCTTCGTAGAAAACAATTTGCTTAGCCGACGCCTGCAGGTCCAATTTCTCATCATAAGGAAGAGCGTCTATCTCATCCATGTCCTTCAATGTAGCGGTGACAACATTGTATTCGTAGGACAGCTTGTCAAGTTCGTTGGATGCGTCCTTGATCTGTTCCACCAGACTGCGGATATATTTCTCCCTCTGAAGGGCATCACTCATCTTGAAAAAATGGCGTTCTTCTACAATATGGTCCCAGTCCCATTCAAAGTCTTCCTCTTTTGCCTCATCCAGTTCCATGGCAAGAAAGTCATCTTCTTCAGTTCTAAACAGTTTTTGAAAAAAGCCGTTCCCTTTTCCCATTCTTTACCCTCTGTTACGAAATACACATTCTTTGTACTGCTGCTTTATATTCATTGACAGGCTCTCTATTCCGTCATAGAAAGCACCTCCCTGCTCTCTCTTTGACATAAGAGAATCCAGGAATTTCTTTGATGCCTGATTGGGCCAATCCAATTTAAGCACCTCCATCTTTCTTTCCACTTCAAGAGAGTCCTCATAACTCTCCTTATGCTCTGCCAGATAATCCAGATATTCCTTCCTGGTCATATACAACTTCATTGCGGAAAGCATGGACACATAACTCTCCGTATTGGGAAAAGTCTCGTAAGCCTTGCCAAAATAATCCGCCGCTCTTCTGAACATGAAGAGCCCCGCCGAACACACTCCTAAGTTGTGATATACCTTGGCTCTGAGCTTGGTCTGGCTTAAGGAAGTCTCCCTTAATAAGACTTCATATTCATCGGATGCAAGAGCATATTTGCCTTCTTCCAAAAAAGCATCGGCCCTGAGTTTTCTTCTCTCTTCAACGGTAAGCCTGTTGTTGCGACCTATCTCCCCCAGAAGTTTTTCCCAGTCTTCGTTATCGTAATAACCCACCTTGTCTCTCAGATCACAGACAAGCTTGGTAAGGGCATCCGGTCGTCCCGCGTATCGCTTTACTGCCTTGGCAAGATCCGCCAGTTCCAATTCTGTTTCAATCCAGTCCACCAGCTCACCGTTAACAAATCTGTCATCCAAAAGATAAGCATTGTGGTAGAGATAGTAACACAGTTCTTCCACAGAATACAGATTCCTGCAGTCATCCGATGCATAATATGGTTTTTTCGCATATGTGCCCTGGCACAATATCATATTACTCATTGATGTCTATCTCCTTGGTAAACAGCTGATATGTGGCGGGATATATCTCTCCGAAACCTAAGTCCGTAACATTTACTCTGAGCATATTTTCGGACTCCATTATGGCTTCCAGTTTTATTCTGGTAGCCATGGCTTCTCTTTCCTCAAGCCCCTCTAAGACTATCTCCACGTTTCTTACTTCTCTTCCGTCAAGAGGCATTATGGACAGGGTAAAAGAATTGCCCTTATCCAGAATCATTTCGTAGCTCACTTTTGAGTCAAACCAGTTTTCTCCACCGTTTAACAGAGCCAGATATGATTCATCTCTTCCTCTTCTTATATCCATACCTACGTTGGCTTTTAATTTATCCTTGCCTAAGAATACTCTTGACTGACTGCTGCCGGTCTTCTCAAGTCTGGATCTCATGGCATAGCATGCGCCACGACTGTAGAGGTTGTTTCCTCTGAAAGCTCTCCTGTTTCTGCAGAGCTCTTTAAGGGATTCGTTACACCAATCTCCTCCGAAACCGTCGCCTATAAGATAAGCACAGCTTATAAGTTTTTCCCCTATGGTTGTCTCCACGATCTCAAGGAAGCGTCCGTCCTGTTCCTCCATGCCCAGGGACAGCTGAGGGTGTTCAAGTTCATCCACAAAAGCTACGGTGGGACTTGTGTTTCTATTCTCATGATAGTAGAGACTCATCATGTATTCTTCACTGTAGTCGTACACCATAACACCGTACTTGCGCAGTTCTTCCGGCTGATTGACGATATAATAATATATGCTTTCCTCACGTCCCTGGAAGCCTATCTTTGTGTCTCCCAGATTCATCATGCCCACCACCTGCTCGAGAACTTCTATGGCTCTCTTTGTAAGCTTGGGAACAGTAAACATTATTCCTGCAATATCGTCCTTTTTAACGTCACGCAGAATAAGTGTAAGACTTCTTTTTATATAGAGAAGAAGCAGGGCCACGGGATCAAATTCTTCCTCAACCACCACTACTTTTTCGCCCACAAGAGCTCTCTCCCAGAGGTTGTCCACCAGCTGTCCTTCTTCCATCTCACTGTAGCTTATGGCATCTTCTCCGTAGAACCACTGGTTGACTTCAAGGCGCTTGAAAAGACAGACCGGAATATTGAACTGCTCCACTCCGTCCTTGGCACTTATGGTCTTAGGCATATCATCACCCTTGGCCATGTAGCTTATCTGCGCATATTTAGTTGAAATATCGTAACCTACTACGACTGAGTTACCTATTCCAAACATATCTCACCGTTTCATTTGACTATAACCTCTTATTGAGGTCTGAAAAGATTGGTCACTAAGTATTCTTTGTATTTGTACTCTTCCAAGAGCTCAAGGGCTGTCTCGTAGTCCTTAAGGGTCGTTGAAAGCGCTATATCATTTACAAGATTGTATCTGTCCGTACCGGGTTCAATATCCACATCGTTGCAGCTGATGCTTCCGCTCTCGGTAAGCTGATCCACTCCGTCCGTTTTCTCGGTTATATAGTACTGAAGAGTCTCTCCGAAAAAGAGGAGGAAGGATTTGACGAACACTCCTCCGTAGACATTGGTCATCTCGTTTCTTGTATAACCGTTCTTAGCGTCATCATCCTGACTTATACAATAGTGGATGGTTACAATCGCATCCTCCTTGCCTCTGTATTCCACCATTGAGAGATTGGACATCTCAAGGGCATCCATAGAGATGGAACCGAAAGCCTTCATGAAAGGCATTATCATTCCCTTCTCCACGTAGAGTATATGAATAAATCTTCTGATGTGAGCCTTGATGCCATCATCCAGAGCCGGTATATTGCTGTTCTCCGAATGATATTTGAGGAAGGCCAACATACATACTTCCGAAAGTTTTCCTTCGTTGTCGTATAGCCTCTCCATCTCCTGGAACATGTATCCGTCCACAACCCTGTCTCTTACAAAGTGTTCGTAAGCAAGGTTATTCAGATACTCCTGCTCAAGTTCCGTCTTGGCACCGCCATCCACGTATTCTTTTAATATCTGTACCTCTTCGCCTATATATGCCCCCGTCATAAGGGTCTGGGATATCATCGCCTCACATATATTGTAGGTATCAATATAGAAACCGGAAGCTGCCTTCCACACATTTCTGAGATTCTTAACGGAACCTTTGAAATACCTGGCAAGATAGGTTAAAACCGTATCGTTGTATTTGCCTCTTTCGAAAGCCGACCATATTACGGCCTTCATCTTCTCGTCATCCACGAAGCCGTCCCTCTCAATAAGAAGGGTAGCCACTCTTACAAGAATCTGGGGATCCACACTCTCCGGACCGTAATAGAGGATATATTCATAAGCTCTGTCCAACATTCCTCTGTTGATGAATACTCTTAAGAGTTCGTCTCTGTCTTTATAGAGAACGTCGGTCTTATCTATAACACTGAGAATCTCATCCACCGAAGAATAATCATCTCTGTCCTGATAGAATCTGACCAGAGGAAGTCTTATGGCAGCTCTGAAATCATCATCCACTTCTTTGCTCTGTTCCAAATATCTGTATCTGCTGACATTCCTGTCAGTTACGGTTACGTAATCCCTGTTACCGTCACATATGAAGAGATCCAAAAGAAGAGAATCTTCCGCATATTGTTCTATCTGAGGAAGCAGTTTTCTGGGAATAAAATACATCTCAGTGATGTATTCTTTTGTCATGTAATATCTGTGGCCCTTGGGGTCCTCAAGCAGAACGGTATATTCGCTGCTGGGCAGGGTCACATAGGCCTTGCCTCCCGTTACGGGATAGACAAGTTCTTCCTTCATTCTCTCATCTATTACAACCACAGAAGATATGGTGGGATCTTCTATCCTGATGCAATGAACCAGCACGACATTGGCGAACTGTCTCAGATTGTCTACCGTCCCCATCTTCCTTAAAAGAATCTCATTGTAGAGATATGCCAGATCTCTGTTGATTACTCCGGCATAGAGGTTCTTTAAGATGAATCTTGATATATCATCCCTGTAAGTCATGTAGAGATCGGGATAATTGTCTCTGTTCTTTACCATGTAGGCATAGATATACGCTATCTGGTCCAGAGGCAGATTGTTCTGGTAAGAGAAATACATAAGCAAGGGCTTGGGCAGAGGATGATCGCTCAAAAGATTGATACTTGCCATATAAGCCTCGTAGAGATTGTTCAAGGGAAGATTGTTCTCAATTGCCAGCGCATACCAGTTAAAGTATTTATCCCCGTATTTTCCGCCTCTAAGCAACTGCATACAGATTGCTTCCAATATCTCTTTGCTTTCGTATTTTTCATATAGATTAACAAGGGCTGTATATATTTTGTTATCAAAGTCCTTTAGTCTTGCGGCATGGTATGACACCTGTCTGCTGAGTTCCTCGCTTATAAGGCCGTTCTTTGCCGCAAAAAGGATCACGCGTCTTTCTTTTTCTTCCAGTCTCATCATAAGAGTCGGCGACTCATTTAAGAGATTGGCTATCTCAACATATAAAAGCGGACTGCGACAGCCCATATCCACCTGTTTCAGGGCGAAATTGTACATTCTGGAGGGAACTTTTCTGAATTCCGATGATACTTTCAAAAGGACCCATGCCACTCTCCAGTTAGTGGGATCCTTGTCATATATGCTCTTAATACGTCCGGCTATGTCCCGGGCATAATATTCGTCCACATTGTAGAGACTCATGAGATAGAGATAGTAACAGTATTCTTCGTTGCTTCCGTCATCTATCTCAGTGGTAATCTGTCTGTCGATTATCCATTTGGCTTCGTTGTATCTCTCGGCTTCAAGTAAAAGATGAACCTTGTAAAGGTTGTTCTCAAGAGTATCTTTTTCTGAAAGGCCGGATCTGTGATTAAGCATATCCTCCGTGTAGGATATCCACTTATTCTTAGCCAGCTTGCCCATTCTGTAATCCAGATACTGACGAATAAGACTGAAAGTCACACTTTTATGCTTACGACTCATGGAAGAGTTGATTCCGAGAGGGTTGTTGGTAACCATTACCACTACGGACACTCTGCCGTAGGGATGCTTGAAAGTAATCCTTCCGAAGTTTCTTCCTTCATGCAGTCCGGATTCATGAATATTAAAAGTGAAGTGGCAGACGTCGCCCACAAAGTCTTCGTCTTCGATTCTGTTATTTGTAAGTTCTATAAAATCGCCTTCCGCCTTGGCCGCAAGAAGGGTATAACCCCAGCCGTTTCTCTCCAGATCTATGGTGTGTTCCGTTATTCCGCTGGGATTAAGGACTTTAATCTCGTCCTTTGCCACAGTGTATTCTATTTTCTGTTTTTTATTGATACCGATAAGGAATTCTTCCAGATTAAGGTTCTTGTTGCCTTTTTTAGATAAACCTTTATAGAGATCACGATATTTGGAATCATTGCCATGGAGCAATTCAACGAAAGCCGGATCGGCGAATATGTCCGCAGCTTCTGACCAGCTGCTCTTTGCAAGATTGGTAAAATGGAACAAATTCTTGACTTGTCCCATTGATGAGGTGAGATTGGAATGAACAATCATTACAACAAAAGGAAGCACATACTCTCCTCTGTTGGATACAATGGAAAAGCTGCCCTTAAGAACATCTCCGGGCTGCATGCCTTCAGTCCTTATTTCATAGGGAATAGAGGCGGACACCCCGCTGAAATGATTCTCCCCGAGGGTAACTCTAATAGAAGAAGAATAAACATATCCTTCCATCTCCAACTGATGTTCCTCTTCAATTTCGAAGACGCCCTCGTATATTTCTCCCAATTCAAGATTCTGTTCAATCTTGGATTCGGAGAACATGAGAGATCCTCTTGTCTCAGAATAGCTGTTACCCATAAAACCTCAGGACGGACCGGTTTATCCCAATCCGCTCTCAATATACTATATATTGGCGTATAAAAGAGCCCAATACCCCAACTTCTAGTATATCCTATAGTTTTGCGATTGTCGAGGAAAAAAATGACTTCTGGTCCGCTGGACCAAAAGTCACCAAATATCCTGTATTTCCCAATCATTCTTTTTACATAAAAACTTATAAATCCGCTTAACAGCAGCAGCCATATCGTCTATGTCTTTCTCTAATTGTTTGCTGTCATAATTCGAATCCAAATCAACTCTATGGATCATTCTATGTCTTCTTTCGAATACTTCATCCATCTGAGTATACAACGATTTCTTCCGTCTACGATATGGCTTCTTTAATACCGACATAATATCGATTTTGTCCAAATCCATAAAGTTACTACTAATGCTTTTAACATTCTGAAATGAAACTGTCCTTGCATATGCTTCCTCAACAGAGGTTTTGCCCGAATCAATATCCATTAATTCATAAGATGACAGCTTACAATTCAATATTTTTTCTTTCTTATCAGAGAATCTTAACAATGCAATAAACGTTGTTCTAAAATACTCTTCCAGAACAGCACATAAATATGTTAAATAAATATTTGCATTAAATCTGTTAGGCGAAATTCCCCCCATTCATTCAGCAGTTGTTCTCCTTCGGAATCCTCAGGATATTTTTTTAAAGCATGTTTCAAATAATATAAGTTGTAGCATGCTCTCTCCGCAGAAAAATAACATCCATTTTCTGCCCCACACACCAATTCTCCATATTGAAAATACCGGTTCTTTCCCTCGTCACTTTCGAACCACGCATTACAGTATTTTTTCATCGAACGTATAGTATCATTCGCTTTTTTCACATCATAGTCAGTACAATGATATAGCATTCGAACATGATAAACATACTCATCATCGTTATCATGATAATCAGATAGATATACTGCTACACCAGATAAATGTTTATACTCTCTATCGTTTCCAAAATAAAACACTTTATCTCGTTTTTCGTATCCAAGCAATAACAGTAATTCTTCTATATCCTTCTTTGTGTATAAATTCTTTTTTATATAAATATTAGCATCAAACCCCATTGAACTTGCTCCATATCAACTAATTTAAAAATCGTAAAATATGCAATCAGCATCCCTTCCATTGTGTTTCTTCTGCAATTTGTGAGATAGTCTTACCATTATATGTAAAAAACTGAGGTCCAGAAGTGGAATATCCCTTTATCTTATCTGATATCGCAGATAATGATGTAATCTCATCGTTATACTGAACCTTCCTCTCGCCTACTACTGTAACCACAACAGTCGAATCCTCCGTAAACACCAATTCCGCTCCCATTGGTATACCGCATTTAACAAAATTTACCGGAGGTCTTTTTGTTTTCTGTTTTTTTGAAGCAGACACTTTTACTCTTTTAAGCTTATCTTTTGTCCCACTGATAACAGCTATGGATTCTAACAGTTCATATGCATCTTCCGGAGAAAGCACAAAGAATTCACGATTCTTGGTAATTCTAAGGTCAGGATTAAGATTATCAATCATCTTATGAAGTTTTTTATCTTCAAGATTACCGGAAGTTTCATACGTAGCATATACTTCGTATTCGTATGGCAAAGCCGTTGTACTAAGCTGCTTACGACGATTCTCAACATTGGTAGCATATCCTATTTTGACCATGTCTTTCAAAGCAGGATTTGTCATGATATAAATATAACCTTTAGCCATTACATATAACCTCTTTTATCAGCGAATCTCTTTTACATACTGTCCTAATCGATTAGCATATGTGTTTACACGCTGCTCTAGCATCATGTCATTATTATCCGTCCACAGTTCACACTGAAGCATTACTGTCTGAACGGCGTCTTCCATTCCATCAGGCGGATACTTATGTTCCTTTAAAAGTTTCTTAATCATCATACGCATCTTGGCACGTGCTGAATCTCTCTTCTGCCAGTCAATGGTACGATTTTTTCTTAACGCTTCTGCCAACTCCTTTGTAATAGCAATAAGTTCTTCATTCTCATAAAAGTCTTTTATTGCCTGTGGCTTTGTTAGCGCATCATAGAAAGCCAATTCATCCGCAGTAAGTCCCAATTCTTGACCTTCTTTTTGCGCCGCTTGAATCTGTTTTGCAAGATTCAACATTTCTTCAATAACCTGCTCATTGGTAAGCATACCGTTTAAATAGCGATTCATCGCTTGCTGTATCATCTCACTAAATTTTTCAGACTTTACAACATTTGTACGCTTATAAACAATAACCTGTTCAGAAATCAGTTTCTTTAACAGCTCAACTGCGAGGTTCTTTTCTTTCATCTTACCAATTTCTTCAAGGAACTTTGGATCAAACAACGAAAAGTCACTATTAACATCAGAAAAAAGATTGATAACCCCAGTACTCTTAATACTCTGTTCTAATAGAGCATTGATTCGTGCATTCATTTCCGGTAAAGAAATCTTTTTCCCTTCACCTTTGTTCATCAAACGCATCACCAACACACGCACTGATTCAAAGAACGCTGCCTCTATACGAAGTGATTCTTCGGCCAACGAAGAGCAAAGTGATAATGCCTGGCGAAGTAATAGGGCTTCCTTTAGGAAATCTTCTCTTTCTCTCGAGCGATTCACATCAACAATAAAGTTTACAGCTCCACTAATCGCCTTAGATCTTTCTAAATCAGTTCCAGTCATAAATAGTGAATAATCATATCCATGGAACAAGTCGCGACATACCGACAATTTCTCCAAGAATTTTGGATATGCAACTTTAGCAACATCTGTGTCTCCGTAATTCTTCTTATCACGCGTTGTGTAGTCATTCATTGCCTGTTTTAAAGCGGATGCGATACCAACATAATCAACAACAAGTCCGCCTTCTTTATCACCAAACACGCGGTTCACCCGGGCAATTGCCTGCATAAGGTTATATCCCTGCATCGGTTTATACACATACATCGTAGCAAGAGATGGAACATCAAAACCTGTCAGCCACATATCAACTACAATTGCAATCTTAAGTGGGCTTTCATTATCCTTAAACTGTTTTGCAAGTTCATCACGATGCCGCTTATTGCCAATCACTTCTCTCCAGTCTTCCGGATCTTTATTACTCTCTGTCATAACAACAGCAACCTTATCCTGCCAACCAGGGCGAAGTTCTAATATACGACGATAAATCTTTAAAGCAATCGCTCTTGAATATGCGACCACCATCGCTTTACCTGTAAGTAGGTTTTCACGATAATTCTCGTAATGATCTAAAATATCATCTACAAGTGATGCTATCGTTTCGTCATTACCGAGGATTGCTTCCATTTGTCCGAGTTCTTTCTTACTCTTTTCAATCACTTCCGGGTCAGCATTATTTGCCATAATGTCATATTCAGTATCAATTAAGTGAAGGGTCTCTTCATCCAATTTCAACTTAATAACACGACTCTCGTAATATACCGGTCTGGTCGCACCATCCTCTACTGCTTGTGTCATATCATAAACATCAATGTACTCACCAAATACTTCTCTGGTGCTTCTATCCTTTAATGAAATTGGTGTACCGGTAAATCCAATATAAGTAGCATTAGGTAAACTATTCCTGATAACTCTGGCTGTACCAATCTTTATTTTTCCTGTTTTAGCATCAACCGTTTCTTTTAAACCATATTGCCCACGGTGAGCCTCATCAGCCATAACAATTACATTTCTGCGCTCAGAGAGAGCATCCTCAGACTCTTCGAACTTCTGCATGGTCGTAAAAATAATTCCGTTGGTCTGGCGACCATCCAACAGATTCTTCAAATGCTCCCTGCTCTCTGCGTGCATAGGTTCCTGACGAAGGAAATCCTTGCATTTAGCAAACTGTCCATAAAGCTGATCATCTAAATCATTACGGTCTGTAATAACTACAATTGTCGGGCTATCCAATGCTTCTTGCAAAAGATGAGCATAGAAAACCATTGATAAAGATTTGCCAGATCCCTGAGTATGCCAAAAAACGCCACCCTTTCCATCGGTCTCTGTGGCATGTTTCGTTGATTCTATTGCTTTTTTAACTGCGAAATATTGATGATACCCAGCTAAAATCTTATATTGCTTTATCCCTTCATTAGAAAAACAGATAAAATTCTTTATGATATCAAGTAATCGATTCTGTTCAAATATCCCCTCAAAGAATGTATCAAACTGAGCATACTGCGTATTCTCATAGTTGCCATCTTTCGTCTTCCACTCCATAAAGCGGTCTTCACCGGAAGTAATAGTACCAGCTTTTGAAGTGAGATGATCACTCATAACGCAGATGCAATTGTATATAAACATGGATGGAATCTCATGCATATAATTACGAATCTGTGTATATGCTTCCGACGCATCTGTCTCTTCCCTAGACGGAGATTTTAATTCCACCAAAACCACCGGGAGACCATTTACAAAAAGCAATACATCTGGTCGCTTATTACTGTTTTCTACAAACGTCCATTGATTTGCAACTATAAACGAATTCTTACTTATATTCTGATAATCCACCAAATATACTAGTCCAGAACGTTCTTCCCCATTTTCAAGATAACGAACCTCTATTCCGTGCTGTAAATAATCCATAAACACAGCATTCTTCTGCACAAGCTCGCCATTTTCAAAATTCTTAAGCTTATACAAAGCGTCTTCTATTCCATCTTCAGGCATAGCAGGATTTAGCCGATGCAAAGCATCAATTAGCTCCACATCGTAAATTGGACTTGAAAAATCTCTTTCAATATCAGGTCCGTACACGTGACAATATCCCATGTTTTGGAACAATTCGATTATTGAGTTTTCATAATCGGCTTCTGTAAAAAATGAAGACATGTTACCCCCTCTTTTCAGTATTTATATCGTTAATTATGCTTCTCGCTATGGTTTCAGCATGATTCTTGTCATATCCATCAGATAATAAGGACTTAGTAATCAAAACCTTTATCTTGCTCAAAACACTATTTTTCTTATACCAATCCGTTTCTTTATTGCTTTCAAAAATATGGATTATATCATCTGCTTCATTAGCATCCTTAACATTTCTTTGAACAATATCCTGTATCATTTCATCGGAAATGTCTTTTAAAGTTTCGCTTTCCTGTTCATACGTTTTTATTAATTCAGCATATTTAACAAATCTGGCAACAGGCTTTTTATTTGATTCACAATCCATTTGAATATGCTTCAATTGATATTCTAATTCCGGAAACATACTGGATTCATTTACATTATACTTATCCAACTCCTTCCGGATTTTTTCCTTGTAATCATGCTCTACATAGAAAACAAAAGGATCGAATTCTTCTCGTAAATCACACTCTGCTTTTTCAATAATTGCATTGTTCAAATCCAGCCCGTTACTTTTTATATTAAATTTCGCTGGCAACAAAAAAGCTCCGCTTTGCCTTGATAGTCGTTCGTTATTAATCGCTGGTAAAACCACATATGCATCCTGGAGTATTGATATAATTTTCTCCAATTGTCCTTCTCTTTTGAATTCTTCAGAAATAACACCTTCACTTTCAAGACTATCAATCAACTTCCTTAAGGTGACTTCTCCGTTAAAATCAACTTTTGATATATATGAGATGGCCTTTACAACCCAATCATCATATTTCAAAGCAAAATCAACTTGTTTGAGATAGACGATTCCATTTGGATAACGTTTTTCTGTTTCAAACCCCTCCATCTGATACTCTTCTTCTTTATCACATAACTCGCATGCAAAATATAATGCAACTAATGGATTTGATGTTAAATCAAGCAATCTTGTACTCAGACCATAATGTTGATACTTTTCCATAATCTCAAAAGTATCCCCCAGCGACCTGAATTCACGAGGAATTATACGAAGAGGTTCTGTCATCAATTCGTGCTCTACACTCAATATATCCTCTCGAAAAATACTTGGTCTAATATCCCAATAATCCGCAGCTTGTCCTCTAAAAAAGAACTTTGTTCCTACATTTTCCGGCTTTTCTAATATTTCATTTACCCTTTTGATGTATTGATCTACGGATGATATTGACTCCGCATCGTTCATATACTCGTTACTATACATTTTTTAACCCTTCTTCAATTCTTATAAACGATAATTTAGCGGCTTAGAGATCAAGGTTTGACACATCAATTTCGCCGGACATCAACCGAGGTAGTAAGGTGTCGCGTATCTGTGCAAGGCTCTGATTTTGAAGATTGTTATACTCAATCTGTTTTCGTAGAGGATAAAGTATATTTTCCAAATCAGACATGACAGAAGTATCAAATATTGGAAATAACAATTTGGGGATATTTTTTACATTCAGCGCCCCCATAATTGTTCCCTCGTCAGTATTGTGCTGAATCTGTCTACGCATATGGCTTGATAGCAATACTGTTATGAAGTAAGCCTGCAGTCGCAAACCAGATTTCAACCGGATGCATGTCATGTTTCTTCCCATGGCAGCTTTCGTTCCATAAGGAGCTTGTGACACAGCACCGATACGACCAACATTAGTAATAACGCAATCACCTTCAATGATTTCACATTTACGGGTCCAATTTTCGTAATCAGCCTGTGAAATCATATACTTGCAAGCGGACATATCAAGAAAACCGTCATCACGGATATTGTCCAATTGAATAAGCTGATAGGTGCTATCTTCAATAGCTGAAGGCTTCTTAGAATGAAGGCAATCAATAACAACAGCAATATCTGAAAGAGGGTTAAGCTGGTATTGATATTGATCCATAAAATGATAGAGGACACCTTGAGCCTGCTCAGCTAAATTATCGTTTATCTCCGTATTCAATTCTATTTTTTTATCAACACAACCTAATAATCCTACTATTTTCTTCTGTGTTTCTATACTTGGAATATCAATTTCGACATCCTCAATATCTGAAGGTTTTATCGATGGATATGCAGACGTACTCTGCTCTGCAATAGCGTGCAACATTTCAACTACTGATTTTTGAGATAAAGCATAATACGCAAAATCAGGATCAAGTATGGTATCATCAACATCGATTACGGCAAATCCTGTAGAAACAAGAAAATTATCCGGTTGCGTTTTGATTATTCCTAAATGTCGCTGATTTGGTCGAACTGTCGAAAAAAGAATACTATTCTTTTTAACTTTTCTTCTTGCTCGGCTTGGTAATTTTTCATTTATAACATCTATATATTGCACCGATTCTATGCGATTGTCCGTAATATTTCCTGTATCTAAATAATTAACAAACTTCCACCCTTCTTTAGGCGAATAGGTATCTGCATTTGTTACACATGCATCGCCTAATCGTATTCTTCTCCAATCTTCCATCATTCCACCATCCTATCCAATATATTTTCTATGCGCAGTTTTTACATTACTCTGTTTAACCATTGCATATTGCAAAGTCGTATCTATTCTCTGATGCCCCAGAAGCTGCTGAAGTTGCTCTATAGGCATACCTTTGTCAATTGCCATAGTAGCAAGCGTTCTTCTAAACTTATGCGGATGGACTTTATTAATTTCCAGTCTTTTCCCCATCTCTCGAAGTCTATTCTCTATGCCACCTATTTTTATACGCTCATATGGTGTCCTCAATGTAACAAACAGCGCAGGATTATCATCCGAACGCCTTTTAAGATACTCCTGTAAATGAAGCTTCGTCCTGGCATCAAAATACACCATTCGTTCCTTATCACCTTTCCCAAACACAACGCATTCTCGCTCTGAAAAATCAATATCCTCCCGATTTAGCAAAACCATTTCACCAACACGCATACCAGTTGATGCAAGCATATCAATCATAGCCAGATCACGTAATTCAGTACAATTATCACGCATATTTTCCAAGTCTTCATCAGAGTATGTCTCTTTAATGCTGCTTGCTGTCTTCACTTTATGAATACGGCGTACCGGACTTTTTACAATATAATCCTCGTCCTCAAGCCACGAAAAAAAGCTTGAGAGTATTCTTCTAATATTATCAATAGTTATTCGGCTAGAACCGTGTTCCTCTTGATATTCAGTCAAATACATGCGTAAATCTTCAGTCGTGATTCTACATGTATGCTTACCTAACGTGCTCAGCATTGCGTTTATAGTATTTTGATAATAGTCCAAAGTCTTCTCGGAACATCCCTCTATCCTTTTTGCTGCTATAAATCTATCCAATAATGCACTGCTATTACTTTCACTTCTGCCTTGACTCGACTCTCTCAAATCATAGTGTGATAAAACTTGCCCAAGAGCGCGTTTGAGCTGAGTCATTTGCATATTATCGAGATTAGGAAGCATCCCCTCCATAACCTCATTAATAAAATCTTCTTTCATGCCGTACCTCCATTTATTGGAGAACGACACAGGCGACAGTTCCGCCAGTGTTTAATCCTACCGCCTATAGGATTTAAGTTCTATTCTTCATTCTCTTTTTTCTGCAGATAGTAAAACTCTTTCTGTGCCTCTATTTCTGCACGTAGTTCTTCCTCTGTCGGAAGATACAATTTATACTTTGAAGCAAATAATTGCTCATTCTCATGAAGCACAGAATATTTAGCAATATCTTCATCTGTATCCGCACAAAGTACAATCCCCAATGTTGGGTTATCATCCGGGGCCTTCTTCAAATCATCATACATACGAATATACATATCCATCTGGCCAACATCCTGATGCGTAATTTTATCTGTTTTTAAATCCACTAAGACAAAACATTTTAAAAGATAGTTATAAAACACCAGATCGATATAATAATCCTCCTTGTCGGTATGAATATGTTGCTGTCTCGCTACAAATGCATATCCTTTTCCAAGCTCCATAAGAAATTTCTGTAAGTTATCGATAATACACTGCTCAAGATCAGACTCATAGTAAGATGTATTTTCTTGCATTCCAAGGAACTCGGCTATAACAGGATTCTTAATAAATTCAAGCTTATCCTGTAATGGTTTTGTTAATTCCATCATTTCATTTTCAACGCCAGTTTTATCCTGAGATTTCAACAATCGATAATAATACTGGGTTGAAATATTTCTACTCAATGTCCTAATACTCCAGGTCTGCTCATATGCTTCCTTTGCATACCATTCGCGAGCATCCTTGTCATCAACCTGAAGCAAACGCTCATAATGAGACCACGACAGCAATTGTGCCGACAACGTTGGCACAATTCCATTCCCTTCAGATTGTGCCGACAGTGTCGGCACAATCTCCGGAAATGTCTTATAAAACTGTAAAAACTTATAAATAGTTCTCTTACTAAAGCCTTTTCCATACTTTTCTGTAAGGGATTCTGAAAGTCTTTTAACAACTTCTAATCCGTATTCAGCCCTCTCCTCACCTTTTAATTCTTCCTCAGAAATTCGCTTTCCCAAAAGCCAATTTCTTAATACCAATGAAATATTAGCCGACTGAATCGCAACCCGCTGTGCACTCTCAATGATATTACACGCATCATCCATTATGTCATTTGTATTTGTATACCTTATTAAATCATTCATAAAACAAATCCTTTCATAATTATTTTTCGTGCACTAAACGATAATTTACTTCAGCAAGCTCAGAGCATTTTCACTCAGGAATTCATCAACATAGACTGTATACCTGAAGGTTGGAAAGAAAGCTCTTTACTTGGTATAGCCGATTATCTTAACGGTCTCGCCATGCAAAAGTTTCGTCCTAAAGATGATGAACAGGGACTTCCAGTTTTAAAAATAAAGGAACTTCGGCAGGGCTCATGTGACGCCAGCAGCGAGCTATGCTCTCCATCGATCAAACCTGAGTATATAGTCCATGATGGTGATGTAATTTTCTCGTGGTCAGGTAGTCTTCTTGTCGATCTGTGGTGCGGTGGTACATGCGGCTTAAATCAGCATCTGTTCAAAGTAACGTCGAAAACTTATGATAAATGGTTTTACTATGCATGGACTAATCATCATCTTCAAAAATTTGTTGCTATAGCAGCTGATATGGCAACCACCATGGGACATATAAAACGTGAAGAGCTCTCGAAAGCGGTTGTTCTCATTCCTTCACAATCAGATTACGATCGCATAGGAGGTTTATTGGCTCCCATATATGATCTCGTGATAGCAAATCGTATCGAAAATCGAGAACTTGCTGCATTACGAGATGAATTGCTCCCGCAGTTAATGTCCGGACAGCTTGATGTTTCAGAGGTGGAAATATGAAAGAAAAAGAGTTAAAGATCCCTTTCAATGCACCCCTTAATGTTCAGGATACCGAGTTACAGACTTATGGATGTCGTCAGAATAATCCTGATATCTGCGGAAATAACGGTATGTCTGATATCTGCGCCTTCGTCTGCGATGATGGTATCTGCAAGAAACCTTCACGAGCATGGAAACGACAGTATCAGAAATTAAAAGGTTAAGCCGCTAAATTATCGTTTACCTTTGTATTTAATTGTATTTTTTTATCCAATGCAGATAGTATACTTGCGATTTTTTGTTGGATCACAAAATCAGGAACATTAACCTCAATATTGTTAAGAATATTCTGCGTTAACAACGGTTGAGACGTTCCAATCTGACGTTCATTTAATCTAAGTCTTTTTAGTAGATAAAACAAATATTCTAAATCAGCACCATCTTTAGCCTGAACTATTATGGCATTATCAGACACCCAGCACTTTTCTCTTTCCAAATATACGCTTCCACAATATACTCCGACACGTCCTATAATAATGCAATTTTCCATATTATAATCATCTGTGTAACCTAGAATTCCATTTCCACCATACACTGGATAATTGCCTTCATTCTTTGGTCTTTTTTTACCGTTTGAAAAATTAGCGTATTCCATTAAAATACTCATTTGGTTTTACTCCCTTACTTCAATAATAAAATACGGACTCATACTACTTTTGGAAACTTCTGCCAACGGCCTTTGAGATGACGCCACAACACACTTGCTTAAACAACCTTTGCAGCAGGAACTATACTATTAACTTTAAACCAAGTTTTGAACGCACTAGCATTATCGCGATAATACTCTGGAATACATTCCTTTTCAGGAATTTCATGCTGAATTTTATCCAAGCGTGCCCAGTATCTTCCCGTTTTTCCTCTATGGATTAACAAAATTTGCGGATTGTCACATTTCATAATTTCATCCATAACCTTATTGGACACAGCATTTTCCAGCTTTCCACACCAAACATATCCATATTCGTTTATTACAGCATTATGTGCGGCAATAGTTCCCTTCTCCGGTGCAAAATTATCCGCAAAACGTAGCGCTATCGTTTTCATATTTATTCCTATAGTTCAAATCCTATTGCTGTTAACTTTCTTTTTATCTCATCTTCCAATTCATGAGACTTTGCAAACATATCCGAAAGTTCTGATGTCAATCTTCCCATCTTCTCTTCAAATGGTTCTCCATCATCTTTCTGCTCTTTAATGCCAACATATCGTCCTGGTGTAAGAATATAATCCTGCTTTGCAATATCCTCTAAAGATGCTACTGCACAGAATCCCTTTTCATCTGCAAGTTCACCATTCTGAAATGCTTCAAAAGTATCAGCCAATTTCTGGATATCATCATCCATAAAATCTCTATGCTTACGATCAACCATATGACCCATTTCACGAGCATCAATAAAGAGAGTTTTTCCTTTTTGTTTCTTTCCCTTGGTTATAAACCAGAGCGTAACCGGGATCGTCACGCTATAGAACAACTGCGTTGGCATCGCAACAATGCCTTCTATCAAATCATCCTCAATGATTCTCTGACGAATGTCACCTTCACCACTAGACTGTGTAGAAAGAGCTCCATTTGCAAGTACCAATCCGATTTTTCCGTTTGGTGCCAAGTGGTGAATCATGTGCTGAATCCATGCATAGTTGGCATTTCCTGCTGGTGGAATACCATATTTCCATCTCACATCATCAAGAAGTTTATCCTGATTCCATGGATGATAGTTAAATGGTGGATTTGCAAGAATAAAGTCAGCCTTAAGTGTTGGATGCAAATCATTAGTAAAGGTATCTGCCTGATAAGGGCCAAAGTCTGCATCAATGCCACGAATAGCCATATTTATCTTTGCCATCTTCCAAGTATCTGCATTCGCTTCCTGTCCATATACAGAAATATGCCCCCTCTTTCCGGAATGCGCTTCGATAAATTTTGCACTTTGTACAAACATACCGCCAGAACCACAACAGCAATCGTACACACGGCAATTATCAAACGGCTTCAATACAGAAACCAATGTCTTTACTACACTGGACGGGGTATAGAATTCTCCTCCACCTACTCCTTCTTTTTCAGCAAACTGAGCAATACAATATTCGTAAGTTCTACCGAGGAGATCTTCACTTTCCTCTGCATCGCTCATATCAATGTCATTGGTAAAGATATCTACCACATCACCGAGGACTCGCTTATCCAAATCTGGGCTGGCATAATTCTTAGGCAATACATTTTTTAAAGTCTTGTTTTCATCTTCAATGGCGCGCATAGCATTATCAATAATTGTTCCTATTTCCGGTGTATGCGCTGCAGACGCAATGGTACTCCATCTTGCTGCTTCCGGAACGAAGAAAACATTCTCCATGGTATAAGCATCGCGATCATCTTCAAACCCATCGCCCTCATCTATTAGTTCCTGATATCTTCGATCAAATGCCGCAGAAATATAGCGCAAAAAAATCAATCCTATGATTACTTTTCTGTATTCTGCTGCAGGGATATGTCCCCAAAGAACACACGCTGCATCCCACAATTCTTTTTCGAAGCCGATATTTGCATTGGTCTTATCTGCCATTTTTATTTCCTCCGTTTTTGCTGTAAATATTAGCCAGAAATCTGGCTTCTATCATTTTACTATTTTTCCCGTCCCATTTTATGGACTCTTCTCGGATCTTCCGGCTTTTTTGCATTTTTAGGCACAAGCCATGTATTGGCTGCGAAGACAGCACCTTCAATCCTGCCTTCTCTGCACAATGTTGTAACCCGGCGTCTTGATATATCCCATATTTTTGCAATTTCTGATGTAGATACATACTCCATAACAAATCCTCCAAAAAGGTTGTAAAGTTGACTATCCTAGTATATTCCTTCTGAGGAATAGTTTCAATAAAAAATAATAGGAATGTAGACCTATTTACCACATTCCTATCGTTCCTTACGTTTGATACATCCTTACGTTTGATATGCATAACCTTTGATATACTAGCATATTTTTTGGAATTCTCTACCCTGGGGATCAAATGTGTTATACCAAAATGAAAGGCTTCTGTTAGGAAAACAAACGTTTTCTTCAGCCTGTGATAAACTCTTCAGTCAGCTTCATCACTTCATGGACGTATGAGGTGTCTCTTATGACATCCCCGCATTCAAGGGAGTGATTACAATCCGGATATGAATATATATCAATTCCTGCGGCCTTAGCATTCTTGATCAATGAAGGCACGTCCGACCATGGATCGCTCTCTCCGATAAAAGCTATGACCTTACCTGATGGATAGGCCAGAGTCGCTTCCACAGGGGTATACCATATCTGTGTGGCATCTATGCCCTGCTCTTTTGCAAAAGCTACCATTACACAAGTGCCTATGCTCTTACCGATAAAGACAACATCGTCATAGGAATCGAAATCAAGATCCTTAAGCTGTTCCTTCGCTTGCTCATAAGCCATCTCTCCTGCTTTTTTCATCATAGCGGCATCACCCTGCACTTTGCGGGGAAGGTCGTGATATTCCACATGGATCAGCTCGTAGCCCAGACTCTTTACAAGTTTCGAAGAATAATAAAGCAGTGGTTTTTCTTTATGATATCCCATTCCGGGAAAGATCACTGCCAGGCCTTTTTTCATATTTCTTCTCCTTTTTCTTTGCAAAAAAGGCTGTGAAAGAATATTTCACAGCCTTTAATTATTAACAATATCAGTCTTCTTTTGCATCAACAAGAAGAGACATAAGCTCGTTGCTTCTGAGTATGAATCTTGACATCTCCTCTGCTTCAAGAGGTGCATGCTGGAGT
>CACZBZ010000013.1:0-29763 GCA_902779505.1 uncultured Lachnospiraceae bacterium
TGAACGATCTTCTTGAAGAAGAGAAGGATTTCCTGCCGGACGATCCTAATAAGGTATTGGAGTAATTAAGATGATAGCTGTATTGGATTATGATGCAGGGAATATAAAGAGTGTTGAGAAGGCTTTACAGTCACTTGGGGCACAGGTGCTTGTTACAAGAGACAGGGAGGAGATTCTTAAAGCGGATCATATTATCCTTCCCGGCGTAGGAGCCTTTGGCGACGCTATGAAAAAACTTGAGACCTACGGTCTAATCCCGGTAATCAGGGAAGTGGTGGACAAGGGAATACCTTTCCTTGGCATATGCTTAGGCTTGCAACTTCTTTTCGATGAATCCGAAGAGGCGCCCGGTGTAAAAGGACTGGGCATACTTCCGGGTAAAATAGTTCGCTTTAGTGAGAACAATGGACTGAAGATTCCGCAGATAGGATGGAATCGCCTCAGTTTTCCCCGTAAGGGAAGACTGTTCGAGGGGATAGATGAATCATTCATATTATCTTAAGGCTGATAATGAAGAAGATGTGGTAGCGACCTGCGAATACGGAGATCTTGTTCATGCATCGGTGGAAAGAGACAATATATATGCCTGTCAGTTTCATCCGGAGAAGAGTTCTTCTGTGGGACTTCAGATTCTTAAGAATTTTATAGCTTTATAAATCAGTAATTGTTAAGAGCCGCGGCGGTCACGCGGCTCATTTTAAGTCAGCCGGCCACAGGGCCGAGGGAAGATAATATGCACACAATAAGAGTAATTCCATGTCTTGATGTTAATAACGGCAGAGTCGTTAAGGGAGTTAATTTTGTCAATCTGAGAGATGCAGGCGATCCCGTTGAGATAGCGACGGCTTATGATGCCGCCGGTGCCGATGAGGTGGTATTCCTTGATATAACGGCTTCCAGTGACGGAAGAAAAACCGTGGTTGATATGGTAAGGAAAGTTGCCGAGAAACTGTTCATTCCATTTACCGTCGGCGGAGGCATTAGGACCGTTGATGATTTTAAAGAGATACTCAGAGAAGGTGCCGATAAAGTAGCGGTCAATTCAGCAGCCATCAAGAGACCGGAGCTTATCAAAGAAGCCAGCGACAAATTCGGAAGCCAGTGTGTGGTAGTAGCCATTGATGCCAAGAGACGTGAAGCCGGTGACGGCTGGAACATATATCTTAACGGAGGCAGAGTGGACACCGGCATAGATGCCATAAAATGGGCAAAGCAGGCAGAGGAACTGGGAGCGGGAGAAATACTTCTTACAAGTATGGACTGTGACGGAACCAAGGCAGGCTTTGACATAGAGCTTACAAGAGCTGTTGCTGATGCGGTTAAGATACCTGTTATTGCTTCCGGCGGAGCAGGTGAACTTAAGCACTTTTCCGATGCGGTTCTTGAAGGACATGCGGATGCTGTACTTGCGGCTTCACTTTTCCATTACAAGGAGCTTGAGATCAATCAGGTTAAAGAATATATGAAGAATGACGGAATTGAGGTCAGACTGTAATGATGATAGACAATGACTGGCTGCCTTATCTCAAGGGAGAATTCGGCAAGCCCTACTACAAAGATCTCTATGAATTTGTAAAAAAGGAATATTCCGAGCATGTGATATATCCGCCGTCGGATCAGATATTTACGGCATTTCATCTGACACCTCTAAGCAAGGTGAAGGTGCTTATTCTGGGGCAGGACCCCTATCATGAGCCCAATCAGGCCCATGGATTGTCATTTTCGGTTCCCGTGACACAGAAAAAGATTCCGCCGTCTCTGCAGAATATATATAAGGAACTGCAGGATGAGATGGGATGTTATATTCCCAATAACGGTTACCTGGAAAAATGGGCAAGACAGGGAGTTATGATGCTCAATACCGTGCTTACTGTAAGGGCCGGAGAAGCCAACAGTCACAAAGACAAAGGCTGGGAGCAGTTCACCGATGCGGTGATACGAGTGCTTAATGAACAGGACAGACCCATAGTATATATGCTTTGGGGAAGCCCGGCTCAGAAAAAAGCATCCATGCTTAACAATCCGGGCTTGACAAGGTTGATTGGCAGATAGATAATATTTAAAGATGCAAAGGCGCACGTCCCGAGGAGATAGTATACCCTCGGGACTATTTATATAATGAAATAATATCAAGGAGGAAAATTATGAAAATTGGTATTCTCGGATACGGTAATTTGGGAAAGGGTGTTGAGTGTGCGATTAAGAACAACGCTGACTGTGAACTTGCAGCAGTATTCACACGTCGCGATCCTTCTTCTGTCAAGATCCTTACAGAGGGAGTTCCCGTATATAAGGTTGAAGATATAGAAGCTCATAAGGATGAGATAGATGTACTTGTACTTTGTGGAGGAAGCGCTACAGATCTTCCTAAGCAGACACCTGAGTACGCAAAATACTGTAACGTAATCGATAGTTTTGATACACATGCCAAGATTCCGGAGCATTTTGCCAATGTTGACAAGGTTGCAAAGGAAAACGGACATACAGCCCTTATCTCATGCGGATGGGATCCCGGTATGTTCTCACTTAACAGACTTTATGCAAATTGCATTCTTCCTGACGGAAAAGATTATACATTCTGGGGCAAGGGCGTAAGCCAGGGCCATTCCGATGCAATCAGAAGAATCGAAGGTGTTAAGGACGGTAAGCAGTATACGATCCCTGTAGAATCTGCTCTTGAATCTGTAAGAAAGGGTGAGAATCCCGACCTTACAACAAGACAGAAGCATACAAGAGAGTGCTTTGTAGTAGCAGAGGAAGGCGCAGATCTTGCCAAGATCGAGAACGAGATCAAGACAATGCCCAATTACTTTGCAGATTACGATACAACAGTTCATTTCATCAGCGAAGAGGAATTAAAGAGAGATCACTCAGGTATTCCTCACGGCGGATTTGTGTTCAGAACAGGTAAGACAGGCTGGAACAAGGAGTACAACAATGTTATCGAGTACAGCCTTAAGCTTGATTCCAACCCTGCATTCACATCCAGCGTGCTTATAGCATATGCCCGTGCGGTATACAGACTGAACAAAGAAGGTAGCAACGGATGTAAGACAGTATTTGATATAGCACCTGCTTACTTAAGCCCCTTAAGCGGAGATGAGTTAAGAGCACATCTTCTGTAATTAAAGTTAAAGACAGATTTTGAGGAAGTATATACATGAATTCATTTATTGAAAAAAGTGATTTTTTCAAAGGAAACGATCCTGAGAAAATCGCTAAAGAGTACGGTACACCATTATATGTTTACAACGAAGATATTCTTCGTGATCGTATGAGGAATGTTACAAAAGTAATCACAAAATATCCCTATACGGCCAATTTTTCCATTAAGGCAAACAGCAATCTTCATATACTTAAGATGGCTCTTGAGGAGGAAAACAACTGTGATGCCATGAGTGTGGGCGAGATGACTCTGCTCTTAAAGGCCAACAATGTATCGGAAGATGAAATGAGATTCGCCATTGATAAGGGAATAATGGTAAGTCTTGACAGTCTGGAACAGCTGGAGCTCTTCGGACAGATAAATCCCGGCGGAAAATGTGCGATCCGTATCAATCCCGGTGTTGGTGCGGGACATCACGAGAAGGTCGTTACAGCAGGTAAGAAAACAAAATTCGCCATAGCTGAAGAGGATATTGATAAGGCAAAAGAGATTGCAGCAAAATACAATCTGAAGATTGTGGGAATCAATCAGCATATCGGATCGCTTTTTATGTTTTATGGAGCCGGATCCTTATGTAAAAGCGGTAAGCAATCTTTTAAGAATTGCCAAGGGATTCGAAGGACTGGAATTCATCGATTTCGGTGGCGGATTTGGAATTCCCTATCATAAGCTTGATGATGAGGCATCTTTTGATATTGATGCATGCAGAATTGCTTTGGAGCCCATGCTTGACGATTTTGTTAAGGAGTACGGTTATGCACCTTTATTCAAATCCGAGCCCGGAAGATACTGCGTTGCCGAAGGTTCACTGATACTTGGAAGAGTTCATGCTGTAAAACAGAATGCCGGTGTAACATATGTGGGAACAGACGTTGGAATGAACGTACTGGTAAGACCTTCAATGTATGATTCATGGCATGATGTGGAAGTGCTTCGCGATTCAAAGGTTGTAAGCAGAACCAATCTTGTTGAGCAGACAGTTACAGGTAACATCTGCGAATCAGGTGATATTCTGGCAAAAGAGAGAATGCTGCCCAAGATGCAGAGAGGCGATCTTGTGGCTATACTTGATACAGGTGCTTACGGATACAGTATGTGCAGCAGCTACAATTCAAGACCAAAGCCTGCGGAAGTGCTGATTACAAGCGACGGAAAAGTAAAGCTTATAAGAAGAGCCGAGACCATCGATGACATTCTCGGAATGTTCTGATGAATTAAGCCTTCTGTAAGGACATGCAGGAAGCGGGGGCCGCCATAAAACCCTTGCGAAGAATTACCTATTATGATAGACTTTAGACTGTGCCCGAGAAGGGCACAGTTTTTTGCTGGTGTGTCGGAATGGCAGACGAGGAAGACTCAAAATCTTTTGTGGGCGACCACGTGCGGGTTCAAGTCCCGCCACCAGCACTGAAAACCTCCACTTTTTCGGAGGTTTTCTTTGTTTAACAGACTTATGTTGAGTATTCGGATATAATGTATAACAGGTAATAGATATGGCATTTGATGGAATTACGGTTGCGGCCGTTGTGAATCAATTGAATAAAGAACTTGCAGAGGGCAGGATATCCAAGATAGCCGAGCCTGAGAAGGATGAGCTGCTGCTTACTGTCAAGAACAGCTGCGGCAATCATAGACTGGTACTCAGTGCCAATCCCTCACTGCCCCTTGTGTATCTGACGGAAGAGAACAAGGTGAGTCCCGTCACGGCTCCGGCCTTTACCATGCTGCTTAGAAAGCATATACAGAACGGACGAATAATCGATATATATCAGCCCGGCATGGAGAGAATCATCGTGCTGCTTATCGAGCATCTCAACGAGATGGGTGATATATGCAGGAAGAAACTCATCATCGAACTGATGGGCAAGTACTCCAACATAATCTTTACAGATGACACAGATGTCATTTTGGACAGCATCAAAAGAGTAAATGCCATGACCAGCTCTGTAAGAGAAGTTCTGCCCGGCCTTAAATACTTTATACCTGTTCAGGAAGGCAAGAAGAATCCTTTGGAAGAGACTGAGGAAGGCTTCGCAGAGACCATTAAGAACAGGAACGAAGAGTCCTATAAGGCACTTTATATGTCTTATGTGGGACTTTCTCCCCTTATAGCTCACGAGATCTGCTACAGAGCAGAAAAGTCGGGAGGCCATTATGATAAGACTGCCACAGATCTGAGTGATACAGAGATCGGCAGCCTCTGGAAAGCATTTGAAGGCATAATGACAGATGTGAAGGCGGGCAGTTTTGCCCCCAATGTGGTATACGAAAACGGACTTCCCGCATCATATACGGAGAAGGTTAATTATGATTCTCCGTCTGAACTCCTGATTGCTTATTATAAAGAAAAAGAAATAGCAAGCAGGTCTAAGCAGAAAAGTGCAGACCTTCGCAAGATAGTATCAACGATACTTGAGAGAGATATCAAAAAATACGATCTTCAGCTTAAGCAACTTAAAGATACCGAGAAGATGGAGAAATATAAAGTTTACGGTGAACTGCTTCATACATACGGTTACGAAGCCAAGCCCGGTGACAAATCCATCACAGTTCTTAATTATTATGACAATAAGGAGATCACGATCCCTCTTGACGGGGACCTGACTCCTATGGAAAATGCCAAGAAATATTTTGATAAATACGGCAAGTTAAAGAGGACGAGAGAGGCTCTTGAGACTCTTACCGTAGAAGTAAAAGATGAGATAGATCATCTGGAATCCGTGCTTCAGTCCCTTGAGATAGTATCCGCTGAAGAAGACCTGAATGAGATTAAAGAGGAACTTATATCTACGGGTTATATTCAAGAGCAAACCATTCCATTACATCAGTTCCGACGGCTTCCATATCTATGTGGGCAAGAACAATTACCAGAATGACGAGCTTACTTTCAAGGAAGCCAACGGAGGAGACTGGTGGTTCCATGCAAAAGGAATTCCCGGCTCTCATGTCATAGTCAAGACAGAAGGCAAAGAACTTCCTGACCGTACCTTCGAAGAAGCCGCAAGACTGGCAGCCCATTATTCCAAGGGCAGCGAGAACGGCAAAGTCGAGATCGACTATGTAAAGCGAAAAGAAGTCAAAAAACCGAGTGGCGCCAAGCCCGGCTTCGTAGTCTATTACACCAACTACTCCATGATGATCGACAACGACATATCAGGCATACAAGCAGTGGAAGACTAAATCTGTCAAACGAATAGACCGGTTGAGTACTTAAATCGTCATAGGAATAATACGCTGAATGGATGTGCATATATGGAATTTTAAAATATCATGCCAAAAGTTCTTAATTCGCAGACATTATGCTTACTTCGTTTCAAGCACTGTCTGAGCGCAGCGAGTTTGCGCAGAAACGAAGTTGTCTTAGCATAATGTTCGAGAATTTAGAATCTTTTGAGCATTTTAAAATTCCATATATGCACACCCGACAACGAAGAAAACTCTGCGATTATGTGTAAAACTGCGGTTGCAGAAAGATTGGAGATAACATATAATAGATTGGATGCTACTGGAGGTAACAATGAGCGATATAAAGAGCATGACCGGCTTCGGAAGATTCGAAGCAAGCGATGAAAGCCGCAAGGTCACGGTAGAAATAAAGTCTGTAAATCATAGATATCTTGATGTAAATATAAAGATGCCGAAGAAGCTTAACTTCTTTGATTCCTCTATCCGTAACCTGCTGAAAGAATATATGCAGCGAGGCAAGGTGGATCTGTTCATAACATATGAAGATACCTCCGACAATAATGTCAGCGTTGCTTATCATCCTGAGATAGCTGCGGAATACCTTAAATATCTGAATCAGATGAGCGAAGAATTCGGAATAGAGAATGATGTGAGAGTATCTACACTGTCGAGATATCCCGAGATATTCACACTGGATGATGTGGAGATCGATGAAGAAGGCATATGGAAGGTGCTTGAGAAAGCAATCAGAGGTGCCAGCGAGCTCTTTGTCCAGACAAGGATAAAGGAAGGCGAGAACTTAAGGAACGATCTCATAAGCAAACTTGACGGAATGCTTGAGATAGTGGCATTTATAGAAGAGAGAAGTCCTCAGATCATCGAGGAATATAAGGCAGGTCTTGTACAGCGAATAGAAGAGATGCTTGGTGATGCCAAGATGGATGAAGCGAGAGTGCTTCAGGAAGTAACCATATTTGCTGATAAGATTTGCGTGGACGAAGAACTTGTAAGACTTCGCAGCCATATAGAGACAGTAAAGGATACATTAAGAGCCGGCGGAAGCATCGGTAGAAAACTTGATTTCCTTGCTCAGGAGATGAACAGGGAAGCCAATACCATACTTTCCAAGGCCAATGACCTTGAAGTATCCAATAAGGGTGTTGAACTCAAGACTGAGATCGAGAAAGTTAGAGAACAGATTCAGAATATAGAGTAGGTTTATATTTATGAAAAAAAGAGGGCTACTTACTGTAATTTCAGGTTTTGCCGGTGTAGGCAAAGGAACGATCGTCAGAAGACTTGTGGAGGACTATGACAATTATGCGTTGTCCGTATCAATGACCACAAGAGCTCCCAGACCGGGAGAAGAGGACGGAGTTCATTACTTCTTTATAACGAAGGAAGAATTCGAGAAGAACATTGAAGAGGACAAGATGCTTGAGTATGCCTGCTACGTAGATAACTACTATGGTACGCCCAAGGCATATGTGGAAGAGATGCTGTCTCAGGGTAAGAATGTGATTCTTGAGATTGAGATACAGGGTGCCATGAAGATAAAAGAAAAGGTGCCGGATGCTCTGCTTTTGTTTGTAATGCCCCCTTCTGCGGAAGAACTCAAGAGAAGACTGGTTGGAAGAGGCACCGAGACAATGGATGTCATCGAACGAAGAATGGCCAGAGCTGCTGAAGAGTCCGAAGGCATCGAGAATTATGAATACATACTTATCAACGACAACGTTGATGAATGCGTAAGAGAAGCCAATGAGATCATTACAAATGCGGTATACGCCGCAAGCCGTAATGAAGACTATATAGAGAATATAAGAAAACAGCTAAAAGAGATGGCGAAAGGAGAATAAAATGTTACATCCATCATATTCAGATCTTATGAAAGTAGTAAACAGCGAGGTGGAGCCCGGAGAAGCTAAGGTTGTCAATTCAAGATATTCAATCGTAATGGCTACTTCCAAGAGAGCCAGACAGCTTATAGATAACGATGAGCCCCTTATTGACGTTGCAGAAGGTGAGAAGCCACTGTCAATCGCTGTTGAGGAACTTAATCAGGGTAAGATGAAGATCTTATCAGACGAGGACGAAGAATAGAAACGGTTGGGGAGAGCGGATACTCTCCCCCTTTTTTTGACTGTTATGAAGATTTATTTTGTATCATTGGGATGTGATAAGAATACGGTGGACTCGCAGATGATGCTGGGAATCCTGCTGGATGCGGGACACGAGATCGTCGAGGATGAGAATGAGGCGGAAGTGATAGTTGTCAACACCTGTGCCTTTATTAAAGACGCCAAGATGGAAAGCATCGAGACCCTTATAGAGATGGCATCTCATAAGAAAAACGCAAAATGCAAATACCTGATTGCAGCGGGTTGTCTTGCCCAGCGATATAAGGATGAACTTCTGAAAGAGATTCCGGAAGTTGATGCCATCATCGGTAATCAGGGCTTTGATAATATAGCTAAGGCAATCGAAGACCTGGAGAAGAAGCAGGAAGCCAATTATATGCCTGCTCTTGAAGGCATGCCTGTGTGCGGTTACAGAAGAGTCGTAACGGGACCTTCTCATTATGCCTATCTTAAGATAGCGGAAGGATGCGACAAGCGATGCACATACTGCATTATTCCTTCCATTAGAGGCCGTTACAGATCAATTCCCATGGAGACCCTTCTTAAGGAGGCAGAGGATCTGGCTGGGAGAGGAGTTGTTGAACTCATTCTCATTGCTCAGGAGACCACACTTTACGGTCTGGATCTTTACGGAAAAAAGACCCTGCCTGAACTCCTTGTAAAGCTTGCAGCCATTGAAGGAATTAAGAAGATCCGCCTCCAGTATTGTTATCCCGAGGAGATAACGGACGAACTTATAGATGTAATGGCTAAGGAAAGCAAGATATGTCACTATATCGATATGCCTCTGCAGAGTTGCTCCGACAATGTCCTTATAAAGATGGGCAGAAAGGCAAGGGAAGCGGAGATAAGGGAAACAGTTAATAAGCTCAGGACCCGTATTCCCGACATCTGTATAAGAACCACACTTATCAGTGGTTTTCCCGGTGAGAGGCGGAAAGATCAGCTTACAACGCTCAAATGCGTTAAGGATATAAGATTTGATAGGCTGGGTGTTTTTACATATTCACCTGAAGAGGGTACTCCTGCCGTAGATTTCAAGAGAAAAGTTCCCGAGTTTATCAAGACATTCAGAAAGAATGAAATCATGAAGGCTCAGCAGAAGATAGCTTTTGCCAAGGCAAGAGATATGATCGGTGAGAAGCTGGACGCCATAATAGAAGGCCGCCTTGTGGAAGATGGAGTCTATGTGGGAAGAACATACAGAGACGCTCCCGACGTGGACGGATATGTCTTTATAGAAAGTGAGCGGGATTTGCTCAGTGGTGATATAATAAATATCGAGGTCACGGGAGCCAAGGGCTACGATCTGGTGGCCAAAGAAACAATATAAGAGGAAGATGTTATGAATTTACCCAACAAACTTACCATTATAAGGATGATACTTATAATTCCTTTTGTAGTTATCCTTCTTACGGGATGCTTCGGAGAATACAGTAAGCTAATTGCTCTGATTATATTCTGTGTGGCAAGCCTTACAGATCTTTTGGATGGTAAGATAGCGAGAAAATACAACCTGATAACCGATTTCGGCAAGTTCATGGATCCTCTGGCTGACAAGGTGCTTGTCAATGCGGCTTTTGTATGTCTGGTGGAACTTGATATGATGCCGGCCTGGGCGGTTATAGTGATACTTACAAGAGAGTTCATAATAAGCGGTTTCAGACTTGTTGCTTCCGACAACGGAATTGTCATAGCCGCAAGTATGTGGGGCAAGGTTAAGACAGTATTCCATATGCTTCTGGTAATACTTCTGCTGTTAGACCTTCCGACACTTTGCGGACTTACATGGTTTACCGTCGTCAACACGGTGGTGATGTATATAGCGATTATTCTTACAATCGTATCACTGGTTGATTATATATGGAAAAACAGGCAGGTACTTGGGGAGACAAAATAATGGAGACATACTGTAAAACAGTAAAAACATGTGGGATAAGTGAAGAAGAAGTAAGGGCAAAGCTTAAGGAAATCGACAAAGAGTATTTTAATGATGCCAAGGTTGAAGTGGGTGTATCCGACTATGAGACCTACATATCGGTATCCGGAGAAGGAAGCGATGAGAGCGATGCCAAGAAAAAGATTAAGCCTCTGGTAAAAGAGATAAAAAACGTTCTCGGTAATTCAATATACAGCACCGAGAAAGATGTTACATTGGAAAAATCTCTTGTGGATCTGTTGGTGGCCAATGAGCTTACCATAAGCGTTGTGGAATCATGTACAGGCGGTATGCTTTCAAGTACTCTCGTAGATGTTCCCGGTGTCTCATCGGTATATAAAATGGGAGTGGTATCCTACTCCAACAAGGCCAAGAAGAAGATTATCAATGTTAAAAAATCAACTCTTGATAAATACGGAGCCGTAAGTTCACAGACTGCAGAAGAGATGGTCAAGGGAATGAGTGCACTCAGTAAATCCGATGTGGTGCTCTCCACAACGGGAATCGCAGGTCCCGACGGAGGTACTGATAAAAAGCCTGTAGGACTTGTATATGTGGGATGTTTTGTTTGCGGAAAAGTGAAGACCAAGGAATGTCATTTTTCGGGTAACAGAACAGAGATAAGACAGCAGGCTGTCAAAGAAGCTCTTGTACTGGCAAGGGAATGCGTATTAAAATATGTAAGTGAAAAAATGTTCAAATAATCCTATCTGAATCATATCTGGCGTTTCAGCCGGGGGCTGTCCGCCGACGAATATATTACACATCTCAGTCGGCATCAGGAAGCCATTTTCAGAAAGTATAAAAAATGAATATGGAAGGAGTGATGCCGATTGAGGGTAATAAAAAGGACCTAAAACCCATTATACTTAAAACAAATGCAGGCGAGATGAAAAAATTTTCATCTTTAGGTTGACAAAATCGAACAGGTGTTTTATTCTGTAGAAAGAGAGTGAACATTTGTTCTGAAAAGGAGAACATTTTTATGGAAAAAGAAGAAAAATTAAAGGCACTGGATGCCGCCATATCACAGATTGAGAGACAGTACGGTAAGGGAGCCGTTATGAAGCTGGGCGATCCCGGAGCAACCATGCAGGTGGAAGCCATTCCCACAGGATCATTAAGTCTTGATCTTGCACTTGGCATAGGTGGTATTCCCAGAGGCCGTATTGTTGAGATATACGGACCTGAATCATCAGGTAAGACTACAGTTACACTTCATATGATTGCAGAAGTACAGAAGAGAGGCGGTATTGCAGGCTTTATTGATGCTGAGCATGCCCTTGATCCCGTATATGCCAAGAATATTGGTGTTGATATTGATAACCTTTACATTTCGCAACCGGATTGCGGTGAGCAGGCTCTCGAGATTACGGAGACCATGGTTCGCTCAGGCGCCATCGATATAGTGGTTGTGGACTCTGTTGCAGCTCTTGTTCCCAAACAGGAGATAGACGGTGACATGGGTGATGCCGTTATGGGTGCCCAGGCAAGACTTATGAGCCAGGCCATGCGTAAGCTTACGGCGGTTATCAGCAAGTCCAACTGTACTGTTATATTTATTAATCAGCTTCGTGAGAAGCTTGGTGTTATGTTCGGTAATCCCGAGACAACTACCGGTGGTCGTGCCCTCAAATTCTATTCATCGGTAAGACTTGACGTAAGAAGAACAGAAGCCATCAAGCAGTCGGGTGAAGTTATCGGTAACAGAACCAAGGTTAAGGTTGTAAAGAACAAGGTGGCACCTCCTTTCAAGGAGGCTGAATTTGATATCATGTTCGGTAAGGGAATATCAAGAATCGGCGATATTCTGGACCTTGCTTCAGACAATGACATCATTGTTAAGAGCGGTGCATGGTATGCCTATGAAGGTAACAAGATAGGCCAGGGTCGTGAGAACGCCAAGCTTTATCTTGAGGAACATGAAGACGTGTGCAACGAAGTAGAAAAGAAGGTAAGAGATCTTTTCGGATTCGGTTCTGAACAGGACAATAAGAAAGATGAGAATAGTAAGTCTAAGACCGCTGAATAACAAGAGGTACATGGTTACACTTGATTCAGGTGAGAATTTTGCCATCTATAAGGGCGAACTTGCTAAGTACAATATCAGGGAGGATGATATCCTCCCTGATTCTGTATATGAGCTGCTAATGAATGAGATTTTGCCAAAAAGAGCAAGACTTCGGGGCCTGAATCTTCTGAAATCACGACCCTATACCGAGTGGCAGCTGAGGAAGAAATATTCGGAAGGGGGATATCCCGACAGAATTGCCGACTCTGCCATTGAATATCTGAAAGGCCTTCATCTGATAGATGATGCTGAATACTGCAGGATATTTCTTACATATCAATCTTCTTCCAAAAGCAGAAAAAGAATGATTATGGATCTTCAGAATAAAGGGGTTGAAAAGGATGTGATTTTTTCTGCTTTAGCATCCCTTGAAGAAGAGGGAGATATGTCAGACGAAGAAGAACTTATAAATAAACTTTTGGCAAAAAAGCATTATGACAAGGATAATGCCGACTATATGTCAAAACAAAAGATCAGACAGTATCTTTACGGCAAGGGCTTTGGTATTGACTGCATCAACCGCTTGACATAACATTTCAGTCCGTGTAAAATGAAGAAGTTGTAGATTAGGTATCTTGGGGACACTCTACATAGTCCTCATGAAATATATGTACAATGAAAATTTTATAAGGAGGTGCTCCTGCATATGTTAGGATATATCATTGCAGTGGTGGCAACTCTGATTATTGCGGTTCCGGTGAGCGCAGTGATTTCTGCAAATTACCAGAAGAAGTCTGCTAAGACTAAGATCGGTAATGCTGAAGAACAGGCAAGGGGAATCATTGATGAAGCTCTTAAGGAAGCTGAAGAGAAAAAGCGTGAGGGATTACTTGAGATCAAAGAGGAATCGATTCGTTCCAAGAACGAATTAGACAAGGAGATTAAGGAGCGTCGCGCCGAAATACAGCGTAATGAGCGCCGTATTCAGCAAAAGGAAGAGAATATCGACCGTAAGACAGAGTCCATCGAGAAGAAGGAGGCTAATCTTGCTGCTAAAGAGGAAAGTCTTAATAAGCAGAAAGAAGTTATAGCCAAACTCAATGAAGAACGTGTACAGGAACTTGAAAGAATCTCGGGATTAACCTCCGACCAGGCAAAAGATTATCTGCTTAAAATTGTTGAAGAAGAAGTAAAACACGAAACGGCCGTGATGGTAAAAGAACTAGAAAGCCGTGCAAAGGAAGAAGCTGATAAGAAGGCTAAGGAATATGTTGTCAATGCCATTCAGAGATGTGCTGTTGACCATGTTGCAGAGTCTACAATATCGGTTGTAAGTCTTCCTAATGACGAGATGAAGGGAAGAATCATTGGTAGAGAAGGTAGAAACATTCGTACCATTGAGACTCTTACAGGAGTAGATCTTATTATTGACGATACTCCGGAAGCTGTTATCTTGTCAGGATTCGATCCAATCAGAAGAGAGGTTGCTAGAATCGCACTTGAGAAACTCATTGTTGACGGACGTATTCATCCGGCAAGAATCGAGGAGATGGTTGAAAAGGCTCAGAAAGAAGTCGAGACCATGATTAAGGAAGAGGGTGAAGCAACTGTACTCGATGTTGGTGTACATGGATTACATCCAGAACTTGTAAGATTACTTGGTAAGTTGAAGTTCAGAACAAGTTATGGCCAGAATGCTCTTAAGCATTCCATTGAGGTCTCTCAGTTAACAGGCCTCTTTGCTGCTGAGATGGGTCTTGATGTAAGAGTGGCTAAGAGAGCCGGCTTACTTCATGATATCGGTAAAGCAGTTGACCACGAGATGGAAGGTTCACATATTCAGCTTGGTGTTGAATTATGTAAGAAATATAAGGAATCTTCACTTATCATTAATGCTGTGGAAGCTCATCATGGAGATGTTGAGCCTACATCACTTATTGCTGTACTGGTTCAGGCGGCAGATGCTATATCAGCTGCAAGACCCGGAGCAAGACGTGAGACACTTGAGACGTATACAACACGTCTTACTCAGTTAGAAGAAATATGCAACAATTTCAAGGGCGTAGATAAGTCATTTGCCATTCAGGCCGGTAGAGAGGTTCGTGTAATGGTAGTTCCGGAACAGATCAATGATGCTGAAATGGTATTACTTGCTCGTGACATTTCAAAACAGATAGAAGAGCAGATGGAATACCCGGGACAGATCAAGGTCAATGTTATTCGCGAAAGCAGAGTAACAGATTACGCAAAGTAGAAAAGCTAATACCCACCGATTATTCGGTGGGTATTTCTTGATTTAGTTAAAAACAGGAGGTCAAATGTCAATATTATGTGATTATCACGTGCACTCCACTTTTTCCGGAGATGCAAAAGGAAGCATGAAGGAAATGATAGACAGTGCCGTCAGCAAAGGACTTAAGAAAATATGTTTTACCGAGCATATGGACAAGCAGTTTCCTTACAGACCCGGTGAAGAAGGGATGTTTGAACTGAATGCGGACTCATATCTCTACGATCTTCTCAGATTCAAGAGTGAATATGAAGGGATTATAGATATCGGTTTCGGTGTGGAAGTGGGCATGCAGATAGGAGCCCTCAAAGACAACCTTATATTCTCAAGAAGCCATGAATTTGATTTTATTCTTGCCAGCATTCATGTGGTAGACGGATTTGATCCTTACTATCCCGAATACTTTGAAGGCAAGACCGAAGAAGAAGCATACGGAAGGTATTTTGAAACAATCTACGAGAATATAGCAAGATTCGACAATTATGATGTTCTTGCCCATCTTGATTATATTGTCAGATACGGTGCGGACAAGGATAAGAACTATAAATACGAGATATATAAAGAGACAATAGACAAGATTCTTAAGCATATTATTGAGCATGAAAAGGGTCTTGAGCTTAACACGGCAGGTCTTCGAAAAGGAACACGTGACCTTCACCCGTGTTTTGATATAATAAAGAAGTATAAGGAATTGGGCGGTGAACTTGTAACCATAGGTTCCGATGCCCATGAACCGGCTCATGTGGCTGCTGATTTTGACAAAGCGGAAGAAGCACTTATAGAAGCCGGCTTCAAATATTATTGTATGTATGAGAATCGTATCGCTGAGTATAAGAAGATAGGATAGTCCATGGATATTAATGATTTCTACAAAGAATTTGACAGACTTGATTACAGTGAAAAAGAGGCCTATGCCCTTCGCGTGATGCAGGAAGCTTCATGGGAAAACAAGGTCATGATCCTTAATGAACTTGTGGGCTTTTTCAGGGACACTACCCAATTCGAAAAAGGCACAGATGCCTGTAAAGAACTGGTAGAGGTGCTTGATGCCAACAATCAGTCCGGAACAATGAACTACGCCACATCTCTTTTAAACATTGGCAATTTCTACAGGGCTGCCAAAGACTTTGAACTTTCAAAGGCGGCATACAATGTCACTGTGGCTATATACGAGGTATTGCTAAAGAGCGGTGATTACAGATACGCCGGTCTCTATAACAATATGTCTCTTTTATACCAGGATATGGAAGACTGGGAAGAATCTCTTAAATATCTGGAGAAAGCCCTTGCTGTTGTAAAGAGACTGCCTGACAGAAAAGTCGAGGAAGCGGTTACTTACGGCAATATGGCGGCTTCCTATGTTCGCCTTGGCAGGATGGCTGATGCAAGGGATTCTTTGCAGAAAGCTTTGGATATTTTTGAAGACGGAAGAACTACCGACTATCATTACAGCGGTACATGTTCCGCCATGGGTGATCTTCTTTTTGAAGAAGGCAATTATAAAAAAGCCGCTGACTACTATCTAAAATCAGCAGAACTTGTTAAGACCATATTCGGTCCCAATGAAAACTATGAGCTGATGATGGATAAATATAACAATGCTCTCGTTAAAGCAGGTCATGATAGCGATAGTCAGGATGTCAATGAAAGTCATCCCGGTAAGAGCGAAGAAAATGTTAATATAAGCGGTCTGGATCTCTGCGAGCGTTATTACAATGAGATTGGTGCTCCTGCCATACATGAGAATTTCCCTGAATGGGAAGACAAGATTGCAATCGGTCTTGTGGGAGAAGGTTCGGATTGCTTCGGAATGGATGATGAATATTCAAGAGATCACGACTGGGGTCCCGGTTTTTGCATGTGGGTAACGGACGAGACTTTTGCCGTTATCGGTCCGAAGCTTCAGGAATTATATGATAATCTGCCTAAGGAATTCATGGGATATAAGAGAGTTGTAACTCCCGAAGGAAGAAACCGTATCGGACTTAAGACAATAGATGATTTCTACGGAGTATATTCCGAGGACGCACCGGAAGAACTGCTGGCAACCGTTACCAACGGTAGGATATTCAGAGACGATGAAGGAATATTTACAGCAAAGAGAAACGAACTTTTAGGCTATTACAGTTACAGAAAATGGCAGAACAAGCTGGCTATGTCCCTTATTGCTATGGGAGTTACGGGTCAGTACAATCTGAAGAGATCCCTTTCAAGAGGCGACAGAGCTACGGCAATCATATATCTCGGAAAATATATCGAGCATACGATGAAGACTCTGTTTTTACTGAACCATGCTTATGCTCCTTATGAAAAATGGCTGATTAAGGCGGCCGGAAATCTTCCGATACATCCGGAACTTGCGGATATCATGAAAGCACTGGCTGATATGGACATAGCAGACGAGAAAGTGACCATGACCATAGAGATCGTGGGACAGATTGTATTGTCTGAACTTCATAATCAGGGTCAGTTGCCGGAAGATTTTGATAATTATTATATGGAAAAGGTCGGAAGATATATTCTGGACAAGCCCGCCGACAAAGTCAGCCTTATAGATCGAATAGTTGAGACAGAGTGGAAAGACTTTGATAAGACCATCAATGAAGGCGGAAGAGCTGACTGTCAGGATAATTTCAATACCTTCTCCATTATGAGAAAGAGCCAGTATCTGGAGTGGGATGAGTGGATGATAATAAGCTATCTTGAGGACTTTGCTCAGGCTAAGGCAAGAGGCTGGAATCTCATTACGGAAAAATACGGTCGTATGGAAAAATCCACCGCTCCCGAGAAATACAAGGAAATAGAAGCGGCACTTCCGCCTCATTCCGAGGTGCAGGATGCCATTATTGAAGAGATTGTTGCCATTCAGGTGGGAATGATGGAGAGATTTGCGGCAGATTATCCCAAGATGGCGGGTAATTCCCGAAGCATACATACAGAAGAAGATACGGAATTCAATACATCTTACGAGACTTACCTTCGAGGAGAACTCGGAAGCTATTCCATGGAGACTCTTATAAGATACGGTAGATTCGTAGCGGGACTGGAACTTGCAGGGGATAATCTTGCCTACAGAATAATGAGAAATACCGCTCTTATGTACGGTTACAAATCAATTGACGAATGTGAGAGCAAATTGTAATATTGTGTAATACATGATTTATAAGCACAAAATCTAGTGAAATAGTGTAGTAATCGCGGAACTATGGTGTTATAATGTTTAACGTTGCTATGATTTATATAAGAAAGGATTAAAAATGGAAGAGTTATTAGAGATTTTATCTAATCTGCATCCTGATGTTGATTTCGAAAATGAAGAAGGACTCATCGATAACATGATTCTTGATTCTTTCGATATTGTTACACTCATCTCAGAGATCAGTGAGAACTTTGATGTTACTATCTCTGCGGAGCACATTATTCCTGATAATTTTAATTCAGCCAAGGCACTTTACGCTTTGATTGAAAAACTTGAGGATGAGGATTAATAATCCTACGGAATATCAGATATTAGAAAGATAAGTTATGCTTTTTACTTCTTATGAGTTTATAGGGTTTGTGGCATTGCTGCTGGTGCTTTATTATCTTATTCCCAAGCGCTTTCAGTGGATGCTTTTGCTCGTGGCAAGTTATGTTTTCTATATTTTGGCGGATCCTATGTATCTTCCATATATACTTGTTACGACATTTACGACATACGCAGCCGCACTTATCATGCAGAAGGATGCCGATAAGACAAGCGACTATCTGAAACTTCATAAGGAAGACATGGAAAAGGATGCAAGAAAAGCATATAAGGCCGCCCGTAAAAAGGTGAGAGCCCGTGTAATGACTTTGTGCATACTTATTAATGTCGGCATCCTTATGTTCGTTAAGTATGTTAATTTTATAATCGGTAATGTTAATTCAGTCCTGCAGGTAGGTGACCCGGCAGGGCAATTTGCGTTACTTGATGTTATAGTTCCGATGGGTATATCTTTCTACACATTCATGGCTTTAAGCTATCTTATTGATGTGTACAGAGGTACTGTGCGTGCTGAAAGCAATCCCGGGAAACTGGCGCTTTTTATCACCTTTTTCCCACACATCGTACAGGGACCCATAAGCAGATACGGTGATCTGTCCGTCACACTTTTCGAAGAGCATGCTTTTGATAAGACAAAAGTAAGCTTTGGACTTCAGCGTATCATGTGGGGCTTTTTCAAAAAGCTTGTAGTAGCCGACAGAATTATGCCGGCTGTGACAACTGTAATAGGCGATACCGAGGGCGGGCATAGAGGAATGTACGCTCTTGTTTGTGTGATTTTTTACACTATCGAACTCTACGCTGATTTTACAGGCGGAATCGATATTACCATAGGTATTGCGGAAGCTCTCGGAATTACCGTTAAGGAGAACTTTGAAAGACCGTATTTTTCAATGTCTTTGAAGGAATACTGGAGAAGATGGCATATCACCATGTGCAGCTGGTTCAGAGATTATATTTTCTATCCTGTATCAGGCAGCAAGTGGCTTCAGAAATTCACCAAGTTCTCAAGAAAGACATTTGGAGAGAAGGTTGGAAGAAGACTTCCGGTATATATTTCATCCTTTATAGTTTGGTTCACAACAGGTCTCTGGCATGGAGCCAGCTGGAACTTTATAGTATGGGGACTTTTGAACTACCTTGTACTGATGATATCCGAAGAGTTCGAGCCTCTGTATGACAGATTCCATAACAGATTCAAATGGTCCAATACAAGGGCATACGATCTGTTCAGAATATTAAGAACATTTCTTCTCATATGCGTGCTGAATCTTTTTGATTGCTTCGAGCATGTGGGAGATACCTTTAAAATGCTTGCATCGATCTTCACGGTTCATAACTGGAATGAATTAGCAGAGGGTGGACTTTTGAATATCGGTATGTCAGGCCTTGATTATCTGATTATCCTTCTGGCTGTCATTGTAATGATTACTGTCAGTCTGCTTCAGAGAAAAGAATCGGTACGTGTTCAGATTGCGGCACTCAAATATCCCGTGAGAGTACTTATCTGGTTCGGCCTCTTTTTATGCATACTTCTTGTTGGTGCATATGGAATCGGATACGATTCAAGCCAGTTTATATATAACAGGTTCTAAATAGTAATTTAGATTAAGAGATACAGATGAAGAAGAGTAAGAAAGTTATTGTTATTCTTGTCACTGTGGCGATAATAATCGCAGTGCTTTATTTCCTTCAGAAGCTGCTGGTTCCCAAATATGTGGACGGTATAGTTGAAGGAGCACTTGTGGCGGAATACTATCAGGAAGAGAATAAAGATTTTGATGTTATCTTCATTGGTGACTGTGAGGTCTATGAGAACTTTTCACCGGTCGCTTTATGGGAAGAGTACGGAATCAACAGTTATATAAGAGGAAGTGCGGAACAGTATATATTCCAGTCTTATTATCTGCTTGAAGATACCCTCAGATATCACAAGCCGGAAGTTGTTGTATTCAATATTCAGTCGCTTCAGTTTGGCAAGGCCCAGAATGAGGCTTACAACCGTATGTCCATTGAAGGTATGAAATGGTCCAAGAGCAAGGTGGATTGTATCAAGGCATCCATGACCGAAGAGGAAGACTTTATTACTTACGTATTTCCAATACTCAGATACCATTCAAGATGGAATGAGATAACATCCGAAGATTTTAAGTATATGTTCAAGTCAAAGAAGATATCCCATAACGGATATTTTATGCGAATAGACGTGAAGGCTGCGGAGAATGTTCCCACAGGCCGTCCTCTGGGCAACTATGACTTTGATGAGAATGCCTGGAAATATCTGGATATGATGAGAGAACTCTGTGATGAGAATGATATTAAACTTATCATGATCAAGGCGCCCAGCCTCTATCCTTACTGGTATGATCAGTATGATGCTCAGGTTGTGGATTATGCAAAAAAATACAATCTTCCATATTATAATTTCTTAAGTCTTGGGGACGAGACGGGAATCGACTACAGCACCGACACATATGACGGAGGACTTCATATGAATCTTTCCGGTGCCGAGAAACTCTCTCATTATTTCGGAAATATTCTTGTTAATGAGTATGGTGTTTCTGACAGAAGAGGGGATGCGACTCTCGAAGCAATATGGAATGAAAAAATAAAAGACTACAATGCTGAGATAGAAGCTCAGAAGATAAAATACGGAATAGACTAAGAGAAATATTCGAAACAGAAGGTAGTAAAGATGTGCGGAATCAGCGGTATATATAATCTGAATACAAGAAAGCCCATAGACGGTAACATCGTTGACAGGATGCTTGAGGCAATCAAACATCGTGGTCCCGACGGGGCCGACAAGATTGTGCTTGACCAGGTGGCTTTGGGATTTAACAGACTGAGCTTTCTTGACCTTACAGGCGGTATGCAGCCTCTTTTCAATGAGGATAAGACTGTATCCATGATCTGTAACGGAGAGATCTTCAATTATAAAGAGCTTAAAGAGGATCTTATTAAAAAAGGTCACTCTTTCCGTACCGGAGTTGATGTTGAAGTTATCGTACATATGTATGAAGAGTACGGCACAGACTTCCCCAAATATCTCAACGGTCAGTTTGCCATTGCGCTTTATGATGATAAAGACAAGCAGCTTATACTTGTAAGAGATCAGATAGGAATCTGTCCTTTATTCTATACGATCGCAGATGACAGAGTAATCTTTGCTTCAGAGATAAAGGCAATCCTTGAATATCCCGGAATAGAGAGAAAACTCAATCTCAAGGCTGTGGATCAGCTTATGAACTATCCCGGAGTTGTGTCACCCACAACATTCTTCAAGAATATCAATGCGCTCAGAGCGGGACATATGCTTATCATTCATCCCGAATCTGACATTAAGGATATAGAATACTGGGATCTTATATACAATCCCGAAGAAGAAGACAAGGGCGAAGAGTACTACGTCGAGAATTTGAGAGAACTTATAAAGAAAGCCATCTCAAGAAGACTTATAGCCGACGTTCCCATCGGATTCTATATATCCGGAGGACTGGACAGTTCGGTGGTGGCTTGTTACATCGGAAAATTCCTTTTAAACAGTTACTATTCTTTTTCTGCGGAAATAGGAGAAGGCGATCTTGATGAGAGCCGCTTCCAGAAGATAGTAAAGGATTGTGTTCAGTCAACTCACTACAGCACCAAGGTTGCCGAGAAAGAGATTTGGGAAAATCTGGGCAATGTAATATATCATGCTGAGAGCGCCGTTAAAGAGAGTTATGATGTGGCGGCATACATGCTTTCCGGACTTGTAAGTTCTTCACCTGCAAAGGCAGTACTTACGGGACAGGGTTCCGATGAGTTCTTCTGCGGTTATGTGGGATACATGGTGGATCTGTTCAGAAACATGCAGAAAAACCAGATGAGCATCGAAGAGCAGGAAGTTAATGAGAGACTCTGGGGAGATCCTTTCTTCAGATTTGAAAGAAATCATCCCGAGATAAGAAAGATACATGAAAAGGTATACAGCAGCGATATAAGAGGAGACATAGAGAACTTCTCGGCATGGGCAGAGAGCCCCGTGGATGTAAGCAAGCTTAAGGGACTCAGCTCTCAGAAGAGAAGATCTTACATAGATTACAAGCTTCGTCTTTCGGATCATCTGTTGGGTGAACACGGAGACAGAATGTTCTTCTCTCACTCGGTTGAAGGACGTCATCCCTTCCTGGATGCGGAACTTCTTGACTTTGTTGTTACAATACCCGACAAGTACAAGCTTAAGGGTGTTAATGAAAAATACATACTTAAGAAAGCAGGAGAAGGAATTGTTCCCGATGAGATTCTCAAGCGTAAGAAATTCCCTTTCCAGGCACCGGGTATGTCTGCCATGATCAAGAAGCCATCAAGCGTAGATTTCCTTGGAGACGATCTCTTACGCAAGTACGGCGTCTTCGATGTGGACTATGTCAATGAGATGAAGAAAGTATATGCGGCAGATGACTTCAAACTCATGGGCGCATATGAGATAGATTATCTTCTTATTGTCATGACAGTGACAATGCTTTGCGAGCAGTATAAACTTACTGTGTAAAAGTTAAAATATCGGATTTTTGAAATGAGTAAGAAAAAACGTAACAAGTACAGAAAGCAGCCCCCCAAGAGGAGCGAGAATAAAGTAAATATTCCAAAGCACCATGATTCGGAATGGTATGAGGAAGAAGATCTTCGTGATGCGTGGGAAGAGGAAGAGGAATACGAATCCTACGAAGAGAGTGCGGATTACGAGGAAGAGCGTGAAGATTATCCCGAAGAAGGGGAATACGAAGAAGAGTATGATGAAGCTTCTAATGAGGATGATTATTCCGAAGAAGACTATGCCGATGACTATCGTGAATCGGATGATTATTCCGAAGAAGAGGCAGAGGAAGAGAACTATCCCGAAGACGATTATGCCGAAGAGGAAGACTATCCCGAAGATTCTTATTATGAGGAAGAAGTATCTCATAAGAAGAAAAAGAAGCGTAAGCGTTACGGCTCCGGACATGCCGAAGACCATAAAGGTCACGGAAAACGTAAAAAGAAAAAGCTATGGCTCATACCGCTTATTCTTTTCATCCTTCTGCTTGCCCTTGTGGGAGCCGCAGCCATATATGAGTACAGTCTTGTATACAGGGTTGCACACGTTGAAGCCGGTGTAGAAGTCGATGTATATGATTTCTTAAAGAACACGGATGAAGTGGCTTACTTTGCGGAAGGAAGCGATGAGATAGACGTCCATGTTCCCGGAGAGTATCATCTTTTGATAATGACGGGAGGAATTCCTCATAAGTCGACTCTCTATGTTGAAGATACAATAGCACCTTCCTTTACGGTTCAGTCTCTGAATGTAAGTTACAATGAACCCGTGGAGGCGTCTGAATTTGTTACAGCAGTGGAAGACGCTACGGAAGTTACATTCACTTTTGCCGGGGAGCCTGATTTCAGTTCTTTCGGTGATAAGAAAGTGACAATCGTTGGAACCGACCTGGGAGGTAATACAACAAGCGTCGATACAAGTATGTATGTATCTGCTGTTGCGGTTGAAGTAGTTGTGGAAGCGGGAACGAAACTCCCCGGACCTGAGGATTTTGTTCTGACAGGCGGCGAAGGTGAGATAATAACAGACCTTTCCGAGATAGATCTTAATAAGGTTGGAGAACATAAGGTTCAGATAAAACTTGACGGAGAGACCTACGACAGTACCATGAAAATTGTGGATACAGTTGCTCCCGAATTCATGGTTGATAAGATCGACGGTTATGAGAACGTTCAGTATCATGCCGAAGACTTTGTTATTAAGTGCAAGGATGCCACAAGCGTAAAATATTCGTTTGAAAAGGATCCGGACTATACGCTTATCGGAAGCCAGGATCTTGTAATTATAGCTACCGATGAAGGCGGCAATACTTCTACAAAAGAGACAACACTTACCCTTAAGGAAGATAATGAGGCTCCTGTTATAGAAGGAGCCGTAGACTTCAGTGTTCCGCCGGGATCCGCAGTGGCTTACAGATTGAATATCGTAGTAAGGGATAACAGCGAGAGAGATACCAAACTTGAAGTTGATTCAAGTAAGGTTAAGATCAATGAGATCGGCGTATATCCCGTTACCTATACGGCAACAGATGCCAGCGGCAATTCAAGCTCTGTTACAATCAATCTTGAAGTAAAAGAGCAGGTATATGATATCAACGAAGTTAATGCAATGGCTGATAAGCTGATTGCCAAGATCATAACACCGGGTATGACCAAGCGCGAAGAGTGCGAAGCAATATACAACTATATGCATGGCAATATTACTTATGTATCAGACTCGGTTAAGGGCGATTACGTAAGATCCGCATACGAAGGCTTCAGCACCAGGACCGGTGACTGCTATACATATGCAAGTATGGTAAAAGTGTTGCTCAACAGACTCGGTATAGCCAATATCGATGTTGAAAGGGCCAATCCGGACGCTTACGGACTTCATTATTGGTGTATTGTAGATATAGACGACGGACACGGATGGTATCATTACGACACCACACCCCGTATAGGCAGACCCAATCTGTGCCTGCTGGATGATGCCACTATTACGGCATATTCCGATGCACACGGACACAGTCACTATTATGATAAGAGTCTCTATCCCGCAATACCTTAAATTTAATCGGAGTATAGATGAAAAAATTAGGAATAATCGGTGGACTGGGGCCCATGGCGACTGCATATTTCCTTCGACTTATTGTCGATATGACGGATGCGGTTACCGATCAGGAGCATATAGAGATACTCCTTCACAGCAAGCCACAGATACCCGACAGAACAAACTATATATTGGGAAAAAGTAAGGACAATCCCATGCCGGATCTTCTGGAGATCGGTAAGGAACTGTCGTCCCGAGGTGCGGATGTTCTTGCCATACCCTGTATCACGGCTCACTTTTTCCAGAAGGATTTGGAAAGCTTAATAGATTGTCATATCATACATGCCATAGAAGAGACCGCCTCTTATCTCAAAGAAGAAAAAGTCGATCATGTGGGAATAATGGCAACCGACGGAACCATTGAGAGCAAACTCTTCCAGGATATAATGGAAAAGAACGGAATCAAATGTTCCATTCCCTCAAAGGAAGCCCAGGCCAAGGTAATGCACATCATATACGATGATGTTAAGGCGGGCAAAGATGTTGAGATGAATCTCTTTCATCAGGTATCCAGAGAGCTCTTTGCAGACGGCGCCCAGGTGGTACTTCTTGGATGTACGGAACTGTCAATGATCAAGAGAGATCATGAGACAGGCCCGGGAGTTCTGGATGTGATGGAGGTTCTTGCCAGAGCTTCCGTTATGAGCTGCGGCAATCTCAAAAAGGAATACGAACATCTTATTACCGAATAGAAATAATCATTTGGAGGATTACATGAGAAACAATGTAATTGATTATCTTAATGAAATAGTGGATAAAAAACCGGACAAAGTCGCATTCGCTTCCGACAAGGACGAGATGACTTTCAGACAGGTATATGATCAGAGCAGATCCGTTGCTACATATATAGCATCTAAGGGTGTATACCACAAGCCGGTTGTTATATTTATGAACAAGCATCCCAAAGAAGTTACAGCCTTCTTTGGGACTATTACTGCAGGCTGCTATTACGTACCTATTGATGAGGAGATGCCTGCGGGAAGAATCCAGCTTATCTTAGACAACGTGAAGTCACCCATCATTATATGTGATGAGAAGACCAGGGAAAAAGCGGATGCCTTCGATACCGATGCAGAACTTGTAGTATATGATGACATATGCGAAACAAAGGTGGATGATGATCTGCTTAAGAACATCTATGACAAGGCTATAGACACAGATCCAATATATATCGTGTTTACATCAGGTTCAACAGGAGTACCCAAGGGAGTTGCCGCTTGTCACAGATCTGTACTTGATTACATAGAGCAGTTGTCAGAGACTTTGGAATTCAACGAAGATACAGTATTCGGTAACCAGACACCTCTTTACTTTGACGCCTGCCTTAAGGAACTCTATCCGACATTAAAGTTCGGTGCCACAACTTACCTTATACCCAGAAGTCTCTTTATGATGCCCATACAGCTTGTTGAGTTCATGAATGAGCACAAGATCAATACGGTATGCTGGGTTGTATCGGCACTTACAATGATTTCCGCCTTTGATACATTCAAGACGGTAGTACCCGAATATCTTCACACGGTTGTATTCGGAAGTGAAGTATTCCCCATAAAGCAGTTCAACAGATGGAGAGAAGTTTTACCTGAGGCAAAATTCACAAACCTCTACGGACCTACGGAAGGAACGGGAATGTGCTGCTTCTATCATGTTAACAGAGAGTTCGCTCTTGATGATGTGATTCCCATCGGACGTCCTTTTAAGAATACGGAGATTATTCTTCTTAATGAGAAGGATGAGCGTGCAAAAGATGATGAGGTGGGAGAGATATGCATAAGAGGTACATCGCTTACTCTGGGATATTACAACAATCCCGAGAAGACAGCGGAGTGTTATGTACAGAATCCACTGAATACTCATTATCCCGAGTTGATATATCGTACCGGTGACCTTGGTAAGTACAATGAGCACGGTGAGCTTGTATTTGTAACCCGTAAAGATTACCAGATCAAGCATATGGGACACAGAATAGAGCTTGGTGAGATTGAAGTTAATGTAAATATGTTGGAAGGCGTAAAACTCGCCGGATGTATTTATGATGACATAAAGGGTAAGATAGTGTTATATTATGTAGGAAGTATTGAACAAAAAGACCTTACGGTAGTTCTGAAGGATAAGCTTCCCAGATATATGCTGCCAAACCGTATCATTAAGATTGATGAGATGCCCCTTACGGCAAACGGTAAGATTGACAGAGTAACACTTAAGAAGACTTATCAGAACAAGTAGTTATAACAGGAGGAAGTTATGAAGAAATTAGCAATGATTACGGCTTCAGCCCTGATGGTAGTTGCTTTTGCCGCTTGCGGAAGCAGCGAGAAGACTATATCAGGTGATGTGAACAACGCATCAAGCGGAGTCCAGGCAGTGGAAGAGGCTGCAGACAGTTCGGCGGCTGAGACATCAGCATCGGCTTCAGGATATGTATTCGAAGCTAACGGAGTGACTATCAAGACAGAGGAGGAGGCAGCAGGCATAATTGATGCTCTCGGAACACCTTCTTCATATTTCGAAGCAACAAGCTGTGCTTTCGGTGATCTTGACAAGACATACACATATGCGGGCTTTGAACTTGATACATACTCAATGGAGGGAGTTGATTATGTGTCTTCCGTAATTATCCTGGATGATTCGGTGGCAACACCAGAAGGCCTTACAATAGGCGATGATGCAGCAAAGGTTACCAGTCTTTACGGAGAAGCAACAAGCGTAGACGGAGATATGTTGGTCTATAAAGCTGACGGAACAAAATTGTGTGTTCAGGTAATCGGAGACAAAGTAACTTCAATACAGTATCTGAATACAGTTCTTGACGAAGACTAAGGAACATAGTAAAATGATTTCGCTGACAATTTTTTGACAAACAAAGTTTGCCGAAAATCAATAAATTTATTCATTTTTAGGAGGAATTAAAAATGGCAGTAAGAGTAGCAATTAACGGTTTTGGACGTATCGGACGTCTCGCATTCAGACAGATGTTTGGTGCAGAAGGATACGAAGTAGTAGCAATCAACGATTTGACAAGCCCTAAGATGCTTGCTCACCTTCTGAAGTATGACTCTTCACAGGGTAAGTACGCATTAGCTGATAAGGTTGAGGCCGGTGAGGATTCAATCACAGTTGATGGCAAGAAGATCACAATCTACAAGGAAGCAGATGCAAACAACTGTCCTTGGGGAGATCTTAAGGTAGACGTTGTACTTGAGTGTACAGGTTTCTACACATCAAAGGAAAAGGCTCAGGCTCATATCAATGCCGGCGCTCGTAAGGTTGTTATCTCAGCTCCTGCTGGAAATGATCTTCCTACAATCGTATATAACGTTAACCACAAGATACTTAAGCCTGAAGATACAATCATCTCAGCAGCTTCTTGTACAACAAACTGTCTTGCACCTATGGCTAAGGCTCTTAACGACCTTGCAGGTATCAAGTCAGGTATCATGAGCACAATTCATGCTTACACAGGTGATCAGATGATCCTTGACGGTCCTCAGAGAAAGGGTGACCTCAGAAGATCACGTGCAGGCGCTATCAACATCGTTCCTAACTCAACAGGTGCTGCAAAGGCTATCGGCCTTGTTATCCCTGAGCTTAACGGAAAGCTCATCGGTTCTGCACAGCGTGTTCCTACACCTACAGGATCAACAACAATCCTTGTTGCAACAGTTGAGAAGTCAGTAACAGTTGACGAGATCAATGCAGCAATGAAGGCAGCAGCTACAGAGTCATTCGGATACAATGATGAAGAGATCGTTTCTTCAGATATCGTTGGATCAACATATGGTTCAATCTTCGATGCTACACAGACAATGGTTGGCCAGGATAACCTTGTACAGGTTGTTTCATGGTACGACAATGAGAACTCTTACACATCTCAGATGGTAAGAACAATCAAGTACTTCTCTGAATTAAAGTAGTTCGAACCAATTAGTACTCTAAGAGCCCGATTTATATCGGGCTCTTTTTTTGTGCTCCCAAGGATGATATAATTCTCTATGGTATATTTTTTCAGGAAAAAGGACAGTGTGGCTGAATATATAAGTTGCTTATTTGCGGAGTCTCGCAGGACGTTGGTACTTAGTCGATGTTTTTTATCGACTTATGTACCATTACGTCCGGAGCCGAAGCCGCAAGGCGTCTCCGCAACTAAGCAACTTATATAATTCAGGAAGTACAGGTTCCGGGAGGAAAGTATGGATTACAATTTAGGGGATGCATTTAATAAAGCCTTTGGCGGTAAGAGAGCTCAGTACTCTGTTGAAGAGATAGATGAAGCAAAGAAGAGACAGAAGAAGAACGGCGGCACACTGATGGACAATCTGGCGGCTGTGGCTGCGGAGAGATCCGGAAAGAAAGCCGATGGCTCCAAGTCATCCATTGAGAAACTGGATGAGGCTATTAGCAGAATGAGCGCCGATCTCGATAAGGCAAGCGGTTCCACACTGTCAACAAGTGAACTGAATGCTACCATCAGCTCGCTTAATGCCAATATAGAAAAAGATTTTTCCACAGGAATGGGAGAACAGACTGTGATAACCGATGGGGCTTCGGCACTGGACGGTTTTGACGGCCTTTCGGAAGTAATCAAGGAAAAAGTCTATGGTCAGGATGAGTTCATAAAGAAACTGATTATAGCTTTTAAGAGACCTTTCGTAACAGAGCGAGATAAAGACGATGCCTTGAACAGCATATATATTACGGGACCTTCTGCCACAGGTAAGCACTATACTCTTGATATACTTGTGAAAGAACTTGCGTCACGTAAGATAATAAAGAGCCCTTCCGTATACAGTATGGACCTTTCACTGTATCCTACATCCACGGAAGAAAAATTATT
>CACZBZ010000013.1:29773-33773 GCA_902779505.1 uncultured Lachnospiraceae bacterium
TGCCATATATCGATGCTTACAAGAATAAGCGATTTGGTAACGACAGGATCCTGCAAACTTTCCGACAGATATATAATGCAGAACGGACAGCTGGTAACGGCCTCCAATGTTCTGGCGGGCAAGACTATCGGAGAATTCACCGCAAGCGGCAAATATTTTGTATTTGCATCCACCAAGCCTCTTGATAAACTGGCGGGTGTAATGGGAGCACCTTTTGTTAATGCTTTGGGTGACGTATGTGAGACAAAGAGTCTTGATGACGAAGCAATTGCAAAGATAGCAGAGGTTGAGAAGAACACTCTTATTGAAAAGGCCAAGAAGCAGCTTGATTTCAATCTGGCTCTTGATGATGATTTCATGAAATATATCATCAGTCAGACTTCAAAGGGCAGAGCATTAAGAGGAGTACTTGATACATTTGCCGAGACCATGAAGGCTTTGGCACAGTTACGACTTGAAAGAGACGATCTTCCTTCAAAGGATCTTACATTAGCTTGTGAGAGCGGCAGCCCCGTAATTGTTTCCGGAGATGAAAAAATAGATCTTAGCGGACTTCTCCCGGATTCATACAGCGGAGAACTTGAGAGTATCAAGGAAGAGATGGATGCCATTGTCGGACTTAAAGAGGTCAAGGAATATGTCTACAGTCTTCAGGAGTACTATCAGGTACAGAAGAAGAGACGTGAAGAAGGTCTCAAAGCCGGAGAAGTTAACAAGCACATGATATTCACCGGTAATCCCGGTACAGGTAAGACAACCATCGCCAGAATAGTAAGCAAATATCTTAAGGCTATCGGCGTATTGTCAGGCGGACAGCTTGTGGAAGTATCAAGAGCCGATCTTGTGGGAAGATATCAGGGACATACGGCTCCATTGGTTAATCAGGTAATCAAGTCGGCACTGGGAGGCGTCTTATTCATAGATGAGGCCTACAGTCTCTACAGAGGTGAAGAAGACAGCTTCGGACTTGAAGCCATTGATACTCTAGTTAAAGGTATAGAAGATAACAGAGACGATCTTATTGTTATTCTTGCCGGATATTCCAATGAGATGGAAGAATTCTTGGAGAGTAACTCGGGCCTTAAGAGCAGATTCCCCAATCTTATAGACTTCCCCGATTATACGGGAGAAGAACTGGTGGAGATTGCCAAGATTACAGCCAAGTCCAAGGGATATACTATTGCCGATGAAGCACTGGAACCCCTGCATGACTTCTTTGATGAGGTTCAGGCCACCAATGCAAGAGAGGCAGGTAACGGTCGTCTTGTAAGAAACAAGATTGAGGAAGCAATCCTTAATCAGTCCAAGAGACTTATTGCGGAAGAAGGGGCGGATATGTCGCTTCTTATGAGCAAAGATTTTGATCTTAATTTCTGAATATAGCAAGAAATGATCCGTGACATTTGCCGCGGATCATTTTTTTTATAAAAAATTGCTTAAAATAATGGAATTCGCGGGATTATTTGCTATAATAAAAAAGATGCGCGAAGCATAATGTTTCTGTGGTAATGCGCAGACTACAGAGATAAATAATAATTAAGGAGGACATAAATATGTCATTAAACAAGAAAAGCGTTGATGATTTTAACGCAAAGGGCAGAAGAGTACTTGTAAGATGTGACTTTAACGTTCCATTAAAGAACGGTGAGATTACAGATGAGACAAGAATTAATGCAGCCCTTCCTACAATCAACAAGCTTATAGGAGACGGAGCTAAGGTTATCCTTTGCTCACATCTTGGTAAGGTTAAAGAAGGTCCCAATGAGAAGGAGTCACTTGCTCCTGTAGCAAAGAGACTTTCAGAGAAGCTTGGTAAGGAAGTTAAGTTCATCTCTGATTACAATGTAACAGGCGCTGACACAACAGCAGCTGTTGAAGCTATGAAGGATGGCGACGTTGTACTTCTTCAGAATACACGTTTCCGTGGAAAAGAAGAGACAAAGCCCGAAGAAGCAGGCGAAGCTTTCGCTAAGGAACTTGCTGATCTTGCTGATGACTATGTATGTGATGCTTTCGGTTCTGCTCACAGAGCTCATGCTTCTGTAGCAGTAGTTACAAAGTATATTACAGCTAAGGGCGGTACAAACGCAGTTGGATACTTAATGCAGAAGGAGATCGATTTCCTTGGTAATGCAGTTGAGAATCCTGTTCGTCCTTTTGTTGCAATCCTTGGTGGTGCTAAGGTTGCTGACAAGCTTAAGGTTATAGACAACCTTCTTGAGAAGGCTGATACACTTATCATCGGTGGTGGTATGGCTTTCACATTCCTTAAGGCTAAGGGATATGAGATCGGTAAGTCACTTGTTGATGATGAGAAGATCGATTACTGTAAGGAAATGATGGCTAAGGCTGATAAGCTCGGCAAGAAGCTTCTTCTTCCTGTTGATACAGGTATTGCAGCAGGCTTCCCTGATCCTATCGACGGACCTATCGACGTTCAGTACGTTGATTCAAGCAAGATTCCTGCAGATATGGAAGGTCTTGATATCGGACCTAACACACAGGCACTTTTCGCTGATGCGGTTAAGAGCGCTAAGACAGTAGTATGGAACGGACCTATGGGTGTATTCGAGAATCCTACACTTGCTAAGGGTACTATTGCAGTTGCTAAGGCACTTGCTGAGACAGATGCAACAACAATCATCGGTGGTGGTGATTCCGCTGCAGCTTGTAACCAGCTTGGATTTGCTGATAAGATGAGCCATATTTCTACAGGTGGTGGTGCTTCCCTTGAATTCCTTGAGGGTAAGGAACTTCCCGGCGTTTACGCAGCAGATGATAAATAAGATATAAACAAGGAGATTTATAAAATGGCAAGAAGAAGAATTATTGCAGGTAACTGGAAGATGAACAAGACTCCCAGTGAGGCTGTTGAGTTAGTTGCAACACTTAAGGATCTGGTTAAGAACGATGCTGTTGACGTAGTATACTGCGTTCCTGCTATCGATATCGTACCTGTAGCTGAGGCTATCAAGGGCTCTAATGTACATCTTGGTGCTGAGAACTTCTACATCGAGGACAAGGGTGCATTCACAGGTGAGATTTCTGCTCCCATGCTTAAGGATGCAGGTGTTGAGTACATCATCATCGGACATTCTGAGAGAAGAGATATCTTCGGAGAGAACGATATTCTTATCAACCAGAAGGTTAAGAAGGCATTTGCTTCAGGCTTAAAGCCTATCCTTTGCTGTGGTGAGTCACTTGCTCTTCGTAAGGCAGGTACATATGCAGAGTGGATTAAGAGACAGATCACATGGGATCTTACAGACGTAACAGCTGATCAGGTTAAGGAACTTGTTATCGCTTACGAGCCTATCTGGGCTATCGGAACAGGCGAGACAGCTACAGCTGACCAGGCTGAAGAAGTATGTAAGATGATCCGTGAGACAATCGCAGAGCTTTATGATGCTCCTACAGCTGAGGCTGTTCGTATCCAGTATGGCGGATCTATGAACGCTTCCAACGCTGCTGAGCTCCTTTCTAAGGCTAACATCGACGGTGGTCTTATCGGTGGTGCAGCTCTTAAGCCTGACTTTGGTCAGATCGTTAATGCTTAATCGGCACTGTCTGATGTAAGCAGTAATTTATCTGATGTAAGCAGTAATTTATTATTGATACAGAGAAGTCTGTCATGCATATCGCATGGCAGACTTTTTTTTCATCATATAATAAAAAGAGCGCCACGAGGACGCTCTTTCGCATTGTTCCAAACTATCTTATTGTTCCAACGTCATGATTCATACGCCATTCTATACATCTCTTAAGATAATGGATGTAGTCCGGATTCTTACACATTCCTTTGCTCTCAACATCCGAAAGTTTAGCAACATCCATACCGTTGCAGGCTGTGGTCTTCATGATGATGTTAAGAGGCGGAACCTTTGTATCGTTGGCGATATATGTTCCGATTCCGAAGGCTGTCTTTGTCTTGCCTTCAAAATATTTCTTAATCTTTGTTGCTCTCTCAAAATCAAGACTGTCGCTGAAAAGCAGTGTCTTG